>JAWVFG010000075.1:0-2648 GCA_033856335.1 Solirubrobacterales bacterium
GCAATGCCGAGGACGTCCTCTCGCGCGCGCCGAGCCCTTCTCCAGCTGACGCCAGTGATCGTGGTGGCGACGCTCGTCGGCATCGTCGCGACCGACAGCGGAGGCAGGGACGACGGGCACTCGAGAAAACGGGACGCGCTCTCGGGCACCGTGACCATCGACGGGGCGGTTGCGTTGCGAGGGGTGATGGACCGCGCGGCCCAGCGCTTCGAGAACCGTCACCCGGATGTTCGGGTCACTGCCGGCGCCTCGGGCGATCAGAGCGCCATTACGTTCTTCTGCGCGGGCGAGGTCGACATCGCCGCCGTCGCCCGCAGGCTCGACCGTTCGGAGCGCCGGGCCTGCCGCACCTCCGGGACGACGTACCTGCCCGTCGAAGTGGCACGGGAGGGAATCGCGCTCGTGGTGAGCAAGCGGAACGCTTTCGCGACCTGCCTCAGCCTCGATCAGGTGCGGGCGATCTGGAGGCGGGCCGATCCGGTCAACACCTGGGCCCAGGCCGACCCCCGCTTTCCGGCCGTCGAGCTGCAGCCGGTCGGCTGGAAGCCGGACACCGCGCCCTACACCCTGCTCGCCGAGGGCCTCTACGGCCCCGTCGATCCGCTGACCAGGAACGACTACCAGGAGGCCACCGACACCGCCGAGCTCGCGGAGTCGGTGGCGGCCTCCCCCAGCGCGATCGGCTACCTGCCGGTCGGCGAGCTCAAGCGCGGAGCGGGGGTGAGACCCGTTGCGGTGAACGGGGGCCGGGGCTGTGTGACGCCGACCGTCAGCTCGGTGCGGGATGGCAGCTACCCGTCGTTGTCCCGCCCGCTGTATCTCGACGTCAGCGCCGAGGCGCTTCGACGCCCTGAATCCCGTCGATTCATCCGTGAATACCTGGACCGGCCGCCCGCGCCCGGGCCACAGGATGGGGTGATCACGATGCCGAATTCACATCGCATTTACCGGAAGTTCACTCGACCGTAACTACTTGCGCGGGGCCAGCGGCGAAGCTCCGACGCGATGGAAGGTCTGAACGGCGGCGCGACCCCAGTATCGACGATTCCAGTGTCCAGCCTGGATCAGACCCCCGTCTACGCCGGTCGGCTGGAGATCAGGCCGGCTGACCACGCCGCCCTCGTGGACGGGCGCCCGCTGATCCTGACGGTGCGGGAGCTGCAGCTCCTCACGGAGCTCGCGCACAACGCCGAGCGTGTGATGACCCGTGAGCAGCTCTACGAGACGGTCTGGGGGCGGTCGTACAAGAAGAGCGATCGCTCGGTGGACGTCTACGTCGGCCGCCTGCGGGCGAAACTCGCTCGGGCGCTGCCTGGACGCCGCTTCATCCACACGCATACCGGCATCGGATACCGGTTCTCGCCCCAGGCCTGACGCGCCTCGGCGCCCGCGAGTGATCGGGGCGATTTACATCCTTTTTACAACTGGGCCACACGAACGTAACAAGCTGCCCTGGGGCCATTGACAGGGTCCGGACGTCTAGAGGATCCGAGGGAGGCGAGCCGTGAGCCGCCGACCCTTTTCGAAAAGCGAAAAAGGAGCGACTCCATGAATAGGAAGTGGTGGCTCATATCAGCCGCGTCCGCCGTCCTGGCCCTCACCGTGGCGGCATGCGGTTCGAGCAACAGCAGCTCGTCCGGCGTCTCCGGCACTCTCGCCGGCGCCGGTTCCAGCGCGCAGCAGGCCGCTCAGGAGGCCTGGGTCGCCAAGTTCGAGAGCGCTAATTCAGGCGCGACGGTGACCTACGACGCGATCGGGTCCGGCGGCGGCCGGGATCAGTTCATCGCCGGCGGCCACACTGACTTCGCCGGCAGCGACTCGCCATTCGACAGCACTGAGCTGCCCAAGGCGACCCAGCGGTGCGCGCCCGGCCAGCTGATCCAGATCCCGGACTACATCTCGCCGATCGCGATCGTCTACAACCTCTCGGGGGTCAGCAGCCTGCAGCTCAGCCCGGATACGACCGCGAAGATCTTCAAGGGTCAGATCACGACCTGGGATGACCCCGCGATCAAGGCGGACAACCCCGGTGTCAACCTGCCGAGCACGAAGATCACCCCGGTGCACCGCTCGGACGAGTCAGGCACCACGGCCAATTTCACGGACTATCTCCACTCGGCCGCACCGAGCGTGTGGACGTTCGATCCGGACGGAAACTGGCCGATCAAGAGCGGTGAGTCCGGCGCTCAGACGTCAGGCGTGATTCAGGCGGTCAAGGCCGGTGACGGCACGATCGGCTACGCCGATGAAAGCCAGGCCCAGGGCCTGGGCATCGCCAAGGTCAAGGTGGGCAACACCTACGTGGCTCCGAGCGCGACGGGTGCGACGAACGATTTCGATCAGTCGCAGAAGGACCCGGCGCTGAGCCAGGGCAAGTACGTGTTCGCCTACAAGGTTCAGAGGACCCCGACCGACCCGAGCGCCTACCCGGTGCTGCTGGTCTCGTACCTGATGGGTTGTACGAAGTACAGCTCGACCGAGACGACCAACCTCGTCAAGGCGTACTTCACCTACGTCATCAGCGACACGGGCCAGCAGGTCGCGGCGCAGAACGCCGGATCTGCTCCGCTGCCACCCGGCATCAAGAAGGAGGACCAGCCCGCGATCGCTGCGATCGGCAGCTAACGCGGATTGCGGAACGGGGGTCC
>JAWVFG010000076.1:0-18605 GCA_033856335.1 Solirubrobacterales bacterium
AGGCCGAGGAGCGCTTCCGCAAGGCGTTCGACGACAGCCAGGTCGGAATGGCATTGGTCTCGACCGCGGGGCGATACCAGCGCGTCAACCGGGCTCTCTGCGAGATCACCGGCTATCCCGAGAACGAACTCCTAGGAAAGACCTTCAGCGAGATCACCCACGCGGACGACGTCGACGCCGACCTCGACGCCATGCGCGACCTCCTCGACGGCGAGCGATACGGCTACCGGACCGAGAAGCGATACATCCACGCCGAGGGTCACGCGGTCTGGATCTCCCTCAACGTCTCGCCGGTCTACGACAGCGAGGGCGCGCTGGGATATCTGATCAGCCAGATCGAGGACATCTCCGATCGCAAGGAGTCCGAGGAGCGGCTCACCCGGCAGGCCCTCCACGATTCCCTCACGGGCCTCCCGAATCGGACCCTGTTCTCGGACCGCGTGCGAATGGCGTCGAACCGGAGGGCCGTCCGCGGCTACGCGATCATCTACCTCGACCTGGACGGCTTCAAGCTCGTCAACGACACCCTCGGCCACTCCGCCGGCGACCAGGTGCTGATCGAGGTCGCACGCCGGCTGGAGCGCCTGCTGCGGGCGGGCGACACCCTGGCACGACTGAGCGGCGACGAATTCGCGCTCCTCTGCGAGGAGGTCGGCGAGGAGGACGTCCGCGCGATCGCGGACCGGGTTATCGACTCGATGGCGAAGCCGATCGAGGTGCAGGGCAGGCCGATCACGCAGGCCGCCAGCATCGGCATCGCGCTGTACTCGGCGGATGGATCGCCTACGGAGCCCGACCAGATGCTGGGCGACGCCGACCTCGCGATGTACCGGGCCAAGGCCGCGGGAAAGTCTCGCTACGCGCTCTTCGAGACGTGGATGCGCACCGGCGACACCGACCACACAGGGCTGGAGCGCGAGCTCCGGGAGGGGATCGGGCGGGGCGAGCTCATTGTGCATTACCAGCCCGAGGTGGACCTGACCACCGGCGCGATCACCGGCGCGGAGGCCCTGGTGCGCTGGCAGCACCCGGATCGAGGCCTGCTGGAGCCTGCGCAGTTCCTCTACATCGCCGAGTCGACCGACCTGATCACGGAGCTCGACGATCTCGTCATGCGGGAGGCCTGCTTCCAGGCGGCGCGCTGGCGCGAGGAGATTCCCGAGAGCGATCAGTTCACGGTCTCGGTCAATATCAGCGAGCGGCGCCTGGCGGACCCCGGACTGAGCGGCAAGATCGCGCAGTCGGTCGCCGACGCGCAGCTGCCGCCCTCATCGATGTGCCTGGAGATCGCCGAGCGGGCGGTGATGGATAGGCGGGCGGCGGCGCTCATCGCCATCCCCGACCTCGAGCAGCTGGGCATCCGGCTGCTGATAGACGACTTCGGCATCGCGATCTCGTCTTTCGGGAGCCTCAAGCGCCTGCCGCGTCTGAATGCCATCAAGATCGACGCGTCGTTCATCGCAGGCCTCGGCCGCTCGCGCGAGGATGCCGCGGGCGTCGCCGCCATCGTCGGGCTCGCCCACGGCCTTGGCCTGACCGCGACGGCTGAGGGGCTGGAGCGAGAGGAGCAGCTCCGCGAGCTCCAGGCGCTCCACTGCGACCGGGGCCAGGGCTACTACTTCGCTCGGCCGCAGCCGCCGGCGGCTCTGGGTGAGCTGCTCACCTCTGCGCGCCTCGGTGAGTTGATCTCCTAGAACGTGGCAGGATGCGGCCGTGGGCCGCATCCCCCAATCCGACCCGATGGAGCCCAAGGGCCTCTGGATGAGCGCGCTCTCCTGGTCGGCGCGGCAGCGCCCGATGACCTGGTTCCTGGTCAACATCGGGAACAAGATCGACCCGTACCTGATGAGGGCGACTGGTGGCCGGGTGAGGACCACCCTCAACGCTCCCACCGTCCTGCTCACCCACACCGGCGCGAAGAGCGGGAAGAAGCGGACCACCCCGCTCGCCTACTTCACGGACGGAGACAACGTGATCCTGATCGCCTCTCGGGGAGGTCACCTGGACCACCCGGCCTGGTACCACAACGTCCTCGCGAACCCGGAGGTCGAGCTCTTCACCAAGGGCGGCGGAGGCCGCTACCGGGCGAGGGAGGCTCAGGGTGAGCTCCGCCAGCGGCTCTGGGGCCTCGCCACGAGCTTCTATCCCGGCTTCGCGAAGTACCAGGAGCGCGCCGGCGACAGGCGAATCCCGGTCATCCTCTGCATCCCGCAGGACGACTAACCGCGCATTAGCCTTGTGCGAGGGTGCCCCGCGAGGAGCAACCCGTTTTCTGATGGAGGGGTGGCAGAGCGGTTGAATGCGGCGGCCTTGAAAGCCGTTAGGGGCCTTCGGTCCCTCGGGGGTTCGAATCCCTCCCCCTCCGCTGTGCCGGGCCGGTAGCTCGGTCCGGCTACCGCAGCGTGGCGGTCATGTCCACGGTGCCGATCGCGTCGCCTGTGGCGAAGTCGTCGCTGGCGCTGCCGGATTCGGTTGGGAAGATCTGGTTGAGCGTGAAGGCCGCCACGTCCGCGAGGGAGACGGTGGCGCCGGTGACCGTGAGCTGCTTGGTGCTCGGGTCGATCGACCGGGTGCCGGTGGACCAGTCGATCGTCGCGAGCGCGGCGACGATGCTCGTCCCGTTCGGCAGGGTCGCCGTTGAAGCGAGGGCGTTGCGATCGAATTGGCTCGTGAAGTCCGTGCTGAGCAGCTGAGTGCCGACCGGTGGATCCGCCGAGGCGCAGGCGCTCGGGTTGGCGACGCTGCTGTTTTTGGTCAGCACCTGGCCTCCGCCGGTGACCAGCTCGCCCGCGGTGAAGTCCGGAGCAACGGCACCGCCCGTGACCGGGAAGGTGTATTGCGTCCCAGTGATATTCGCCACCCCCGGCGCGATGGGTGCGACGCCAGGCGGAGAGCCCGTCGGAAGCGGGTCGATGCAGTGTGGGCTCAGTTTGGAGACGAACGTGCCCGTCGGGTCCGTATTGAGCACGATCGTCCCGCTGCCGGGAACCACCTCGACGGTCAGGGGGTCGGTCGTCACCGAGACGATCGTCCCGAGCGGCTGACCGGCCTTCACCCTGCCGCCCGCCGACTTCTTCGCCCCCTTTCCCTTGGTGGGGGAGAAGGCGCGGTTGAGCGCCTGGGCGCCCTTGCCCGCGATCGTGGCGCTGACGTTCACGATCTTCGCGCCCCAGCCATCGCGGGAGACCGTCCCGCCCACGAGGTTGCCGAAGGCGCTCACTTTCCTCTTGCCGATCTTGGCCGCGATGCTGCCCGCACCGCCGTTGGCGCCGAAGGTGAGGGCCGTGATCTTGACCTTGGTCTTGCCCTTGCCGCGCTTGGCCTTGAAGCCGCCGGAGACCTGCACCGTCCCGGAGCCGTCCACCGGATCGAGGGCCCCTCCGGTGATCGGCAGGGTGAGACCGCTCGGCTTCAGCTTCAGGCCGCGCGAGCCGTGCAGCTGGATGACAACGGATCCGCCCTTGAGCGCGTCCTGCCCGGCCATCGCCGAGCTCGACATCGCGAGCAGTGCGACCACCACGGACACGGCCGTGATCACGCCGCGACGGCCTGCGCTCGTGTGCTTGTCCCTGTAGATCGACATCCAGTCTTTCGGATCGGTTCCCGCCAGTGCGCCGCTCAGTGTCTCACGGGATAGCAGGGGATGCGCCAGTGAACAACCAGGTGGCCCAGGCGGTCCGGAACGGAAACCGGGCGCCCGCAGGCGCCCGGAATCCGTTAGGAGAAGGGATGCGCGACAGCGCAACCCGATTGATGCTGTGAGCTACTTGACCAGCTCGACCTTCTCGAACGTGGTGCCCGAGAGCTCCGCCTCGTGGACCGGGGTGCCGGGGGTGAGGTCGGCAGTCGTGCAGACACTGCCGCCATCGCCACTGCTGTCGCCCGGCAGATCCTCGGTCGATCCGTCGTCGCTGGACCCGTCGTCGCTGGACCCGTCGTCGCTCGACGTGGACGCAACGCCGGGGTCGGAGCTGTCGTCCGCCTCCAGCTGGTCCTCCGTCTCGCACTTGATCTCGGTGCTGGCGTCCACCGTGCCGGAAACCTGGCCTCCACCGGCGAGGTCGATGGTCAGCGTGGTGCCGTCGAAGCCGGCGATCGTGCCGGCGTTCTCCGCTCCGTCCAAGACACCGTTGTTGTCGGTGTCCTGGTCGTTGGGGAGGTTCGCCGTCTGATCCTCGGCGGCGTTGTTGAGTCCGTCATGATCGGCGTCCTCGAGGCCGTCGGGACGGCCGTTGTGATTCGAGTCCTTGGAGCGAGGGCTGGTGCCCTCCTGGAACTCGTTCAGGTTGTCGACGTGATCCTTGTCCTGGTCCTTGTTCGCCTGGTCGACCTTGAGCGAGAGATGGAACTTCTTCTCCCACTTGTCGGGAATCTGATCGTGGTTCCTGTCCTTCGCGACGGCTGAGCCACCGAATGCAACCAGCAGGAGCGCCAGCGCCCCGGCGGCAGCCACCGCGAAAGTTCCTGTCTTTCCTCTCATGACTTCCTTCCTTGAACGGTGGCGGCCGTCCTCTGAAGACGTGTGCCCCGGCCGCCCTTGGGTTGACTTTGACCAGGCAACTATCGACTCCCATCGGTCAGCCACCGGTTAGCCCCGAGTTAGGGGTTGGTAAGGCGTGGACGAACGCCCGGTGTCAGCGCTCAGCGATAAGCAGGGTCTGCGCCGCACGCCCGATCGGCCCGCGCTCGTCGAGCAGGCGCGTATCGGCCATCCCGATTCCGTTTGGCTCAGGCAGCGTCACCGCATCGAGGCAGACCCACTCGCCGTGCGGCATCCGATGCAGGTGCACGGTGAGGTCGACGTTGATGAACAGGTACTTCGTCCAATCGAGCGTGGCGCTCACGCCGTTCCCCGAGTCCGCGGCGGCCAGCACACGCTGGAGCGGCGTCGGCTCCTCGTCCGGGACGAGCGGAATGCCCATCCGCATCCACACGGTGGCCGGGCCCGGCTCGACGAAGGCTCCCTTCGTGAACCGGTAGTCCATGGCCGTGTGGTACCCGACGTCGTAGCCGATGTCCGGGAACGTGCCCGGCTCGGCGCGATCCGGGCCGGGCGGTGGCTCGGGTAGGTCGGACGGTTCCTCGAAGCTCACCTCCTCCGTGCGAAGGCGCCATCCCTGTGCGCGGACCAGCGCCTTGCCGTCATCCGCGGTGAGCGAGGCCTGAACCATCTCCACCCGGCGGCCGGGACGCACGACCTCGGCGTGCACCCGGAGGCGGGCGATCGGGACCGGGCGGACGATCTCGTATGTGATTCGGCCGACCTGGGCCGGCGCACCGTCGCCGCCATCCATCCGGCCGCCGCCGAGCCGCTCGAACTCGCGGCCGATCAGGGCCGCCGGCGGGCCGGCGTGCTGCGCACCGGGATCCCAGGGCCCTCGCGTCGCCTCCGTGGCGACATAGCCGTCGCCGTCGGGCTCGTAGAAGGAGTCGGGCACGGAAGCATCCTACGAACGAGTAACGAAGGCCCCGCTCGGAGGACTGTGTAATCGACCGGGTTAACCTGGTCACACCCCACCTAAGCGAGGTACAGACTTGGAGAAGGTCAAGAAGAGCGAGCAGGAGTGGCGCCAGGAGCTGACGCCCGAGCAATACGAGGTCGTTCGCCAGAAGGGGACGGAGGCGCCGTTCTCGAGCGAGCTCAACGACGTCAAGGACCCGGGTCAGTTCGTGTGCGTGGCCTGTGGCGAGCCGCTGTTCGCCTCCGAGACGAAGTTCGACTCGGGGACGGGCTGGCCCAGCTTCTACGCGCCCATGGACGACGAGAAGGTGGAGACCGAGTCCGACAACAGCATGTTCATGAAGCGAACCGAGGTGCTCTGCTCAAAGTGCGACGCGCATCTTGGGCACGTCTTTGACGACGGTCCCGCCGACAAGACCGGGCTGCGCTACTGCATCAACGGCTGCGCCCTGGAGTTCAAGCCCGAGCAGAACTAAACGGGTTGCGCCGTCGCGCACCCTCGCATCAAGCTCAGACTTTTCCGCCGGCGCCCAGGTAGCTGAAGCGCACGGCGAGGGCCACCGCCTCGGTCCGCGTATCGACCTCCATCCGGGCGATCGCGTTCCGGACGTGGGTGTGGACCGTGGCGGGACTGAGTGAAAGCCGGTCGGCGATCTGCTTGACGCGCAGGCCCTCCGCGAGCAGCTCGAGGATCTCACGCTCGCGGGGGGTCAGCTCGAGCAGCTTCTCGACCTCGCCGGCGCCCTGGCCGAGCTCGGTGCCGACGAAGGTCCCTCCACTCGCCACGACCTCGATCGCCCGAGCGATGTCCTCGCTGGGGGCGGACTTGAGGACGTAGCCGGAGGCCCCGGCGCGCAGCGCCAGTGTCAGCAGGTCGGGCTGGGCATGGGCGGTGAAGATGATGACCCTGGTCTCGGGACGGGCCTTGAGGATGTCCTTGGTGGCGTCGATGCCGTCCTTGCCGGGCAGCTCCACGTCGACAATGCAGACGTCGGGCTCGAGCTCCTTGACCACGTCGACGACCTGCTCGCCGGTCTCGGCCTCGCCGACGATCTCGACGCCCTCGACCGCCGCCATCCTCGCCTTGATGGCTTCGCGGACGATCTCATGGTCGTCGCAGAGAACTACTCGCTTGGGAGAGGAGGCGCTCATTTATGTGGGAATCCTCTCTGGAACGCCAAATTCCTGCAAAGCGATCGGAAGCTCAACGGTTCCATCGCCCCTCTGTCCGGTCTCGAGCAGCGCGATTAGGGTTCGACCCACCGCTACCGCCGTTCCGTTCAGCGTATGCACGGGTTCTGGGGATTCTCCTGGTGCGGGACGGTACCGGCTCGACAGGCGTCGTGCCTGATAGTCCGTAGTGTTCGAGCAGCTTGTCAGTTCTCGGTAGCGGCCCTGACTGGGAATCCACCCCTCGCAATCGAACTTGCGGGCGGCCGGGGCCCCCAGGTCGCCGACGGCGACGTCGACCACGCGGTACGGGATCTCGAGCGCGCCGAGGATGCGCTCCTGGATCGCCAGGATGCGCTCATGCTCCTCTCGCGCCGATCCGGGCTCGACGAAGCTGAACATCTCGACCTTGTCGAACTGGTGGACCCGGAAGATCCCGCGCGTGTCGCGGCCCGCCGCCCCGGCCTCGCGGCGAAAGCAGGTCGAGAAGCCCCCGTAGCGCTTCGGCAGGTCCGAGGCCTCCATGATCTGGTCGGCGTGGAGCGCGGCCAGCGAGACCTCCGAGGTGCCCACCAGGAAGAGCTCGTCGCGAGGGATCTCGTAGATCATGTCGCGCTCTCCCGGGAAATACCCCGTGCCGTAGAGCGCCTGCTCGCGGACCAGGACCGGGGGGATGGTGGGCTCGAAGCCCTCGGCCCGCACCTGCTCCATCGCGAACCGGACCAGCGCGAACTCGAGCATGGCGAGATCGCCGAACAGGTAGGCGAAGCGTGATCCCGATGCCTCTGCCGCCGCCTCCATCTCGATCCAACCGTGACGCTGCGCCAGATCCAGGTGGTCGAGTGGCTCGAAGTCGAACTCCGGGCGCTCCCCCACCTCGCGCAGCGTGACGTTGTCCTCCTCGGTCTCTCCGTCCGGCGCATCCGGATCGGGGAGGTTGGGGAGCGAGACGAGCAGCTCGTCGCGCTTCTCGCCGAGCTCCGCGAGCTGCGGCTCGAGCTCCTTGAGCTCGGCCTTGAGCGCGCTGGATGACTCACGCGCCTCCTTGAACTTCGCGTCATCCGTCTTCCCGGCCCGCGCTGCCTCCTCGATCTCACCCGAGAGCTTGTTCTGCCCGGCCCGGATCTGGTCAATCCGCGTGTTCAGCTCGCGACGGCGCTCATCCGCGGCGAGGAGCTCATCGAGCTGTTCCGCCGCACCCCGTCTGCTTAGGGCCGAGCGGACAGGCTCGGGGTCGCTGCGGATCTGCTTGAGGTCGAGCGTGGCTCCGCCCCGCGAGCTGCCTAGGGGGCGGCCGTTGTCGTGGTCGACGCCGGCCTGGGCGAGTTGACGACCTGCTGGCCCGAGTACTTCGCCACGAACGCCGCGACCTTGTCGGCGTCCGCGCCGACCACGATGTTCTGGGGCATGATCGCCCCCGAGAAGCCACCGTTGCGGATCGCGTAGATCACGTCGTTGACCGTCTCCTTGCGCTGATCGAGGTTGGGCCCCTGCTGGCGCTGGCTGCGGTTGGAGCTTCCCTCGGTTCCCGCCGGCGTCAGCGTGTGACAACCGGAGCAGCGCTCGGAGAAGATCTGGGCGCCCTCGTGCATCGGATCGTTGGACGAAACCTGGATGCCCTGCGTCCCGCAACCGGCGGCGGCCGCGATCACGGCGACTGCGATCAGTGGAAGAGCCCCTCGCACGCGGCGGGATCATATGTCAGGACAACGGCGCCAGATCCCCTCGCCCGATGGCGCGTGCACGTAGGTTTCAGGCATGGCCGTCTCCCCTGAGGAATTCCGCGCCACGCTCGGCGCCTACGCGACCGGGGTCACCGTCGTAACTGCGATCGGGGCGAACGGGCCCTCTGGCGCGACGGCCAACGCGGTCACGTCGCTGTCGCTCGACCCGCCGATGATGCTCGCCTGCCTCGACCGCGGCTCGCGCACGCTGACCTCCGTCCGCGCCCAGGGGCGCTTCGGCGTCAACGCGCTGGCCGCCGGCCAGTCGGAGCTGGCGCGGAGGTTCTCCGGCAAGAACCAGGAGACGGAGAAGTGGGAGGGCGTCGACTGGTCGGAGAGCGACGAGCTGCCACGCCTGGCCGGTGCCCTGATGTGGGTGGCCTGCGAGCTCCGCGACCTGATCGACGGCGGCGACCACCTGATCCTGACCGGCAACGTGCTGGCGGCCGAATCCCGTGACGGCCAGCCTCTGCTCTTTCACCACGGCGCGTACCGCGACCTGCCGGCAGAGAGCTGAAAGGCGAAAACCGGCAATGAAGGCAGGCTCCATTGGCGAGTTTCCTCCGTATATCCGATGGAACTCGCCAAACGCTAGAAGGCGCTGCTCGTCCCGGCGGCCCGCAGCCCCAGCAGGAAGATCACCAGGCAGGCCGTGGCCATGATGCCGGTGTCCCGGCGGAGGATCGCCAGGGCGATCTGCGTCTGGCGCTCCTTCGGGACGGACCGAATGTCGAGGTCGCCCAGCTCCTGGGCGGCTGAGCCGGCTCGGATCAGCTCGGCGAGCAGCGAGACCACCAGCGGGAGACCCCCGTACAGGTAGTGCAGCTTGTCGGCGTGGTGCCCGCTGAAGGCGAGTGCCAGCCCGAGCAGCGCCTGTAGGACCACCGTGGCCTGCGCGATCCGCAGCGCGTACCAGAAGCGTGCGCTGGGGCGGCGCTCGAGCCAGGAGATCCCGCCCCAGATCCCCGCGACCAGATTGGCGGCGATCAGCGAGACCCCGACGACGAGATGGACTTCCGGCACGGCCGCGACAGCTTAGGGAGCCGTCGGCCCGAAAGCCGCTCGAAAGGGTCGGGATTCCGCTTGCTGATGCGGAAAAGCACTATGTAACACCTTGCTACAAAGTCGTCGGCGCGGTGGTATAACGCCCAGCGGACCGTGCTTCAGAGCTACCTCCCAGTTCTCGTGTTTGCCGGCCTCGGAATCATCGTGGGAGGCGCCTTCGCACTGTTGAACGGGGTGATCGGGCCGAAGCGTCCGAACCCGATCAAGGGACAGCCGTACGAGTGCGGCCTGCCCTCCCACATCACCCGCACCTTCCGCTTCGGGGTCAGCTTCTACATGATCGCGATGCTCTTCATCCTGTTCGACATCGAGGTCGTCTTCCTCTATCCGGTCGGCGTCCTCGTGCACCTCACGAAGAGCGTTTTTGTCCTGGGAGAGATCCTCGTCTTCGTCGCTCTGTTGCTCGTCGCCCTCGTCTTCGTCTGGCGTCGAGGGGCGCTCGATTGGAAGTAAAGAGGGAGAGCCTCCGAGCCCGCCAGCTGCGCGCCCGCGACATGCTGCGCGGGGACCTGGAGGGCCCCGACCTCGAGGAGTACGTCGAGGAGCGGCTGCTCACCACGACGCTCGAGAACGCGCTCAACTGGGGCCGGGCCAATGCCCTGTTCCCGATGACTTTCGGCCTGGCCTGCTGCGCCATCGAGATGATGTCGATGGTCACCTCGCGATACGACATCGCGCGGTTCGGAGCCGAGGCCTTCCGCGCGTCCCCTCGCCAGGCGGACATGATGATTCTCTCCGGCCGGGTCTCGGTGAAGATGGCGCCGGTCGTCCGGCGCGTCTACGACCAGATGCTCGAGCCCAAGTGGGTGATCGCCATGGGCGCCTGCTCCTCCTCCGGAGGGATGTTCGCCAACTACGCCGTCGTCCAGGGCGCCGACAAGTTCATGCCGGTGGACATCCACGTTCCCGGATGCCCGCCCCGCCCCGAGGCGCTGCTGCACGGCTTCAACAAGCTGCAGCGCCTGGTCCGAGGCAAGCCCGACCTCGGCTGGCGGCAGCGCTACAACGCGGCCGGCACCGAGGAGTGGGCGCGCTTCGAGGAGGGTCGCCCGACATCCGAGGCGATCGAGCGCGCCGCCCAGGCGGTCAGGGAGTCCACGGATGCCTGACGCTCCAGGGCTGGAGCTGATCGCCCAGGGGATCGAGAAGGGGCGGCCGGGAACGGTGATCGAGACGTCGGTCGAGCGCGACCGAGCCACCCTGATCGTCCAGCCCGAGGGGGTCCTGCACGCGCTCGGCTGGCTGCGCGACACGCCCGACCAGAGCTACCGCTTCCTCTCCAGCCTGCATGCCGCCGATTACCTCCCGGCGACGCCGCGCTTCGCCGTCCACTACGAGGTGCTCTGCCGGGAGCGAATGGAGCGCATCCACGTCAAGGCGCTCCTCGCCGACCCCGCAGGCATGCCCGGAAGCGGAGCTGAGGACACGCCAATTGATGGCGAAGCCGGGCCCCTTCCCGAGCTGGACTCCTGCGTCGCGCTGTACCCCACCGCCGAGTTCCAGGAGCGGGAGGCGTACGACTTCTTCGGGATCGTCTTCCGGGGGCACCCGGATCTTCGCCGCATCCTGATGCCGGAGGACTACGTCGGCTGGCCGCAGCGCCGCGACTTCCCGATCGGCGGCGAGCCGGTGCTCTTCACGCACAACGAGATCGAAGCTCCGCGCTGGTTCGAGTGATGGCCGACGAGCTGCTCAGAGACGAGGCCGACCTCACCGAGCGCGGGGTCTCCCGGGAGGCGGAGGACCCGTCGTCGCCGCTGGTCGACGTCGCCGAGGCCGCCGAGCGCGAGCTTGGGGGACCGGGCCTCGAACCCGAGCAGGAGGTCCTGACGATCAACATGGGCCCGCACCACCCGGCCACCCACGGCGTGCTGCGGCTGATCGTGACCCTGCAGGGCGAGCGCGTCCTCGAGGTCAAGCCGGTGATGGGCTACCTCCACACGGGGATCGAGAAGTCCTGCGAGGACAAGAGCTACTGGAAGGTCATCCCGTTCGTCGAGCGGATGGACTACCTCTCCTACTTCTTCCAGATGGAGGCGTTCTGCGGCTGCGTCGAGCGCCTCGTGGAGCTGGAGATCCCGCCGCGCGCGCAGTACCTCCGCGTCCTCCACATGGAGCTCAACCGGATCCACTCTCACCTGGTCTGGCTCGGCACCTCCGCGCTCGACCTCGGCGCGATCTCGATGTTCTGGTACTGCTTCCGCGAGCGCGACCAGATACTCGACCTCTTCGAGATGTCATCGGGTCAGCGGATGCACACCCGCTACTTCCAGGTCGGCGGGGTCTTCGAGGACATCCCGGTCGGCTTCGAGCAGAAGGTCAGGGACTTCTGCGACGTGATGCCGAGCCGCATCGACCAGTACGAGGCGCTGCTCGACCGCAACGAGATCTTCCTGCACCGCACCCGCGACGTCGGGATCGTCTCCCGCGAGCGGCTCCTGGACCTGGGCGTCACCGGCCCGCTGCTGCGGGCCGCCGGCGAGCCCTGGGACCTGCGAAAGAGCCCGGGATACCTCTGCTACGAGGACTTCGACTTCAAGATCCCGGTCGGCACCGTCGGCGACGGGTACGACCGCTACCGCGTCCGCCTCCAGGAGATGCGCGAGTCCGTGAGGATCGTCGAGCAGGCGCTCGACGGCATGCCCGAGGGCCCGTGGATCTCCGACGATCGCAAGTACGTGCTGCCCCCCCGGGACGAGCTCTCGACCTCGATGGAGGCGCTGATCCACCACTTCAAGCTGGTCACCGAGGGTTACCGGGTCCCGCCGGGCGAGCTCTATTACTCGATCGAGTCCCCGCGGGGCGAGCTCGGCTGCTTCGTGCTGGCCGACGGCTCCTCGAAGCCGGCCCGGGTCCACTTCCGCGACCCGTCCTTCGTCAACCTGCAGGCCTTCCGCGACATGTCGGTCGGCGGCCTGCTCGCGGACCTGATCCAGAACCTGGCGATGCTCGACCCGATCATCGGAGGAGTCGACCGGTGAGCCCACTCATTCCCAGGGGTAAGCGCCCGTGGGCCGTGGACCCCGGCCACATCCTCGACGTTCCCGAGCCCCCGCCGATGCCCGACGAGCAAGAACGAGGTGCCGAGCCGCCGGCTTCGCCGCCGGGCACGGCATCGCCCTTGGAGCCGATCGAAGTACGGCAGGCCTCCGAGGAGGCGCGGGAACCACACGGCGAGCCTGCCCCGGTCCCGGACCCCTCCGAGGTCGATGTGCCGCGCGCGCTGGCCCAGGAGATCCGCCGGGCGATGAAGCGCTATCCGCAGAAGCGCTCGGCGGCGATCCCGGCACTCTGGGCGGTCCAGCGGCGCTACGGCTGGTGCACGCCCGAGGGCATCGAGCAGGCGGCCGCGGTGATGGGCGTCACCCCGGCCTATCTCGAATCGGTAGCCAGCTTCTACGACCTCTTCCGCCTGGAGCCCGAGGGCGAGCACCAGGTTCTGGTCTGCACCAACATCAGCTGCTGGCTGCGGGGAGCCGACCGGCTGCTCGAGGCCTTCGGGGAGGCGGCGGGCGTGGACGGGCAGGGCTCCTCGGAGGATGGCAAGGTCTTCGTGAGGCGCTTCGAGTGCCTGGGCGCCTGCGACCTCGCCCCGATGGCATCGATCGACGAGCGCTACTACGGGCCGCTGGACGCTGACGATGCCGAGGCCGCGGTCGAGCAGCTCCGTAGTCGCAAGGAGGTGCTGCCCCAGAAGCGGCTTCAGGACCGCGGCGCCGCCGGCGGCAAGCTCGGCTCAGGCGACAAGCGGCTCTCGAATCACCCCCTCAACAAGGGGACCCGCCCCAAGCCGAGGGCCAAGCCCAAGGCGAAGGGCAAGCCCAAGGGGAAGGCGAAGAGCTGATGGCGGCCCAGGAGACGCGGATCCTGTTCCGCAACATCGATGAGCCCGGCCTGGCCTCGATCAAGACGTACCGGAAGTTCGGCGGCTACCAGTCGATCGGCAAGGCCTTCAAGGAGATGACGCCCGAGGAGGTGCTCAACGAGCTCGAGGCCTCGGGCCTGCGGGGCCGCGGCGGGGCCGGCTTCTCGATGGGCAAGAAGGCATCGTTCCTGCCGCGCGGCGACATGGACAAGTACCTCTGCTGCAACGCCGACGAGTCCGAGCCCGGCGCCTTCAAGGACCGCGAGCTGCTGCAGAAGAACCCCCACCAGCTGATCGAGGGGATCGCCATCGCCGCCCGGGCGGCCGGCGCCAATCGCTGCTTCATCTACATCCGCGGCGAGTACGACCTGCAGGCCGACATCCTGGACGCCGCCGTCGAGGAGGCATACGACGCCGGCTTCCTCGGCGAGGACGTGCTCGGCACCGGCGAGCAGGTGGAGGTCGTCGTCCACCGTGGCGCGGGCGCGTACATCTGCGGCGAGGAGACGGCGCTGCTCGACTCCCTCGAGGGCAAGCGCGGCAACCCGCGGCTCAAGCCCCCCTTCCCGGCCGTCCAGGGCCTCTACGACGGGCCGACGCTGATCAACAACGTCGAGACCCTCTCCAACGCGCCGCACATCCTCGCCTCGGGCGCCGACTGGTTCAAGAGCTTCGGCACCGAGCAGTCGCCGGGGACCAAGGTCGTCTCGGTCTCGGGCGACGTGCGGCGGCCGGGCAACTACGAGGTCGAGCTGGGCATCCCGACCAAGACCCTGATCAACGAGCTCGCCGGCGGACCGCTGGAGGGACGGACGATCAAGGGGATCTTCCCCGGCGGGTCCTCCTCGCCGGTCCTGCTCGCCGACGAGGGCATGGACCTCCCCTACAGCTTCGAGGCGATGGCCGAGGCGGGATCGATGCTCGGCTCCGGCTCGATCATCGTCTTCGACGAGACGACCAGCGTCGTCGAGCTGGCCCTCCGGACGGCGCGCTTCTACCACCACGAGTCGTGCGGCAAGTGCACTCCCTGCCGCGAGGGCACCAACTGGACGGTGAAGATGCTCGAGCGGATGATCCGCGGCGAGGCGACGCCGATCGACCTCGAGACGGTCTCTTCGGTCCAGACCAACATCATCGGCAACTGCCTCTGCGTGCTCGGCGACTCGATGGCGATGCCCGTCGGCGCGATGGTGAAGAAGTTCCGGGACGAGTTCATCGAGGCGATCCAGCACGGCGTTCCGGAGAGGCTGGCGGCGTGACCAGGCCGATCCGAAACCACGTTTCGCTGGTGGTCGACGGCCGCGAGGTGACGGCTCCGGAGGGCACGATGCTCGTCGACGCCGCCAAGATGGGTGACGTCGAGATCCCGGTCTTCTGTTACGAGCCCAAGCTCGGCGACCCGGTCGGAGCCTGCCGGATGTGCCTGGTGGAGATCGAGGGCATGCCGAAGCTTCAGACCGCCTGCTCGACGCCGGTCCGCGACGGCATGGTCGTCTACACGCAGACCGACCGGGTCCAGGAGGCGCAGAACGCCGTCGTCGAGTTCCTGCTCGTCAACCACCCGCTCGACTGCCCCGTCTGCGACAAGGGCGGAGAGTGTCCCCTCCAGGACATCGCGATGGGCTGGGGCCCGGGGAAGAGCCGCTTCACCGACCCCAAGCGCCATTTCCAGAAGCCGCTCGAGCTCTCCCCGCTGGTGGCGATCGACCGCGAGCGCTGCATCCTCTGCTATCGCTGCGTGCGCTTCAGCCAGGAGGTGTCCGAGGACGAGCAGCTCCAGCTGCTCGATCGCGGCGACGAGACCTTCGTCGGCACCTTCGATGAGCGCCCCTACATCGCGCCTTTCCACGGCAACATCACCGAGCTCTGTCCGGTCGGCGCACTGACCTCCTACACCTACCGCTTCCGGGCGAGGCCCTGGGACATCGAGGACGCGGGGTCGATCTGCACCCTCTGCCCGAGCCAGTGCAACGTCAAGTTCACCGTCCGCGACGAGCGCGTCCTGCGCGTCCTGGCCCGCGACAACGTCGAGGTCGACGACGGCTGGCTCTGCGACAAGGGGCGCTTCGCCTTCCAGATGTTCAACTCGGCCGATCGGATCACGCGGCCGATGGTCCGCGCGGGGGACGGCAGCCTCAGCCCGATCAGCTGGGACGAGGCGGTCACCAAGGTCGCCGACTCCGTGCGCAGCGCCGGTCAGAACGCGGCCGCCCTGGTCGGCGGTGGCGCCTCGAACGAGGAGGGCTGGCTGGTCCAGCGGATCCTGCGCCACGGCGGCTCGTCGAACGTCGACAGCTCGGCGAGCCCGGTCGACCCCGGCCTGCTCGGCCCGCTCTCCCGGCCCGAGCTCGGCTCGCGGATTGCAGACCTCGACCACGCCGACGCGATCCTCGTGATCGGCACCGACCCGCTGCACGAGATGCCGATCCTCGACCTGCGCATCCGCAAGGCCGTCCGCCGCGGCCGCGCCAAGCTGATCGTCGCCTCGGAGCGCCCAACCGCGCTCGACGGCGGGGCGGACGAGGCCATCCGCTATGCCCCCGGCGACGCCGCCTCCTTCGTCAGCGCGCTGGCCGGAGCACTCGGCGCAGCGAGCTACGACACCGAGGGCCCTTTCAGCAAGGAAGCCGCGGCGATCGCGGAGACACTGCGCGAGGCCCCCGACCAGACGATCGTCTGGGGCGAGCGCCTCTGGCGCAGTCCCGGCGCCGTCGAGGCCCTTCACGCATGCGCGCGCGCCCTCGAGATGCACCAGCGAATCGGCCCGGGCCTGCTCGAGGTCCCCGAGGAATCAAACGCCCGCGGCCTGCGCGAGGTGGGCTGCCTCCCAGGAGCCAAGCCGGGCCTCGAGCCCGCGCCAGCCGGCAAGGGCAGTGCCGCGATCAAGGACGCCCTCGCCAACCACGAGCTCGGCGCGATGCTGTTGGTCAATGCCGACCCGGTCCGGACCCACCCCGACACGGTGGGCTGGCGCCAGGCGCTGGCCGGCAGCTTCGTCGTCTCGATCTCCTCCTTCGACGACGACTCGACCAAGCTGGCAAATCTCGTCATCCCGGCCGAGACCTACGCGGAGAAGGAGGGCACGGTCACCCATCCAGATGGCCGCCTCCAGCGAGTGCGCCGAAACGTCCCGCTCCCGGAGGGCATGATCCCCGGCTGGCGCTTCCTGGCAGCCGTCGCCGCAGAGCTGGGCATTGAGATCGCAGCTGAATCGCCGGCCGACATCTTCGACGCGCTCTCGACGGACGTCCCGTTCTACGACACGCTCACCTACGAGGAGATCGGCGGGACGGGCTTCCGCTGGGGCGATCGAGACCCAGGCCAATCGTGGACCCCGACCAGCGCGGCGGGGGCGGGGGCGGCCGCGGGAACTCCGACTGAGCCGCGGGACGAATCTCGGACGGCCTTCCCTGTGATCGGCGACAGGTCGCCCGCGGACGCCCCCGCCGGCGGCGCGCTCGTGCTTGGCACGTACCGGGACCTGTGGGCAACGGACGTGACAAAGCGCAACCCAGCCCTGCGCTTCCTGATGCCCAAGCAGAAGCTGGAGCTCGCCACCAAGGACGCCGAGTCCCTCGAGTTGGCCAACGGCGATGCCGTGACCGTCTCGGTCAACGGCTCCAGCGTCGAGGCGACCGTTGCCATCCGCGGGCGAATGCGGCAGGGCGCCGCCTTCCTGATCGAGGGCACGGACGAGGCAAACGGCAACGTCCTCACGAACGGCGTCCCCCAGCGCATCCAGGTGACCAAGCGATGACCCTGCCGTTGGGGGAGGTCAACTACGTCGAAGCGACCTGGGTGATGATCGTCAAGTCGCTGGTCATCTTCCTCGGCGTCTTCGCGATCGTCCCGATCCTGACGGTCGCCGAGCGCAAGCTGATCGGCCGGTTCCAGAACCGCTACGGCCCGAATCGGGTCGGGCCGGTGGGCCTGGTCCAGCCATTGGCGGACATCGTCAAGCTCGCCGGCAAGGAGATGTTCCGGCCGAACGCGGCGGTCCCCCTCCTGTTCGCGATCGCCCCGGCAATCGTGATCTTCTCGGGGATCGTCACCCTCGCGATCCTGCCGTTCGGCAACGTCCAGGACGGGGTCGGCCTGTACGGGATCGACGTCTCGATAGGCGTCCTCTACTTCTTCGCCTTCGGCTCGCTCTCGTTCTACGGCCTGCTGCTCGCCGGCTGGTCGTCGGGCTCCAAGTACAGCTTCCTCGGCGCGATGCGCTCGGCCGCCCAGCTGATCTCCTACGAGGTCTCGATGGGCCTGTCACTGCTGGGCGTGGTGATGATGACCGGCTCGCTCTCGCTCACCCACGTCGTCGACGCCCAGGGCGAGATCTGGAACATCGTCCCCCAGATCGTCGGCTTCCTGATCTTCATGATCGCCGGCTTCGCCGAGACCAACAGGGCGCCGTTCGACCTGCCGGAAGCCGACGCCGAGCTTGTTCAGGGCTACATGACCGAGTACGGCGGCATGCGGTTCGGCTCCTACCTGCTGGCCGAGTACCTGGAGATGTTCGTCGTCTCGGGCATCGCCGTCACCTTCTTCCTCGGCGGCTGGATGGGGCCGGGGCCCGGCTGGCTCGACCCGGTCTGGATGGTGGCGAAGACGCTCACGCTGGTCTGCTTCTTCATCTGGGTCCGGGCCACGCTGCCGCGCCTCCGCTACGACCAGCTCATGGCGCTCGGCTGGAAGGTGATGCTGCCGCTGGCCACCCTCAACGTCCTCGCCACCGCGGTGATCGTGACGGTGAGCTGATGGAGGCGAAGCTCAACACCGACAAGACGGACTGGTCGGAGTTCCCCTACCTGGAGGGCGAGGGCGACGTGATCTCGGTCCAGCGCGGCCCCCAGCCGGGTGGCATCGGCGGCGCCTATCGCGCCTTCGGCGAGACGCTCCGCGGCTTGCGCACCACCTTCGGCCGGGTCCTCGAGGGCACGGTGACGATCCAGTACCCCGAGGAGAAGACCCCGGTCTACCAGCGCTTCCGCGGGCGCCACAAGCTCCACCGCTTCGAGGACACCGGCCTCGAGAAGTGCGTCGGCTGCTCGCTCTGCGCGGCCGCCTGCCCAGCGGACTGCATCCGTGTGGTCGCCTACGAGAACGATCCCGCCAACCGCGTCTCGGCCGGGGAGCGCTACGCGGAGGTCTACGAGATCAACCTCTCCCGCTGCATCTTCTGCGGCTACTGCGAGGTCGCCTGCCCGTTCGACGCGATCACGATGGGCCACGACTACGAGATGTCCGACTACAACCGCTCGGACCTGATCTTCACCAAGGAGATGCTGCTCGCGGAGCCGATCGACCGCACCCCGCTGCGGAG
>JAWVFG010000077.1:0-8595 GCA_033856335.1 Solirubrobacterales bacterium
TGTGGCGGCCGTTTATGGCGAAGCCATCACTTCACCAACCTCACCTCGAGCGGCGGCGACAGCAGCACTCCCGCCCCGTCGGCCAGGGCAAGGATCCGCGCGACGTAGGCGCGCGTCTCCGGATACGGCGGCACGCAGTTGCAGGCCGCCACGGCACCCGAGCCCGCGTTGTAGGCGGCCAGCGCCAGCGGCACCGAGTGGAATTCGCGCAGCAGATCCGCCATCAGATGCGCCTGCGCGTCGATCGCGGCGACCGGATCGAAGGGATCTCGCAGGCCGTAGGACCGGGCCGTCGAGGGAATGAACTGCGCGATCCCGAGCGCGCCCGCCGGCGAGACGGCTCTCGGGTTGAAGCCGGACTCCGCCATCAGCTGGGCCGCGAGCAAGCCGGGCGACACGTTCCAGCGCGAGGCCGAGCGCAGCAGGGTCGCCCGGTAGGCGGCCGGCACGAAGCTCGGGACGCCGGAAGTTCGCCCCAGCCCCTCCTCCTCTCCGGGGGCTCCGCCGGCGGTGACGGCGTTGCCGGCCTGGGAGCAGGGAGGCGGTCCCGCGACGTAGCCGAAGTGCCATGGTTCCCACGGGTATCTGTGCAGATAGCCGAACCTCGGTGCATTGGCGATCAGCCATCGATAAGCCGAGGACGGGCCGAGGTCGAGCTCCGTCGCGCAGCGGTGGAGGGAGTGACCAGGCGGCGCGACCCACTGCGGGTCGGGATGGCGGGCGAAGAGCTCTGCCTGCTCCGCGTCGGAGCGGAAGCCCGAGACGACCACCAGGTCGAGCCCGGCGCGACTCGCGGCCGCGGCCATCCGGTCGTAGGCGACCGCCACGTCGGGGCGCATGCCCTCACCATCCCGATAGACGAGCGGGCCCGAGTAGCCGCCTCCCTCCGCCTGCGCTGGCATCCCGGTCCATGACGACACTGGCGCCGAGGCCTCCGCCACCGCCACGGCGACCACGCGGATCGGGCGCGTATCCCCGAGGCGCTCACCACCGGGGAGCCGCTCGGGATCGACCTCTCCGATGACCGTGGCGCGGGCCTGGAGGGGCGGATTCGCGCCGGCGTCCGGAAAGGAGATCCGCAGACGCGCCGGGTCGACGCGGTTTCGCCCGGCGGCGTCGACCGCCGCGAGCCGGGCGCGGGAGAGATAGTCGGCGCGGCTCAGATGCCGCGGATTGAGCTCGCCGTCCGGGAGCCTCGCCGGCGCGAGCAGCCGCGGGACGTCATCGCGCATGCTGCGGACGGCGGAGAGCGCCGCCAGGTCGGCGGCCCTCTGCACCCTGCCCCGGCCGGTCGAGGCGCCGCCGATCGCCGCAAGCGCGAGCGCGGCGAGGACGAGGATCAGCCCGGCCCCCAGCACGGCCGGCAGGGCCTGGCCGCGTTGATCGCTCACCGCAGGCTCCGAGCTGTCGCGAGCCGGCCGCCCGAGGCCGAGCAGCCGCCGCGCGATCGCGCGCCCTACCTCGGAGACCCAGCCACCTGCCCGGACACCCGCGAGAGCACGCCGCGCCGCAAGCTGGCCCGGCGGCCGCGTGGCGACGCGCACGGGCAAACGGCGCCGCGCCAACTCGTCCACCGCGAGCGCGGCGAGCGATCTCTCCGCCGGAAGGGAGACGAGCAGGCAACCGGCAGCGATCCCGAGCCCCGCCGTCTCCAGCGCCGGGATCCAGAGGCCGCCGGGAAGATGGACGACCGCCAGCTCGGCCTCGGACTCCGAGATGGCACTCGCCGCCTCCGTGAGTGGATCGCCCCGCTCGGCCACCGCCAGGTGGCAGAGCTGGCCGCGCGCGGACGCCCTCAGCCCACCGGCCCGAAGCCCATCCTCGATCCGGCGCGCCCCTGGCGCGGCGAGCAGGGTCGGCCCCCGGCGGCGAGCGCCATCCCCAACCTCGATCAGCAGCGTGCCCGCGCCGGTCAGGGACGCCGCCTCGACGGCCACCGCGGCCGCCAGCCCCAGGCTCGGCCCGCGATCGGTCCCGGTGGCGAGAATCGCCGGCGTCATCCCCCACCGGCCTTCGGGGATCGCGACCAGGCCTCCGACCTCACCGTGAGCGCGTCGGCGACCGCGGCGAGCGGGGCCGGTGGCCGCAGCTCCACAGTCACCCTTCCGCCACCGGCGCTGACCCGCGAGCGTCCGCGGGCCCACCCGGGCAGCGCCTCCCGCGCGGCACTCCGAACGTCGTGCCCGGAGGCGCCCGCCAGCGCACCCGCCTCCGCGGCACCGTCGGCGATGGTCAGCGAGTAACCCACCAGAAGCAGCTGTAGGGCGATGGCGGCAGCGAGGGCCAGCGCCGGCAACGCGGCGAGCAGCTCCACGGAGGCCTGGGCGCGCCCCGGCGACCTAGCCGCCATTCCCATCGAGGGTCGAGGCGGCGGTGACGGACGGCAGCGCGATCCCGGGAAGAAGCGCCGGAATCCTGACCCTCACGCGCACCCCGTCGCCGGAGTGGATCACCGCGTCCCGGCGCAGTGCGCCGGGGAGGGCAGACCGGGCGGCGGACTCCGGGTCCGAGCCGACCACCTCGGCGCGTGCGCCCGCTCGGGCGGCGTTGCCGGCCGACCACAGCGCCCAGCCCACGGCAACGGTCTGCCCGGCGATCACCAGACAGACCGCCAGAGCCGGGAGCACGGCGACCAGCTCGACCGACGCCTGGCCGGCCTCGTTCGGGTCGCCCTTCCACCTCGAAGCCATGGCCCGAACCTAGGTCCGGGCCCGTCACAGGAACCGCACCACGGGATGCGAATCAGAAACCGATCAGCGCCGGAGTCGCAAACCACCGGCTGGCGGGAAGACTCCTACGAGTAGGTCGTCGCCCGGCGCCAGATCAGGAAGATCACCGCGATGCATCCCGCCATCAGCGCGACCCAGAGGAGGATGCCGCCGGTCCAGGAGCGGAAGTCGTTGTAGGCGACCAGCAGCAGGGCGATCGCTCCGACCGCCCCGAAGAGCCCGGCCTTGCGGCTGTCGGTCAGCGTCGCCAGCGTGAGCTGCTGCTCGCGGTAGGTCCTGTAGACGAGCCATGCGATCGTCGCCAGGAAGACCATCATCAGCAACGAGAGGACCGTCGCCGCGGCCGCCCCGCCGCCCGGCAGGAAGTCGACTCCGGCGGCCAGCGCCGCGATGATCGCGACGTTTCGGATCGTCTGGGGCATCGCCGGCGATTCTAGGAGAGTGGGCGCCCCGCAAATTGCGGAAACGACCGAATCGGCCATGTGAATGAACTGTCAACCGCTTTTGTCCCTATTTGCGGATGTCCGGGCGCCCCGGATTGCCATTCCGGGGTCGCGTCGTTAGCGTTCGAACGGATGGCCGAAGTCTCGACACGTCCTGAGCCTCGTACTGAACCGGATCAGGTCATCTCCGCCCTCAGCTTCGCCAGACGCGTCCATCTGGGCCAGTACCGGAAGCAGACCGGCGAGCAGTTCGTAGAACACCCGATCGCGGTCGCCGATCTTCTCTCGGAGGCGGGCTACGACGGGTCGCTGATCGCGGCCGCCTACCTCCACGACGTGGTCGAGAAGACCGACGTGCAACTGGATGAGATCCGCGAGCGCTTTGGCCCCGGCGTGGCCGGTCTGGTCGACTGCCTGAGCGAGGACCCGGCGATCGCGGGCTACGGCGAGCGCAAGAGGAGCCTGCGCGAGGGAATCCTCCGCTCCGGCGGGGATCCGGTGATCATCTACGCCGCTGACCGCGTCGCCAACATGCGCGACTGGCGCAGGGTCGCTCCCGGGGACCGGGCCGCCTGCGGCGAGCGCCTCGGCACCACGCTCAACGAGCGGCTCCAGCTCTGGGCCGAGGACCTGGAGGAAATGCACGACTTCGACCCGGAAACCCCCTTCCTGAGCGAGATCCAGACCCAGTTGAGCGCGCTCAAGGCCGAAGCGCCCAGGTAACAACCGGCACACATCCGGGGTTATTCCGGATTCATAACGCCGCGTTACTGACTATCCTGCCCTCCGCTGCGAAGTTTGCGGCACCCGGTGTCCTACGTCCGAACGACTCCCCTGACCCCCGCCCACCACAGCCAGTTCGC
The DNA here is from genome assembly GCA_033856335.1 of Solirubrobacterales bacterium. Taxonomy (GTDB): domain Bacteria; phylum Actinomycetota; class Thermoleophilia; order Solirubrobacterales; family 70-9; genus DASUPK01. The sequence continues at coordinate 4,036 of JAWVFG010000077.1, forward strand.
GATCGGTTTCGATCGCCGTGACCTGCCCAGGCTCCACGAGCTCTGGGATGAGATCGTGCTGTCCGAGCGCTGGTCAGAGGGCGAGATGACCGCCCGCTTCGAGACCGCCTGGGGCGACCTGCACGGGCTCGGCTCCGTCGCCACCGGCGGCTGGAGCGGCGCCGCCCTCGCGGCGCTCGATTTCGCCGGAGTCCGCGGCGAGAAGGTCCTCTGCCCCTCCAACACCTTCATGGCGACCCCGCTGTCGATCGTCCACTCGGGAGGCGAGCCGGTTTTCGTGGACTGCAACCGCGAGGACCTCTGCATGTCGTTCGAGGACTTCCAGCGCAAGGCCGAGGAGCACAAGCCGCGCGCGGCGGTGCTGGTCCACATCGGAGGCCACGTCGCCTTCGAGGTCGAGCGGATCGCCGAGTACTGCAGGGCCGAGGGGATCTTCCTCCTCGAGGACTGCGCCCACGCCCACGGTGCTCGCTGGGGAGATCGGCGGCCCGGCTCCTGGGGCGACGCCGGCGCCTACTCCTTCTACGCGACAAAGACGGTCTCGACGGGCGAGGGTGGCATGCTCGTATCCGCCAACGACGACCTGCTCGAGCACGCCCGCGCTTTCCGCAATTACGGCAAGCCCGATCACCGCGTCGAGGGCCTCAACCTCCGGATGAGCGAGTTCACCGCCGCGATCGGCCTGGTGCAGACGGAGCGGCTCGATCAGATCGTCGCCCGCAAGAACGCGGTCGCCCGGGAGCAGCTCGACCCGGTGTACGAGTCCCGCCTCGAGCTGCCCGAGGGGATGACCTCCGGGCTCTACAAGTACATAGTCTTCGAGCCGATCGAGCGGTCGACTGGCAAGGTCTACGACGATCCCTGTCACCGGATCATGGGGACGGGCGACGATCTGCCGAACACCGACTGGGTAGCCCAGAACCACTGGTGCGTGCCGCTCTATTACGCGCCCGCGGAGGACGCTCAGCGGGAGCCGGAGGAATCCACGATGGAGGGAACAACGTGAGCAAGGTGCTCGTCACGGGCGGCTCGGGCTTCATCGGCTCGCACGTCGTGGACAAGCTCGCCGACGCCGGGTACGAGCCACGTATCTACGACCTCCAGGAGTCGCCGCATCACGATTCGGGTTCGGTCGAGACGGTGGTCGGCGACCTCTTCGACGCCGAGACGCTCAGCTGGGCGATGGAGGACTGCGAGGCGGTCGTCCATCTCGCCGCCTACGCCGACGTCGGCATCGTCGCCGAGCAGCCGGTGGACGCCGAGGAATGCAACGCGCGCGGCACCCTCGCCGTGCTGGAGGCCGCCCGCGCCACCGGCACCCGCGTGATCTACGGCAGCACGATCTGGGTCTACGGCGCCTCTGGCGACGGGCTGATCGACGAGGACGCGCCGCTCGGTCTGCCCGACCATCTCTACACGGCGAGCAAGCTGGCCGGCGAGATGTACTGCAGCTCGTACGCCGAGCTCTATGACGTCCCCTGCACCATCCTCCGCTTCGGCATTCCCTACGGCCCCCGCGCTCGCCCCGCCGCGGTGATCCCGATCTTCGTCTCCAAGGCTCTCAAGGGAGAGCCGCTGACGATCGCCGGCGACGGCCTGCAGACCCGACGCTTCGTCTACGTCGAAGACCTGGCTGAAGGCGTGGTCGCCGGGGTCCAGCGGGGCGGCGAGAGCCGCGTCTACAACCTGGCCGGCGACGAGACGGTGACGATCCGCGAGCTCGCGGACGTGGTCTCAGACCTGATCGACGACACCGAGGTCGTCCACACGCCGGGCCGCAACGGCGACTTCGGCGGCGCCGTGATCTCGAACGAGCGGGCCGCCGAGGAGCTTGGTTGGCGCGCCTCCACCCCGCTCTCCGAGGGCGTCCGCCGCTACCTCGCCTGGCTCGAGCCCGAGCGCGCCCCCGCGCCCGCCCTCGCCCCGGAGGCCGAGCCTGAGCCGGCGCTCGCGCCCGTACCGGTCCGGGAATCGGCCGTTGCGTACGCGCCGGTCGCCAGCGCCACCGACTTGCCCGGCTGGCCCAGAACCGCCCCCTCGTCCTGGCCCAGCGCCTGGATCGTCGCGCTCGCCGCCGCCGTCGGGACCCTGATCCCGTCCGCCCTCGCCCTTCGCACCGACGACTTCGGCACCGGGCAGACCGGCTACGTCGCGGTCACCTGTCTGATCGCGATCCTCGCCTCCCTCTCCCTCCTGCCCCTCGGAACGGGCGGGCGGCCGGCCAGGGGCGGCGTGATCGCGGGTTGGCTGATCGCCGGCTGGGTCGCTCTCGAGACGCTTCCCTGGACGCGGAACGTCCTCAACCTCGGCATGCCCCACAAAGGCACGATCGCCCTGAGCGCGATGGGACTGATGATCGCCCTGGTGGTCGCAAACGCAGCGACCCGCTGGCTCGGCGCCCAAGAAGCAGCCGCCGACACCGTCAGCTAGCTACAGCGCGACCGTCCGAAGGCCCTCCGCCTCGATCCTCTCGAGCACCGCCGGAAGCGCCGCCACGGTGCCGCGCCACGAGGCCGGCTCGCTGTACTGGTCGGAGTCGTGAAGGAGCAGGACGTCCCCCGCGCGTAGGCCCCTGGTCAGCTCGGCGGAGATCTTCGCGGCCGGCCTGGCAGCCCGCCAGTCATGGCCCCAGCGAGACCAGAGCATCGAGCGCAGTCCCCGGACCCCGACCTCCAGCATGCCCGGGTAGCTGAAGATCCCGTACGGCGGGCGATAGACGAGCGGTCGCAGGCCGACCGCGTCCTCGATCACGGCGATCCCCCGTTCCAGATCGTCGACGAACGTCCGCGGGGCCAACCGGAGCATGTTGCGGTGCCGGTGCCCGTGCACCGCCACTGTATGTCCGGCGGCCGCGATCTCCGCGGCGAGAGCGGGGTCTCGCTCCACCTGCTCGCCGCAGAGGAAGAAAGTCGCCTGGGCACCCGCTGCTTCCAGCGTCTGCATCACAGCCGGGGTTCCCTCGGGGTGCGGCCCGTCATCGAAGGTCAGCGCGACGCCACTGGGATCGTCGATCCGCCGAGGGAGACCGAGCGCATCGGCGACTCCGGGCACGATCGGAGCGAGCGCCGGTGTCCACCAGACGGCCGCGGCGGCCGCCGAACCGATGAAGAGTGCTTTGCGGATGGCAGGATGGTGCCAGTCATGGACGGGAATATCCCTCTCGGCTTCGCTTTGGCGGTCGGCGCCGCCTGCTGCTACGAGACCGGCTACGCGCTGCAGGCCATCGAGGCGCGCAGGGCGCCCGCCGATCGCGCCCTGAAGCCGTCCCTGATGGCGCATCTGGTCAGGAGGCCGCTCTGGGTCGGCGCCACCGCGCTGTCGATTCTCGGCTGGCCGCTCCAGATCGTCGCCCTGGCCAACGCGCCGCTGACCCTGGTCCAACCGACCCTCGCGCTGGGCCTGCTTCTCCTCCTGGTGCTCGGGGTCCGCGTGCTCGGCGAGCACGTCGGCCGACGGGAGATCGGGGCGGTGGCCCTGATCATCGCTTCGGTGGGAGTGTTCGCGTGGGCCGCGCCGCGCCAGCCCGGTGTGGTCGACCGCAGCGCCGGGCTGGTCGTCGCCCTGGTGACCCTCGCCGCGGTGACCGTGGCCCCCTACGCGATCCGCTTCATCCGCAGAAGGCGCTTCCCGATGTTGTTGCTGGTCGCGAGCGCCGGCGCTGCCGACGGGATGGCGGCGTTCGTGGCGAAGATCGTCGCCCAGGACGCGTCGGAGGGCGCGATCGCCGCGGTGGTGGCATGGGCGGCCCTGGTGGCGTCGGTCGTGATCGTGGGAGTGGTCAGCGAGTCGACCGCGCTGCAGAGCTTCGCCGCGACTCGTGTCGCCCCGACCGTCCTGGTGATGCAGATCGTGATCCCCGTCGTGCTGGCGCCGCTGGTCGGCGGCGAGGCCTGGAGCGGAACACCGCTCGGCGGCGCGGTACTGGTCGCCGCTCTAGTTGCGGTCGCCCTGGGCGCCGGCCTTCTCGCGAGCTCCCCGGCGGTCGCTCAGCTGGCCGTCGGCGAGGCCGAGGCCGATGACGGCTGAGGCCGCAGTGGGGAGCCGGGCGAAGGATTCGTCCGGTGCGCCGCTCGCCGCCAGGGCGCGCACCAGCGCCTCGCCCAGCTCGTCACGCGACCCGGCGACCTCCGCGAGTCCGAACCTGACGAACGCCGCGTTGTTGACCCGGACGTGCCCCAGCCCCCATCCGTAGGAGACGACTCCGCAGCCGTCCATGATCGCCTCGAGGACCGTCAGGCCGGCCGTGGAGTGCACGAGCACGTCGGCCGCCGCGAACCAGTCGGGCATCCGGTCGGTGAAGCCCTCGACCCGCACCCGCGGCTCGCTCGCGAAATGCCGCGTGAGCTCCTCCCGGAGCTGATCGTTTCGCCCGCAGAGGCAGACGACCGTCGCCCCGGGAATCCCAAGCGCCTCCTCCGCCGCTCCCTCCAGGTCCCCGACGGCCCAGCCGCCACCCGAGACGATCACGACGGGTCCGTCATCCGGCAGGCCGAGCTCCCGGCGTGCCTCGGGCTGGCTGCGCGGTGCGTAGAAGCGCTCGTCCGTCAGGCCGCGAACGCA
>JAWVFG010000078.1:0-5767 GCA_033856335.1 Solirubrobacterales bacterium
AGATGCGCCGGATCGCCTCTGGGTCGCGGCCGGCGTCGCGGGCAGCGGCGTCGATCACCTCCTGCGCCGCGGGGACCTGCCCCGGCGGCATGTAGACCATCATCGGCGCGACCCAGCCGTCGGCCAGGCGTCCGGTGAGCGCCAGCGCCCGCGGCTTTGCTGCGCCGAGCCAGACGGCGATCGGATGAGCGGGGGAGGGGCCGGGGTGCATGCCGTCGAGCTGGTAGTGGCGGCCGTGATGGCGAATCGAGCGGGCGCCGCTCCAGCTCTCACGCAGGATCGCGGTCGCCTCCTCGAGCGCCTCAAGGCTCTCGCCGGGGGTGAGGGCGGGAGCGCCCATCGCATGTGCTGCATCGAGGTAGCCGCCGGCACCGAGGCCGGCCTCGAAGCGCCCGCCGCTGAGCAGGTCGAGCGTCGCGGCGGCTTTCGCAAAGACGGCGGGTGGGCGGAGCGGCAGGTTTCCGACGGCCTGGAAGACACGGATCCGCTCCGTGCGGGCGAGGATCACGCCAAGCAAGGAGAGAGTGTCGAGGTGCGCGCGCTGGTACGGGTGGTCCTGGACGCCGAGCAGGTCATAGCCGAGCTGATCGGTCAAGTGCGCTGTCTGCACTACGCCGTCGGGATCGTCTGCGTCCGGGCTCAGGAAGTACCCGAACTCGATCTTGTTTCCGTAGTCGGCAATCGGTCAGCGCTCCTCGGGGGTCGGGGCGGCACGAAGTCATTGAGCACACAACTAACTAAATCCTAGCAACCCCTAAAACACGATTAACATTCAGTTCGGTAGCGGGTTCACCCTGGGGCCTCAACTTCCACCGCCCGCAGGCCGAAGAAAGCAAGGTGAGCTCAAAGGCGTTGCAGCGCGGGATCGTCCTCGCGATGGTCCTCGCGACCGTCGCCGGTTCCCTGGCGGCCTTTTTCGTCTCCCGCCACAATCTCTCGTCGAGCCGTTCCGATCGCGTGGCCAGCGCGCAGCAGAGGATCTCGGATTCCCTGCATCGCCGCGCGTACTACCTGCGGGACATCGGAGCGATGGTCGGGGTCAGCAACGCCGCTGACTATCCCGTGTTCTCCCGTTGGGCGCAGGTTCGCGGCCATAACGAGAGTGGGGTCGTCGCGGTGCAGTGGGTTCGGCGCTCGCCGAGCCACAGGCTCACCCCGTCACACGGCATCGGGTCCCACCCCGAGCTGATTGCGCCGAGCGATGCGGGCAATGCGTCGCTTGCCGATGCGGTGGCTCAACCCGCCGCAGCCCGCACGATTGGGCTGGCCTCGCTGCAGAACAAGGAAGCCATCTCCGCCCCGGTGCGTCTGGACAATGGGGACGAAGCCTTCTACCTGGCCGTGCCGGTGGCCTTCCGTCGCAATGGCGGTGATTTCTCGAGGCTCGAATCCGACAGCGCGATCGTGGCTTTGATCGACGCGCAGCAACTCGTCAGACAGGCCCTGCCGACGGCGGGGGACCCGTCGCCCGTTCAGCTTCGCGATCAGGTCACCCCGCTCGCGACGATCGGGTCAGGCCCGAGCAATCCGGTCAATGCGTCGATCTCGGCGCCGGGCCGCCATTGGACGGTGAGCGTAGCCGGCGGGTCCCTGACCACGCTGGAGGGGGCCCTGCCGTGGTTGATCGTGCTGGCCGGCGGGGCACTGACCTTCACGCTGGCCTTGGTGCTCCGCACCCTGGGGCGCAGGCGCGACGCCGCGCTGAAGCTCGCCTCCGAGCGTTCGGCCGAGCTGGCGGCGTCGCTCGAACGCGTCGAGCGGACGAACGTCGAGCTCGAGCGGGCTCGCTCAGAGGCCGAGCGCCTCTCTCGCGAGGACCCGGTCACGGGAATCTCCAACCGCCGCCACTTCGGCGAGGTCCTGGCCCGGGAGCTGGTCGAACCCGAAAGAGGGGGGACGCCCGCCGTCCTCCTGCTCGACCTCGATCACTTCAAGCACGTCAACGACGAGTACGGACACCTGATGGGCGACGCCGTGCTGCAGACGGTCACCGACCGGATCGCCTCCGTCCTCCGCGAGGAGGACTGCCTGGCACGCTGGGGCGGCGAGGAGTTCGCCGTGCTGGCACCGGCGATCGATCGCGATGGTGTGCTCGCACTGGCCGAGCGCGCCCGTCAGGCGCTCGCCGAGTCTCCGGTTCGGGTCGGCGAGGTGTCAATCCATCTCACCCTCTCGGTCGGCTGCGCCATTGCCACAGACGGCCGGCGAACTCCCGACGCACTGGTCCACTCAGCCGACCAGGCGCTCTACGAGGCGAAGGGCGCCGGCCGCAACTGCGTGCGAATCTTCGCCGCGGAGGTGGCGCGCAACAACGGCGTCAGTGCACGGTGATCTTGGCGAGGCCCTTGCCGAGCCGATCCATGTCGACGTTCCCCGAGATTCCCGGCACGCTGCCCGAGCTCGTGTACTGCCACACCGAGTAGCCGTGGCCGCCCCAGTTGGAGGCGGGCACCGCGGGCCTTGAGACGCCCCACTCGGCGACCCAGAGCGGATACCTCGCCTTCGCGAACTCCTTGGTGTTGCCGGTCGCGCCCCAGCTCGTCGCGTTCGTATAGATCATCGGCTTGCGGCCGAGCCTCTTGTTCACCCGCTTCACCCAGACGCGGATCCAGGTGCGCAGGGTCGTGGAGGTCATGCCGGTGAACGGGGTCTCGACGTCCAGCACCGGGATCAGCTCACCGGACTGAAGCGAGCCGACGGACCCGAGGAAGACGTCCGCCTCGGCGATCGCATCGGCGCGGGCGTCGGCGACGGTGCCGCCCGAGGCGAAGGCCCGGTGGTAGGCGCCGACCCGGATCCCGGAGCTCTCGGCCCCGAGCCGGTTGGCCGCGAAGAACGGGTCGGCGCCGCACTGCGCGGGCTTCACGGTGCAGTCGGCGCCGCTTCCGCGGCTCGCCTGGACGAACGCGAACCTGACACCCGAGCCGGCGACGCTCGGCCAGTCGATCGCCCCCTGAAAGCGGGAGACGTCTATCCCGACTGCCTTGGTGCCCGCGTTCGCGGCTGCGGGCGCGAAGCCGAGCACCGCCAGGCAAAGGATCGCCACGGCGATCGCGCCCGTTCTTGTCCCTCGGGGTCTCACGATTTCACTCCAAACCCTTCTCGCCGGCGATCGGAGCGGACAAATACCAAGGATCGACGATGCGAATGGTCCAATTTCCCTGCAATCGTCGTATCCCTGGCGTCAAACCGGATTCGACCGGGTAAGGAGAACGGGATGCCCCACAACGGGGAGCGTCCGCCCCAATGAAGGGATTCGTCCACCAAGCGCTGATCTATGACTCCGACGAGGAGTTCATGGACGTCGTGATGCCGTTCATCGAGGAGGGGGTCATCGCCAAGGAGCCGACCCTCGTCGCCGTGCAGGAGCGCCATGTCGAGAACCTGCGCGCGGCGCTCGGTGGTGCTCCGGCGGGTGTGACGCTCTTCTCGACGGAGCAGTGGTACGACACCTCGGCCCGCACCCGAGAGAAGTACGCCCGCTGGGTGGCTGAAAACACAAACGGCAGCGACAAAGACCACCGCCGGATGGACACCCGGGCCCGTCTGGTCGGGGAGCCGCCCTGGGCCATCGGGCACGAGGCGCAGGTGCGCGACTGGGCCCGCTACGAGTCGGTCCTCAACGTCGCTTTCGCCGGGTATCCGGTCACCCTCATCTGTCCGTATGACGCGAGCGCGCTGCCGGCCGACATCATCAGGCATGCGAGGAGCACCCACCCCGAGATCGTCGACGCCGAGGAAACGATGCCCAGCGAGTCCTATGAGGACCCCGTCGAGTTCTGCCGCCGCCTCGATTCCTTCGTGAGTCCTCCCCCCGGTGTCCCGGATGCCGAGATCAGCTTCGGGCTGGCCGACCTGCCCGCGGTCCGGCGAACCATCGGCTCGCTGACGATCGATGCGGGCCTGGTGCGCACGAAGGCGGACGAGATGGTCCTGGCCGTCAACGAGATCGCCACCAACGCGGTGGTCCACGGGCGCTCCCCGGCGGCCCTCCGCATCTGGCGTACCGGCGGCGAGATCATCTTCGAGGTGAGCGACTCGGGCGAGGGGATCAAGGACGTGCTCGCGGGCCAGCTGACGCCGGACGTGGCGGGGCCCGGAGGACGGGGGCTCTGGTTGACGCGGTTGGTTGCTGATGCGGTCGAGATCCGCAACGGCACCGGCTGCACGGTCACGATCCACGCGGCCGCGCCGGTCCTCAGCGTCGCCGGCTAGACCTGCCGGAGCACCCCGGAGTCGATCTCGGCCGGGCGGGTGAAGCCGCTCAGCGCCATCGTCAGATCGAGTTCGGCGAGCAGGCACCGGAGCACGGTTTCGACGCCGTTCTGACCGTCGAGCGCCAGGCCCCAGAGGTAGGGCCGGCCGACGAGCACCGCGTCAGCTCCGAGCGCGAGCGCCTTGAAGGCGTCGGCTCCCGAGCGGATCCCGCTGTCGAGCAGAATCGCCATCCCCTCGCCGACCGCGTCGATGATCGCGGGCAGGGCGTCGAGGGACGCGATCGCCCCATCGATCTGGCGACCGCCGTGATTCGAGACGACGATCCCGTCGACGCCACGCTCCCGCGCCTCGCGAGCGTCATCAGGGTGGAGGATGCCCTTGAGCACGATCGGAAGCGAGGTCGTCCCCCGGAGCCATTCGAGGCGCTCCCAGGTGAGGTTCGGATTCGCGAAGACGCCGAGGAAGTGGCCGACGGCGGCGCCGATGTCCTCCTCGGGCGACTTCTCGAGTCCCGCCTGAAACACCGGGTCTGAGAGGTACTGCGCGATCCCGACTCCCTCGAGGAAGGGCAGGTACGCCTGTTGGAGGTCGCGGGGCTTCCAGCCCGGCACGTAGTTGTCGACGGTCAGGACCAGGGCTGAGTACCCGGCGGCCTCGGCGCGGCGGACGAGGCTGGCGGCCAGCTCGTCGTCGTTCGGCCAGTAGAGCTGGTACCAGCGGGGGCCGTCTCCACTTGCCTCGGAGATCTGCTCCAGCGGAGTCGCGGACGCGGTGCTGGTGATCATCGGCAGGCCGATGTTCGCGGCCGCCCGCGCGGAGGCGAGCTCGCCGTCCTCGTGGAGCAGCGTCTGCACGCCGATCGGCGCCAGCAGCACCGGCGCGGGCATCGTCGTCCCGAGCAGCTCAATCGAGAGATCGCGCATCGACAGCTCCTGCCGCAGCATGCGCGGCACGATCCGCCAGCGGCGGAAGGCATCGAGGTTGGCCCGCATGGTGTCCTCGGATCCCGCTCCGCCGAAGATGTACGCGATCGCCCGCTCGTCGAGGGACTCTCGAGCGCGGCTCTCCAGCTCTGCCCAGGCAATCGGCAGGGTCGGCTGCTCGCCCGCCAGCATCCCCTTCGCGTAGATCTCGCGGTAGTAGTCGCCGAAGAGCGGCGGAGGGGTCTCGGGGCTCGCCATTGGCGGACCCTATCCGGCCTAGGCCGGGTGTTTTTTGTGCTTCAGGAGCGGCTTGGGCGGTTTGCCCACCTCGGCATCGCAGACCTGACCCTTGCAGCGGACCAGCGCCGAGAGCTGTTTCTGCAGCCACTTGCGCACGGGGAAGTAGCGCGAGTCCTTGTAGACGGAGTGGTCCTCGAGCGGATCGTGCGAGAGGTCGTACATCTCACGGCTGCCGTCCGAGTACTTGACGAGGAGATACCGACCGGTGCGGATTCCGCGGTAGCGAGGGGCGCTGATCACGCGCGCGATCTGAGCAGTGTGGTCCATGTCGAGGTTCTTCACGTATTTGCTGATCTTCACCCGATGACTGCTCGAGGCCGCGGTCC
>JAWVFG010000079.1:0-9216 GCA_033856335.1 Solirubrobacterales bacterium
CCTCGCGGGCGGTGACGCCCGGCTGCGCCAGCGATCCCGCGGCGATCTCGCTCAACGAGCGAATCTCGGCCCTTCGCATCGCGCACAGCATCCCATCGCGGTCGGGCGAGTTCCAGGGTCGGTCCGGGTGAGTCAGTCCCGTCGCGGGCGCACGGCGATGGTCATCCGCGCCAGGGCGCAGACGCGGCCCTCGTCGTCGCTCAGCTCGACGTCCCAGACCCAGGTTGTCCGGCCGCGATGGCGGGGCTTGGCGGTGGCGTTGATGTGCCCGCCTGAGATCGCCCGCAGGAAGGTGGTGCTGTTGGACTGCCCGAGGGCGACCATGTCCTCCTCGCGCACGGCGCCATAGGTCGCCGCGGAGCAGATGCTCTCCGCAAGGGAGGCGTAGACCCCGCCGTGGACGATCCCGAAGGGCTGCAGATGCTTCTCTTCGACGGTGATCCTGGCGCGGGCGTTGTCCGGGTCGAAGTCGATCCACTCGACGCCGATCTCCTCAGCGAAGCCCGATGGGCTGGTCTCGGGTTGGCCCATGGCGCGGGACCATAGTCGCCCCCCCGCGCGAGCAGGCATGAGTGGGAGCTAAGAGATGCGTCACGGGTCCTGCCGCTGCCCTAGGCTGTGGCGCTCTTGGCGCTCACGGACGAACAGCGCGCGATGCTCCAGCTGCTGCTGGAGGGAGGGCAGGGGTACGACGACATCGGCTCCCTGCTCGGAATCAGGCCCGACGAGGTGCGCTCGCGGGCTCGCTCCGCCCTGGGAGAGATCGGCGGCGCCGATCCCGACGGCCAGGTGGCCCTGAGCGACTACCTGCTGGGCCAGGCCGATCCGATCGGCCGCGCCGACGCCGTCCGCCTCCTGCAGAGCGACCCGGACACGAACGCGCTCGCACAGCGCCTCGTCCAGAACCTGAGACTGCTCGCGCCGAAGGCCGCGCTGCCCGAGATCCCGGAGCCGCGCGGCGGTCGCCGGGCGCCCGCGCCCCCAGTCCCTCCCCCACCGCCCCCTCCGGCATCTGCACCGCCGACGCAGCCACCGTCTCCCGCGGGACAGATACTTCCGGGGCCCGGCTTCGCATCACGTGCGGCCGGCTTCTTCAGCGGCCTCGGGTCGCTGACCGGCAGGCGCCGCACCCAGGTCGTGGTGGGAACCGCGGCCGCGCTCGCCCTGGTGATCGTGATCATCGTGGTGGCGACCAGCAGCGGCGGAGGCGGAGGCAGCGGCAGCAACTGTGCCGCAGTCAACACCGCGTCGGCGCAGCAGGCTGGGATCCCGACGATGAAGCTCGCGGCAGCCGGTTCCTTCGCGAACGCCGACTGCCCCCCGAGCGGGCAGATCACGCTGGGCACGGCCCAACCGACCTCGAATACCAAGTCACAGACGCCGACCTTCGCCCTCCAGGCCAACGCGGTCCAGCTCTCGCCGACGGGCAGCAACCAGGGCTACCTGCTGTGGCTCTACAAGTCCGACAGCCAGTCCGTGCCATTGGGCCCGGCGAGCGTTGACGCCAAGGGCAACTTGACGGCCACGATTCCCGTGCCCGCCCAGGAGCTTCTCCTGATCCCGGCCTTCCAGACGATCAAGGTCACCAAATTGACTTCCGCGCAGGCGACGCAGATTCAGCAGTCGGTGAAGTCCCAGGGCAAGAAGCCGACGCTACTCGTACCGTTCGTCGGCGAGACGGTGCTCCAGGGGAACGTCGCGGACCTGGGCATCCAGCAGCTGCTGCAGCAGGCCCAGAGCCAGGCCGGCTCCTCCGGGACCCAGGGGCAGACGACCACGCAGGGTCAGAAGCACTGACGGACCGCGCCTGCCATGGCGTTGAGTGAGGATCAGCGCGCCCTGCTCCAGCTGCTTCTCGGCGGGGAGACCTACGACCAGGTCGCGGAGCTGCTCGGAGAGAGCGCCGGCGAGGTCCGCGCTAAGGCCCACGAGGCCGCCGACGCGCTGGAAGCGGCCCCGGCCGGGGATCTCTCGCCGCAGGCCGTCAGGGGGCGCCTGAACGCTCTGGAGGGCCACGAGGAGGGCGTGGCGCCTCAGCCGGCGCCCTCCACGCGCAGGAACTGGGTGCTCTGGCTGGTGGGCGGGGCCGCGGTGCTGATTCTCGTCGTCGTGCTCCTGGTCACCGGGAGCGGAGGAGGAAGCGGATCCGGCGACACCACGACCTCGGACGGCGCCCAGGAGGACATCGTGCCGATCAAGCTCACCCCGGTGGGCGGATCGAGGGCGAGCGGGATGATCTCCGTCGTCCGAGTGGCCGATCAGCCGGCGGTCGACCTCGCCATTCAGGGCCTCAGGCCGAGCGGACCCGGCGAGAGCTACGTCCTCTGGTTCGTGGGAACGGGCGGCCGCAGCCTCCCGATCGCCTTCAAGGCCGTCGGCTCCGACGGGAAGCTCACCGGCAGGACGCCGATCCCCACCGCCGCGGAGGGCCTGCTGCCCAGCTTCCAGACGGCCGAGCTGACGTTGACCCACCAGAGAGAGGCGGCAGCCGCCGTCCAGCAGGCGGCGCAGAACCAGACGCTGCCGCAGGTGATCGGGACGAGCGTGCTGCGCGGAGCGCTGCGCTAGGGCAGCAGCTTGCCCGGGTTCATGATCCCGGCCGGGTCGAGTCGCTCCTTGACGGCCCGCAGCGCGTCCAGTCCGAGCTCGCCAACCTCAGCGCGCATATACGGCGCGTGATCGCGTCCCACCGCGTGGTGATGGGTGATGGTGCCCTCCGCCGCGACGATCGCATCGCACGCCGCGGTCTTGGCGGCGCGCCACTGCTCGAGCTCCTGACCCCGGTGGGCGCGTGCGAAGAAGGTGAAGTAGAGGGACGCGCCGTCGGGGTACGCGTGGGAGAGGTGGCACATGACGATCGAGCGATCGCCGAGAGCACCCCGCAGGGCCCCGCTGACGGCCCGGTAGAGCTCATCCAGCCGACCCCACGTGTGCGCCGTCTCCAGCGTCTCGACCATGACGCCGAGGTTCATCAGCTCGTCCCGGAGATAGGGGCCGCCGTAGCGGTTGCGCTCCCAGGACCGGCCGGCGGAGCCGCCGAGCGGGATGGCGCCGCCGAGCCGCAGCCGCGACTGTCCCAGCGAGCGGCGCCTCCGAACCGACTCGTCCTCCCCCTCCCACCCGCAGATCATCAGGCAGCCTCCCTGACGGCGGCGCAGTGACAGGTACGCGTCGAGCGCTCGTTTCTGCAGACCCTCGGTACCCGCCAGCTCGAGCGAGACCCTGGTCTCCTCCTCGTCCGAGAGCCGCAGCACGTCCGGCGCCTCGTGGCGCTGGGCGAGGTCGCGGACGATCTCCCGGCCGGCGTCGAAGCTCTCCGCCATCCAACCCTCGTAGCGACGCACCCGCGGAGCGGGACGCACCCGGCAGCTCACCTCGGTGATCACGCCGAGCGTTCCCTCGGAGCCGAGGACCAGCTCGCGGAGCGCCGGCCCGGCGGCGGTGTGGGGGATCCGGCGGGTGCGGAGCCGCCCGATGGGGGCGGTGAGCTCGATCGCGGTGACGACGTCGTCGAACCGCCCGTAGCCGCTCGATGCCTGCCCCGCCGAGCGCGTCGCCGCGAATCCGCCGATCGTCGCCTGTTCGAAGGACTGGGGGAAGTGGCCGATGGTCGCCCCGCGTGCGCCCAGAGCCGCCTCCGCATCCGGCCCCGACAGGCCGGGCCCGAGGGTGGCGGTGAGCGATCGCGCATCGAGCTCGAACGAGCGCAGGCGGGCGAGATCGAGCGAGACGACGGCGTCCTGCCCGTCGGCGATCGCGTCGAGCCCACCGACCACGCTGGTCCCGCCTCCGTATGGCACGACGGCCACGCCATTCGCCGCGCAGGCGCCCAGCACGGCCTCGACCGCGTGGGCATCGGGCGGCTGCAGGATCGCGTCAGGCGCCCACTCGAGGCGCCCGGAGCGCAGCCTGACGAGGTCCGGATAGCTGCGGCCGGCTGCCCGGCGCAGGCGATCCTCCCGACCGTCGAGGACCTCGCCCGCGGCCGAGCGAACGGCTTCGGGGATCGGCCGCGGCTCGGGCAGGGAGACCTGCTCCAGACCTACCGGCGCGCCTGCGTCCCCCGTCTCCACTCCCAGCTCCTCGCGCAGCGCCGCGACGGCCGCGGCCGGCAGGTCGAGCCTGCGCTCCGGGTCGCCCCAGCCCCACCACTTCATGCCCGCGGTCATCCTCAAACGCCTCCCTGCTCCGCTTCGCGCCCGCCGGGGGATCGCGTTATCCCGGTGCTCGCGGTCTCCAACCCCGCCAGCGCTTCGTTCAGCGTCCGCCCGATCGCCCGGCGCATCATCGGCGAGCCCAGCCGCGAGAGGCCCCGCAGTCGCCGGTCGAGCGACATGGTGACGTCGGTCTCGCCGTCCCGCGGGCTCAGCTTGATTTCCGTGCGGGCCCGCTTGACGAAGCGCTCAAAGGGAGTGCCCTCGACGGTCTGCTCGAAGACGTAGCGCTCGCCGTCGGTCGCGGCCACGCCGTGGTAGTCGGCCCGAACACCGCGGCCGTCACGGGTCTCGAGCACCTGGGTCCAGCTGCGCTCGGCCGGGTCGCCCTCGCTGACGTTCTCGACTCGCTGCGTGTTCGGCCACCACCGTGGCAGGTGGTACGGATCGGTGACGACGGACCAGAGCGCGCCGGCGGGCGCGGCGATGCGGCGCCTGCGCACGACGCGTGCCAAGACGTGGGGCCTATTCCTCGCCGGTCAGCTTCCGCAGGTCGCGGACGAGCAGCATGTGGGTGAGGTTGTTGCAGGCGGCGGCGAGGGTCTCCAGGTTCTCGATCGCCTCGCGGCGCCGGTTGTGGTTGGAGGAGCGAAGGCCCGGGCCCAGCACCGCCTCGAGCAGGGCCGACTCGCGGTCCGCCGCCGTGCGCAGCACCTTCAGATTGCGCCCCCCGACGCCAAACCGGGCGAGCTCCGAGCAGGCCTTGACGATCTCGCGATCCGTGTCGTCGTAGAGCTTGGTGCCCTCCACGTTGTCCGGCTGCACGAGGCGCCAGTCCTCGAGCTCCTTGAGCAGCTCGCCGCCGACGCCGGTCTGATCGACCAGCTCCTCGACGGTCATCCGCGAACCCTTGCCGGCTTCGACGGCGGTCGCGCGGCGCAGGGACGCCGTCCCGCCGCGCTCCTCGCGGGCTCCCGCGGCCAGCTCCTGGCGGATGACCCGCAGCGGCAGGAACTCGTCGCGCTGCATGCGCAGGATCGTCCGCAGGCGCTCGACGTCGGCCTGGCTGTAGAGCCGATATCCGCCCGGGGTCCGCCGCGGCGAGAGCAGCTTCTGGTCCTCGAGATAGCGGATCTTCGAGATCGAGATCTCCTCGAACTCGCGGCCGAGGATCTTGGCCACCGCTCCGATGGTCAGCGCCTTGCGGTTCGAAGGCGCCCCGTCCGTTGATCCGGCGGCGGTTTTTGTGGCCGCCTTTGATTCGGTGGAGCTGCGGGTGAAGGGCGAGGCTTCCATGGTCACTTCTCCAGGTAGCTCAGCTTGTACTTGCCGATCTGGATCTCGTCTCCGTCCTCAAGCTGGTGGGACTCGATCCTGCGGCGGTTGACGTAGGTGCCGTTCAGCGATCCGAGGTCGTCGATGTAGAGGCCGTCCTTCCTGCGCACCAGCAGGGCGTGATTGCGGGAGACCGTGACGTCGTCGAGGAAGACGCCGGCGTCGGGGGTACGGCCGATCGAGATCTTCTCGTCGTCGAGAGTGAAGCTCTCCCCCGCTCGGCCTCCGCCCGAGCGAATCACCAGAGCCGCTCCGTGTCTCTCGACCACCTCGTCGATGTCGACCTGGTGCATCTCGCCCGACTCGTCGACCGTGTAGGTCATCGTCGTCGGCTCATCCTTCCCGTCCGGACGGGAGAGGTAGGCGCCGCACTTCTGGCAGTAGTTGGCCCCCTCGGCGTTGACGAACCCGCACTCGGGGCAATGAACGGCCACGGTGACCCCTGTCTAGGTCGGAGGCTTGGTTGGGGGTTCTGAGCGGCCTGCGAGGATCTCGCTGAGCCGCTGCACGTCGTCGCCCTTGATCAGCGTCCCGCCTTCGGGGCGATTCTCACGGAGGCGGTTGACCAGCTCCGCCCTCAGGATGTCGATCTGCCCGTGCAGGATCCGGCGGCGATAGGACACCTCCTGCTCCTCAGCGGTCAGATTGTCGATCAGCTCCTTGAGCTCTTCGTCGCTCATGGAGCCGATATCGGGAAAGGTCTCGTCCTCCACGGACTCCTCAACTTATGAGAGGGCGCGCGTCAGCGCGACCCGTTTGACTTTGAGCAGGCGATTATAGGTCCGCGGGGCAGTCTCGACCAAGGCTTGAGTGTTTTGGCTATGCAGTTGCAAGCTCTCGAAGCCCCGTCCGGATGTAGGCGATCGTCCCGAGCACGCCGATGACCACCCCGGCGATCAGCATCGCGCTCCACACCCAACTCGCGGAGACCATCGCGAAGAAGATCGAGGCCATCACGGGCGCGACCGCGATCCGCCCGAGCCAGTTGATCTGGAGCTCTCCCCCGCGCCGCAGGACGACCTCCGCGAGGACGGCGGTGATCACCTCTCGCACGGCGAGCACGGCGAGCGCCCAGCGCGGCAGCAGCTCGAAGTGCCAGCAGACCGCGGCGCCGCTGAGGATCGTCAGCCGATCGACGATCGGGTCGAGTATCGCCCCCATTCGGCTGTACTGGCCCGTGGCGCGGGCCAGGAACCCGTCCACGTAGTCCCCGACCGCGATCAGCCAGAAGATGACGGCCGCGGGAGCGCTGCGCCCGTCCCCTGAGGAGAACGCCAGGTAGAGGAAGACCGGAAGCGCGGCGAGCCGGACGTAGCCGACCGCGTTTGGGATCGTCCAGGGGCGCAGCGGCTGGCCGGGCCTCGTCTGCCGGGGTGGCGGGCCCGAGCGGTCGAGGCCGAACTGCCGTCGGAACCCCTTTCGCCGCCCCTTACGCAAGGATTGTCCGCGGCTCCGGGCCATTCAGATCTAGCGAGCATATGGAAGGCAAGGCGAAAACCGGCATCTCACCCACGCGCGCTGAGGACTTCCCTCAGTGGTTCCAGAGCGTCGTCCGCGACGCCGAGGTCGCGGAGCTCGATCACGTCCGCGGCAGCATGGTCATCCGCCCGTGGGGCTACGGCGTCTGGGAGCTGATGCAGCGGGCGCTCGACGATGCGATCAAGGAAACCGGAGCCTCGAATGCCTACTTCCCGCTCCTCATCCCGCTGAGCTATTTCGAGGAGGAGGCGAAGCACGTCGAGGGATTCGCCAAGGAGATGGCGGTGGTCACGCACCACCGGCTCGAGCAGGGCGAGGACGGCTCGCTGCACCCCGCGGCTGAGCTTCCGGAGCCCCTGATCATCCGCCCAACCTCCGAGACGATCATCGGGCGCTCGTTCGCCAAGTGGATCAACTCCTACCGGGACCTCCCGCTGATGATCAACCAGTGGGCCAACATCGTCCGCTGGGAGCTGCGCCCGCGGGTCCTGCTCCGCACGACGGAGTTCCTCTGGCAGGAGGGCCATACCGCCCACGCCACCGAGGAGGAGGCGCTCGAGGAGACCCGCCGAATGCTCGCCGTCTACCGCGAGTTCGCCGAGTCGGTCCTCGCGATCCCGGTGATCGCCGGCGAGAAGCCCGAGTCGGAACGGTTCCCCGGCGCCGAGAGCACGCTCAGCATCGAGGCGATGATGCAGGACGGCAAGGCGCTCCAGTCGGGCACCTCCCACTACCTCGCCCAGAACTTCTCACGTTCGATGGACATGGGGTTCACGGACGAGGACGGCGAGCGAAAGCTCTGCTTCACGACCTCCTGGGGAGTTTCCACGCGGATGATGGGCGCCTTGGTGATGACTCACGGCGACGACAACGGCCTCCGTGTCCCGCCGCGGGTGGCGCCGCAGCAGGTCCAGATCGTCCCGATCACGAGGGATGACCCGGACCCCGTGATGGAGGCTGCCGCTCAGCTGCAGGCCGAGCTCGCCGAGCGGTCGTGGATGGATGCCCAGGTTCGCGTCACGGTCGACGCCCGCGACCGCAAGCCGGCCGAGAAGCGGTGGGAATGGATCCGCAAGGGCGTGCCGGTCGTGATCGAGCTCGGCGAGCGCGACATCGAGAACGGCGTGGTGACGATGACCAGGCGCGACGACGCCGGACTGTCGCGCGACGCCATCCCTCGAGACGGCGCCGTCGAGGCGGTCGCCGGCGTGCTCGGGGACATGCAGGCCGGCTACTTCGAGGAAGCCAGCAAACGCCTGCGCGAGCGGACCCGCGACGACATCAAGACGCTGGACGAGTTCCGCGAGTTCTTCTCCGGCGACGACGCGGACTCGGGCGGCTTCGTCAAGGCCCCCTGGAGCGAGGAGCCGGAGACCGAGAAGACGATGGGCGAGCTGGGCGTCACGGTCCGCTGCATCCCCTTCGACGAGGTGCTCCCCCCCGACGCCCGCTGCGTGATCACCGGCGGCCCGGCGAGGGTGGTGGCGATCTTCGCGAAGGCCTACTGAGTGACGCGTTGGCCGGCGAGTGGCGCTGCCATGTCTTGGCGCACGCTGACGAGCCACGAGGTTCCACACGACAGGCACCCGACCATCGCTCCATAGCGCGTGTAGGTGATCAGGCGCAGGTTCATCGGGTTTCCGTGAGCACACATCTTGCGGAAATGATCGCCTCCGGGAGGCGCCCCGAAAAGCGTGCGAACTACCCCGGTGGCGCGGGGGAACTACGGATCACGGCAGCGGTTAAGTGCGGGTGAAGCGGCGGCCCGCGACCGGTGAGGCATCCTCATCGAGCTCGACGGCTCGCTTGACCGGGGTCAGCGACGGCAGTGGCTCGGCATCGGTCCCGTCCGCCCTGGCCGCCTCGGCTTCGAGCTTGGCGATCCGCTCGGGCGTGAGCTCGCCGGCGTTCTCCTCCTCGATCCTCTCCAGCCAGGCGGCGCCCTCACGGGACTCCCGCTCGTCGACGTGAACCTTGCCGCGGTCCAGTGACTTGTCGATCTCGGCGAAGAGGGTGTCGACCAGCTCCGCTTGGGGCACCTTCCGCAGCGGCTTGCCGTGAGCAAAGATCAGACCCTCATCCTTGGCGCCGGTGATCCCGAAGTCGGCGTGCGATGCCTCGCCGATCCCGTTTACCGCGCAGCCCAGGACAGCCACCTCGACCGGCTCGGTATATGCCTCCAGCCGCTGTTCGATCTCGGCGACGACCGTGTCCATGTCGAATTGGAGCCGGCCGCAGGTCGGGCAAG
>JAWVFG010000080.1:0-10172 GCA_033856335.1 Solirubrobacterales bacterium
GTCGGCGAGGTCGTCCGGCTGCTCGCCAGCGAGGGCAAGCTCACCGGCGGAGGCAGCGCCGCGGAGCTCGAGATCCCCCAGGGGGTTCGGGAGGTCGTCGGGCGCCGCCTCGACCGGCTCAGCGAGAAGACGAACGAGGCTTTGCGGGTGGCCGCCGTGATCGGCCGCGAGTTCGAGGAGGACCTGGTCTGGCGGGTCGCCGAGCTGCGCCCCGAGGACCTGATGACAGCCGCCCGGGAGGCCATCGCCGAGCGCCTGGTCACCGATCTCGGGGACCGCCGCTACTCCTTCGCCCATGCTCTGGTCCGCGACACCCTCTACGAGGAGCTCACCCCCCCGAAGCGCTCTGCGCTCCACGAGCGCGCCGGGCTCGCAATCGAGAAGATCTGCGGCGACAAAGTCGACGAGCGCCTCGGCGAGCTGGCCCACCACTTCCTCGAAGCGGCCCCGCGCGGCGACCTCGCCAAGGCGATCGACTACGCGCAGCGGGCTGGGAAGCAGGACATGGATCAGCTCGCCTACGAGGACGCCGTCGACGTGTACGGGCGCGCGCTCGAGGTGCTCGAGTTGATGGAGGAGCCCGATGAGGCCCTGCGGTGCAGCCTGTTGCTTTCGCTGGGCGGAGCCGAAGCCAAGTCGGCTCGGGTGGCGGACGCGAGGGAGGCGTTCGAGCGGGCGGCGGATTCGGCGCGGCAACTCGGCGACACCGACAGCCTGGTCGGGGCCGCGATCGGGATCGCGATGTTGAGCGAGGCCGGACGCCTCGACGAGAAGCTCCTCGCCCTCCTGGACGAGGCGCTGGACCTGATCGGGCCGGAGCGAACGGCGCGGCGCGCCGCGTTGCTCAGTGCCAAGTCGGCCGAGATGTACTGGGTCGACAACGACCTCTCCGAGTCGACCAGGCTGGTCGATGAGGCGATCGAGATCGCCCGTGAGGTCGGGGCGCCCCAGTCGCTGGCGGCGGCCCTGCAGCGCAAGATCTTCATCCCCTCCGGGCCCAATGCGCCACACGAACGGCTGGCGCTCGCGGACGAGATGCTCGAGATCGGCCAGGAGCACGGCAATCGCGAGGCGGTGCTTCGGGCGCACTCCTACCGCCTCTGGCAGTTCCTCGAGCTCGGGGACATGCCGGCCGTCGATCGCGAGCTGGCGATCTACGCGCGGCTCGCCGAGGCGCTGCGCATGCCGGAGCACACCTGGCACACGATCGCGCTCCGCGCCACGCGCGCGCTCCTCGACGGCGACATCGAGAGGGCCGAGAAGCTGGCCGGGCAGGCGAGGGATGCGGGTGAGCGCGCCGAGCAGCCGGTCGCCTCCCAGACCTACGGCATCCAGATGACGCAGATCCGGAGCCTGCAGGGCCGAGCCGGCGAGCTGGTGCCCGCCGTCCGCGACCTCGCCGAGCGCTTCCCGGGTATCCCCGCCTGGCGCGGCGGCCTGGTCACGCTCGCTGCGCGCTCTGGCGATGTCGAGCTGGCCCGCCAGGAGCTGGTGCGCTTCGCCGGGGACGACTTCTCCGCGATCCCCAGAGACGTCAACTGGTTGCCCGGGATGAGCCTGCTCGGAGAGGCGATCGCGCTGATCGGCGATACCGAGCGCGCCCAGCCCGCCTATGACGACCTGCTGCCGTACGAGGGGCTGGTGATCGTGGTCGCCCGCGCCGCGGGCTGCAACGGGCCGATCGACCGGGTGCTCGGGATGCTCGCGCAGACCATGGGCAGGACCGACGACGCCGAACGGCATCTGGCGAACTCGGTCGAGATCGCGACCGGGATGGACGACCGCCCGGGGATGGCGCTCTGCGGCTTGGCGCTCGCCGAGCTGCTGCTGGAGCGGGATGCCGACGGCGATCGCGAACCCGCGCTCGAGCTGCTGGCGGAGGTGCTGGGGACGGCACGCGAGATGGGCGCCCGCTGGATCGTCGATCGAGCGCTCCGCGCCCGACTCGAGGCGCAGGGCCTGACCGGTGTGGACGTGACGACCTCGATCGACGAGATGGTCTCCGCCCTGGAGGAGGAGCGCCCGGACATGCGCGCCCACGCCGCCCCGGACGGGACCGTCGCGATCCTGTTCAGCGACATCGAGGACTCGACGGTCCTCACCGAGAAGCTCGGCGACGAGCAATGGCTCGAGGTCCTGCGCGAGCACAACACGATCTTCAGGGAGCAGATCTCGCGCCACGAGGGCTACGAGGTGAAGAGCCAGGGGGACGGCTTCATGCTCGCCTTCCCGGATCCGTGCGAGGCGCTCGACTGCGCGATCGGGGTCCAGCGCGCCTTCGCCGAGCGCGAGCGAGATGGCGGGGGAGAGTCACTCCGCGTGCGGATGGGCCTCCACACCGGCGAGGTGATCTCGGAGGAGGGCGACTACTTCGGCAAGAACGTGATCCTCGCCGCGCGGATCGCCGCGCAGGCGGTGGG
The DNA here is from genome assembly GCA_033856335.1 of Solirubrobacterales bacterium. Taxonomy (GTDB): domain Bacteria; phylum Actinomycetota; class Thermoleophilia; order Solirubrobacterales; family 70-9; genus DASUPK01. The sequence goes on from JAWVFG010000080.1 coordinate 2,421, forward strand.
GGGCGAGATCCTCGTCTCAGAGCAGATGCGCGAGGCGGCGTCGGGCGGGGAGGGGGGCGGACTGCGCTTCGACGACGGCCGCGAGCTCGAGCTCAAGGGCCTCGCGGGCAGCCACCGGGTATTCCGGGCGGAGTGGGCGGAGTCTGACGCGGCCTCGTCCGCCTCGGTCGCCTGAGTGCCCGATCAATTCGTCACTCACTCGATCGAGATGCCGAGGGGCGAGCTCCGTTTGCTCCAGCCCGAGGAGGCAGCCGAGATCCCCGATGACCACCAGGTCGAATGGGCGCCGCTCGCTCCCTACTGGTCCGTCCTCTGGCGCAGCGGCGTGGCCCTGGGGCGCGAGCTCGAAGCCGAATCGCTCCAGGGCCGGCGAGTGGTCGAGCTGGGCTGCGGGCTCGCGGTGCCGAGCATCGCGGCTGCCCGGGCGGGGGCCGATGCGCTGGCGACGGACGGCGACGTGGATGCGCTCGCGCTCGTCAGGCGCAATGCGGAGGCAAACGGGGTCCAGGTCGGGACGGCGGCCGTCGACTGGGCTGATCCCGACGAGCTCGTGGATCGCGGCCCGTTCGACCTGGTCCTCTGCTCAGACATCCTCTACGAGCGTCCCAGCGTCTCCATGCTGTTGAAGCTGCTGCCGCGCCTCGCACCCGTGGCGTGGATCGCCGATCCCGGCCGGCCGGCGGCCGGCGCCTTCATGGAGGAGGCGGAGAGCCGGTGGCCGATCGAGGCTCGCGTGCGGGGCGTCGTTCGCCTCTACCGGATGCAGCTCGGCTGACTCGCGGCTGGGCGGCGCGCGGGGAGGGCTTCCCGCCTACAGTTGGATCTCTCAGCAGGAAGGGCCGGGACGTGCTCAGAAGACTTCGTCAGACAAGCCGCGCTGTACTCGCGGTCGTGGCGCTCGCGGTGATCGCGGGGGCTGCCGTGATCTTGCTCTCGGGCGGATCGGATCCGGCTCCCAGCAAGCTGGCTGACGTCCAGGTGGCACCACCCCCATGGGCGGCGGACCCCCAGTTCAAACCGGGAGCGACGCAGCCCTCCGCATCCGCCAAGCAGCGGCCCGCGGCTGCTCCCGCCCCGATCGACCCGAAGACCGGGATGCCCGCCGCTTCGGCCGGCAGCAACGGCTCCTACACGCCGCCGTCCCCGGCTGAGCGAAAGCGGGTGTATTTCGCCACTCATCCCGCCGGCGGCGCCGACTCCAGCGCGCGCACGGCATACCTGCTCAACAGGACCGCTCTCGCCCCACCGGCGGCACCGGACGTGATCAAGGGAGTGATCAGCGCCGCGAACCTGATCGTCGGCCAGCCGTATGTCTGGGGAGGAGGCCACGCGTCCTGGCAATCGAAGGGCTATGACTGCTCGGGAGCGGTGAGCTACGCCCTGGCAGGCGGTGGTTTGCTGCAGGCGCCGCTCACCTCCGGTCAGTTCATGTCCTACGGCGCGCCGGGCCCCGGGCAATGGCTCACCATCTATGCAAGCCCCAGCCACGTCTACGCGGTGGTTGCCGGGCTGCGCTGGGACACGGTCGGCGACGCGAGGGGCTCGGGGCCGCGCTGGCACCCCTTCGACGCATATCCGTCCGGATTCACCGTGCGGCACATCCCCGGCCTCTGATCAGAGCGGCACTCTAGGCTTCCGCGATGCTTTCGGCTCTCCTGGCGGGCGCGCTGATCGTCGTCGCCTCGCTCCTCCTCGGCTCGGCGATCATGGCGATCGCCGGCCTGCCGCGACATTCCCCCGCCGGGCCGGCCACCGGCATCTCGGCCTTGCTGGTGATCTGCGGCATCGCGGTCAAGCTGCCCGGCTACGCGATCACCGCCGCGGTGGCGGTCGGTGTGGCCCTGATCGCCTGCTTCATCGTCTTCGGCCGGACGCGGGCGCCGGCAGGGGCCGTGCGTATCGGCGCGATCGTCGCCGTGATCGGCGCGGCCCTGGTCGTGGCGATCCCGTTCGCCACCAGTGGTCGGGTTGGGATCCTCGGGCAGGGTCTCGTCAACGACGACATGGCATCCCATCTGCTCTTCACCGAGTGGATCAGCTCGCACGCCGGACCGACCCCCGACCTGATCAAGGACGGCTACCCGCTCGGCCCGCATGCCATCGTCGCGGCGACCGCGAAAGTGAGCGGCGCCAGCCTGATCGAGGGCTTCGCCGGTCTGACCGGTGCGATCGCGGTCCTCCTGTCCCTGACGGCATACGGGGCGCTGTCCGGTGTTCGCGGTTGGCTCCGGGTCCCGGCGGCCGTCCTCGCAGCCAGTCCCTACCTCGCGGCCGCCTACCTGGCACAGGGCGCGTTCAAGGAGCCACTGCTCGCCCTCACTCTGCTCGGCTTCGCGCTGGCCCTGCCCGCCGTCCGTCCGGCATGGTCTGAAAGAGCCGGTAGCGGCGGCTACCAATCCGGTAGCAGGGGCTACGGGCCTGGGGCGAGGGGCGCGATCCCGCTGGGCGTGATCGCCGCCGGCACGATCTACAACTACAGCTTCCCGGGGCTCGCCTGGCTGCTCGGGGCCGCACTGGTCTGGATGCTGGTCATCGGCCTTCGCGAGCGGGACGCGGCTCGCGGTGTCCTCGCCGGACTTCGCCTGCGGGAACGGCTCCGCCGAGCCAGGCCGGCGCTGGCGGTGGGGATCGGGATCCCGATCGTCGCCGCCCTGCCGGAGATCCTGCGCCTCGCGAGCTTCTCCAGCTTCAAGGCGTTCAACCCCTCGGGTACCGGCCCGACAGTCGGCTTCGGCAACCTCCGCCAGCCGCTCAACCCGCTGGAGGTCTTCGGGATCTGGCCGTCGGGCGAGTTCCGGATCACACCCGCGAACTCGACCACGCCCGAGATCGCCTTCTACCTCGGAGCGCTGCTCGCGCTGGTTGCGTTCGCCTGGGGCCTGGGCCGGGCGCTGTCCCGCCGGGAGTCCGCGCTTCCCTCGGCGTTGCTGGCGGTCACGGTCCTCTATCTCGCCTCGCTGGCGCTCGGCACCCCGTACACCCAGGCGAAGGCGCTCGCGATCGCCGCCCCGCTGATCATGGTGGTCGCGCTGAGGGGGCTGCTCTCGGCGGACTCGCTGCCGGGCGAGGAATCAGACGTCCCCGCGGCGGGAGGCGCGCGGTGGTGGCCACCCCGCCCGCTGCGGCCACTGACTGGATTCGCAGTCCCCCTGCTCACGCTCGCGTTCGCGGCCGCAGCGGCGTTCTCGACCCTGCTGCCGCTCCGCCAGGCCGCGGTGGGGCCGGACTACCACCAGCAGGAGATGCTCCGCATGCGGCCGATCGTCGACGGCCAGAACGTCCTCTTCCTCGGCCGAGACAACTTCGTCTCCTGGGAGCTGATCGGCTCGGAGGTCTATGCGCCGATCACCAACCACTACGACGTCGAGGAGACCCATGCTCTGTACCGGGCGACCGACCTGAACGCCAAGTTCGACTGGGACAACCTCCCGCAGTTCGTGATGAACAACTTCAACTGGGTGGTGACGACAAGCGCCGCGATGCAGAGCCAGGCGCCGCCCGGCTTCGTGCCGCGGCTGCGGACGGGCGACTTCATCCTCTGGCACCGCGACCACCCCGTCGGGCAGCGGCGAACCCTGTACGAGCCACTCAATCCCGGCGCCCCGCTCAATTGCGCCGACCCGGGCCAGGCGCCTCTCCGGAGGATCGCCGGCACCGCGACCGTGTTCACCGTCCAGCCGGTGATCGGGAAGGTCTGGAACCCAAGCCCCGAGCTGATCCAGACCGAGCCTGCCCACCAGCGGCTCTATCTGACGCCCGGCCGCTGGGACATCTCCATTCAGTACGCGAGCACACAGGCGCTGCACGTCACCGCGAGCGGCCCGGGACTCGCATCCCCGTTCAGCGCGGAGCTGCGCACCAACCTGCTCTTCCGGGGCCCGTCGCCCTACTACCCCGTCGGCTCGCTGGACGTGAAGCGGGCGGGAGACGTGATCGTCAACGTCGACGTCGCCGATCCACCGCTGATCGGCCGCCTGCTGCGCACGGAGAGCAAGGCCTATCTCTCCGGCCTGGCCCTGACCCGCGCCGACCCTGCCCGGCAGACCGTCGCCCTCCGTCAGGCCTGCGGCCGGTACGTCGACTGGTACAGGGTCGCGCCGGGCACCCCGGCGACCGCCCTTCGCGGTGTGGTCGCGCCGCACCCGCAGCCGATCCAGCCCGACTGACTAGGATCGGCCGATGCCCCGCCTCTGGGCCGCGACCCTCGTGATCCTCGTCGTCTGCCTGCTGGCGTCGATGGTGATCGCCGTCGTCAAGCTGACCTGAGCGCGAGTGCTGCGCCCTTCGGGCCCCGCGGGGTAGTATCGGCCCGCAAATTCCGGCGTGTGGCGAGGAGGAGGAATGTTCAACCGCATAGTGGTTGGAACAGATGGCTCGGAGACCGCAACCGAGGCGGTGGCGACGGCCGTCGAGTTGGCGAGGCTCTCTAACGCGAAGCTCGAGATCGTCAGCGCCTACGAGCCCGTGCCGCAATCACGCCTCAAGGACGAGGGACAGGGCATCGCAGGCGACGTCTCCCACATCGTCAATCCCCGCGAGGACGTGCAGTTCGTCCTCGACAAGGCTGCGGCCGTGGCGAAGAAGGCCAAGATCGAGGTGGTGACGCACCCGCGCGAGGGTGAGCCCGCGGACGCAATCCTGGATGTCGCCGAGGAGAACGATGCAGATCTCGTCATGGTCGGCAACAAGGGCATGACCGGAGCGCGCCGTTTCCTGCTGGGCAGCGTGCCGAACAAGATCTCGCACCACGCGCCCTGCGACGTGTGGATCGTCAAGACGACTTAGCTGAAGAGCCCGAGCAACGCCTGCTCGTAATCCGAGCGGGCGAAGGTGAACGGGCCGAAGTCGTCGTAGTCCCAGTCGGGCCGGGTGGGCTGCTCGAAGTCGTCCCAGGTGACGGTGTCTTCGGTGACGGTCACCCGCGCCAGCAGCGGTGAGCAGCCGACCTCGCCGCAGTCGCAGCTGAGCAGAGCGGTCTTGCCCTTGGCGTCGGGTGAAATTGCGGTGCCGGTCCCGCCGAGGAACTGGCTCGCCAGGTCGATTCGGATGTACCCCGGAACGAGGCCGACGTACGTCCCGGCGAGCTCCTCCTCCTCGTCCGCCCGCGCGGACGGCAGCTCGACCTCCCGGACGAGCTCGATCAGGTCGGTGTCGTTCACCTTGATCCGGATCTGGTTGAGCTCGTCGGCATAGTTCCCGCCCGCGGGCACGAGCTCGAAGTTCACCTGGTCCATGGTCTGATAGTTAGCAGCCGGGGGCCTTCGCCTTGACCGCCGCCGCGGCGTCGATCAGGCCCGCGCCGAACAGGCGCGGGTCATAGGGCTGGCCCAGTTGCGCGTCGGTGTGCCGGGCGGTGCCCTTGAGCTGGCACTCGACGGCGGCCGGCGAGCTGCCCACGACACCGCTCGCGATGATCATCGCGGCGACACCGGAGACGTGTGCGGCGGCCATCGAGGTGCCCTCGTAGCCGCCCGGATAGCCGAAGTTGGTGAATCCCGGGCCGTCGAAGGTGAGCTGGAAGATCGGCACCCCGCGGGTGAAGATGGGGTCGTCGCTGCCGCAGGTGTTGAGCAGGGGAAACCCACCGCCCGGCGCAACCAGGTCCAGCCCGGCTCCCGTCCGCGAGTCGCTCGCGAGGCAGGCGTCCTTGGTCGTGCGGCCGACGCCGATCACATGCGGCGCACCGGCCGGATAGGCGACCGGCTCGCCGTTCTCGTTCCCAGCGGCGGCGACCACAAGGGCACCCTTCTTGAACGCGTACTTGATCGCAGAGCAGATCCCCTTGATCTTCGCGCAGGTGTTGACACCAAGGGAGAACTCGAAGCTCATGTTGATCACCTGCGCCTTGTGGGAGGCCGCATAGCGAATCCCCTTGGCGATGTCGCGCGCGGTCCCGAATCCCTGCGAGTCGAGCACCCGCACGGGCATGATCTTCGCCTTGGACGCCAGGCCGGTCAGACCGACGTGGTTGCCGGTGCGCTCACCGATCGTTCCCGCCACATGGGTGCCATGGCCATCCTCATCGAGCGGCTCCCTGTCGTTGTCGACGAAGTCGTAGCCCGGGAGGAACTGGCTGCGGGAGAAGTCGGGGCTCCTGTGGAACTGCGGCTTCTTGCTCATGTAGGCGACGCCGGTATCGAGCACGGCGACCCGGGCCCCCTGGCCTCCGGCCGCTCCGCGCTGCTTGAGGATGTCCCAGGCCTCGGGGGCGTTGAGTCCCCCCTTCGCCTGGTACTGGGCCGGCGCCTCCCCGCAGAGTGAGCCGCAGGGCAGGAAGTTCCACTGCGTCCGCTGCCAGCCGCCCGGGACGCCGGACGGGCCAGGGTCGTTCGGGATGCCGGATGCGTGGGCGAGGTAGTTCGGCAGGGCGTAGTCAACCGCGGGGTTGGCGTCGAGGGCCTGCTCGGCGGACGAGAGGTTCACGCCCTGCGGCAGCTTGAGCAGGTGCTCGGCGCCTCCGTCGAAGCGGACCAGGAGCTGACCGGGGACGTATGCGCTGTGGCTCGGCGTCTCGGCAGCGGCCGCGCCCGCGGCCGAAATGGCGGCCGCGGTGAGGACGAGCGTGGTTGTGGCGATCAGCTTTCGCATGGTCCCCGGTGCCTCTGCCCCTTCATCGCATCGGATCGGTGCGCACTCCCGACCTGCCTCTAAACACCACCTGGCGCGAAAAGTTCCTGGTAGCACGGGTCTACCGGCCGCTCCATACTGGCGAAGCGATGATGCCCCTGGACCTCCGCGACGCCGATCAGCGCCACATGCAATCGGCCCTGCAGCTCGCGCGAGCGGCGGCGAAGCACGGTGACGTCCCGATCGGCGCCGTCGTGGCGCGTGGGGACGAGGTGCTCGGGGAGTCGGGCAACGAGAGGGAGCTGCGCGGCGACCCCACAGCTCATGCCGAGGTGCTCGCGCTGCGCCAGGCCTCGGAGCGCCTGGGCGGCTGGCGCCTGCTGGAGACCACGATCTACGTGACGCTCGAGCCCTGCCCGATGTGCGCCGGGGCGATCACGCTGGCGAGGGTGCCGCGGCTGGTCTACGCGGCCGCCGATCCCAAGGGCGGGGCGGTCGGCAGCGTGATCGACCTCTTCGCCGAGCCGGTCGTCAACCATCGGCCGGCTGTGGTGGGCGGGCTGCTCGCGGCCGAGTCCGCCGCCCTTCTCGAGGAGTTCTTCTCAGCGCGGCGCTAGCCGGTCAGCCAGCGAACGGCGTTGTCGACCATCATCGTCCGCTCCTGCTCTTCCGTCATCCCCGACTCGCGCAGCTCGGGGAGAACCTGCTCGGGGACGATCCTGATGGTCCAGTCCTTCGCCGCGCCGGATGCGATCAGCTGCTCGATCACATTCGGTGGGAACCAGTCGGTGGTCGCGACCGAGTCGGCCGATAGGAACATCCGATCCGCGTATCCGCGCTCCAGGAGGGCCTTCGTCGTCTGCTGGCGCTTGTCGTAAGGCAGGAAGAGCTCGAGTCCATAGCGGTCGAGGCCGATCCAGACGCCCTTCTCGAGCAGTCCCTCGATGTAGTCGAGGTCGTCGGTGTCGCCGCAATGGGCGATATGGACTTTGCTCAGATCGACGCCCTCCTCCTCGAAGATCTCCACCTGTCGCGGACCGGTGTTGCTAGCGGGGCGAGAGTGGGCCATGATCGGCGCGCCGGTGCGGACGCTCGCCCGCGCCGTCGCCCGATGGATCTTCTCGATGTTCTCGGTCACGCCCGGCTCGTCGGCGGCACACTTGATGAAGGCTGCCTTGATCTCCG
>JAWVFG010000081.1:0-3858 GCA_033856335.1 Solirubrobacterales bacterium
GACCAACTCCTCCAAGAGATCGCCGAGCGCTTCAAGACGGTGATCCGGCCGACTGACACACTCGCCCGTTTCGGTGGCGACTCGTTCGTCGTCCTCCGCGAGAACACCAACGAGGTCGAAGCCGTGCGCGTCGCCGAGCAGCTGATGGATGTGCTGCGGCCGTCGGTCGTGCTCGACGATCGCGAGGTGTCGGTCAGCATCAGCATCGGCGTCGCGGTCACCGACGATTTCTCCCGTCCGACCGATGAACTGGTCGGCGACGCGGACGCCGCGATGTTCCTCGCCAAGCAGCGGGGAAGGGGCCGCACCGAGTTCTTCGACCGAGCCATGCGGTCCGAGGCGATGGCCCGGTTCAACCTCGAGGCGGAGCTCCGCCTTGCGCTGGAGCGCGAAGAGCTGCGGGTCTGGTTCCAACCCGTCATCTCGATCAGTACCGGCCAGATCTCGGGCGTCGAGGCACTGGTGCGGTGGGCTCACCCGACGAAGGGCCTGGTGCCGCCGGCCGAGTTCATTTCGATCGCCGAGGACAGCGGCCTCATCCTGCCGCTCGGCGTCCAGGTGCTGCGCGGGGCGTGCCAGCAGGTGGCGAGCTGGCGAGCAGCCGGGGCGAATCGTGCCGACGGATCGCCGCTGGCAGAGCTCACCGTCGCGGTCAACCTGTCCGCCCGCCAGCTCGTCGAGCCCGGCGTCTCCGAGCTGGTCGCACAGATCTTGGCCGAGAGCTCGCTGGACCCCGGCGCGCTGTGCCTGGAGATCACCGAGAGCGTCCTCATGGAAGACACCGACGCGGCCGCGGCCGCGCTCGAGCGGCTCCACGCTCTCGGCGTCCGGCTGGCAGTCGACGACTTCGGAACCGGCTACTCGTCCCTGCTCTACCTGCGCAATTTCCCGGTACAGACGCTGAAGTTGGACCGGTCGTTCGTCCGCGGCATCGGACGGAACCCCGCGGACACGTCGATCGTCAGGGCAACGATCGAGTTGGCACACGCCCTCGAACTGGACGCGGTGGCCGAAGGCGTTGAGCGCGTCGACCAGCTCCACGCGCTTCGGGACATGGGTTGTGACCTCGGCCAGGGGTTCCTCTGGGCGCCGCCACGGCCGGCCGTCGAGATCTTCGACTTCCTCCACTCGCCGCCCGACCTCGGGTTCTTTGCGGGTCAATGAATCACCCTGAGAAGTTCTCAGACCGTCGATCACCAGGACGAGGTTGACCTGTATCGGGTTGCGTTGCTCTTGAGGGGTGGTAGCCACATGTCGTTGGTCCCGCGCATGTCAACCAAGGTCGTCGCCGCCGACGTCACCGCGCGCAGAGTCGATCTCGACCCTGCAGCCACGGTCGATCTCAGCCCTCCGTCCGTCGATCTCGGTACTGCATCGGCCGCTCAGGAAGCCGCGGTCACCGCGGCCGAGGCGATCGCCGCCGAGGCTGCTGCCGCGATTGCTACCGAGGCTCTGCTCACCGCAGAAGCGATGGTCAAGGCCGCATCCGCGGCCGCGGCCAAGGCCGCGGACCGGGCCCGGCGTACCGCAGCCGCGGCCAAGGACGTCGCAGCTGAAGCCGCCGCCGACGTCGTGGCGCAGGCTGACGCCGTGGCCGAGGCGATGATCTAGGCCGCCTTCTCCGCCGCGGCCGCCGCAGCTGAGCGGGCCAGGCACACCGTGGGCGGGGCTATCACGGCGGAGGCCGCCGCGGAACTGGCCGCCGACGCGGCTGCCACGGCCTATGCGATGGTCACCGCCGCAACCGCCGCCGCCGAGACGGCGACCGTGCGCGCCCGGCTCACCGCGGAGGCCGCGGCGGCTACCGCAGCTCGTGCCGCCGCCGACACGGCAGCCGAAGCCGCTGCAATCGCCGAGGCGATGGTGATCGCGGCGTCCGCCGCCGCGGCCAAGACCGCGGTGAGAGCCGGAAACACCGCCGCCGAAGCGGTCTCGGTGGCGCTGGCCGCTGCTGCGGTGCAGATCGAGTTGGACGGCGACCCCTTGTCGCCTCCCCCCGGCGACGGGTCGGACTTTCCCACGAGGAAAGAGTGGACACCCGAGTTGGCCGAGCCGCTGATGTGGCAGTTCCAGTCCGTCTTCGGTCCCTTGGAGGCGGTCGTGAACCTCGCCGACATTGCCGAGCAGAAGCTGCGACGGGACATCGCGATCCCGATCGGGCCGGCCGCCAAAGCCGAGCAACTGCTGGCCGCCGTCTCGCCACGTCCGCATGAATCCTTCGCCGCCGCGCAGGGCTACGCATTGCTCGCGATTGCCGAGGAACTCGCGTGGCTCAACGCACAACTAGCGACCCGCGGCCACTTCGAGTGCGAAACCGACGCAGTCGTGGCGCGGCCCACGGCTCCCTAGAATCCGTCCATGAGAAGCCGGTCGAAGGAGATGTGGTGGGGCACCGCGATTGAGGCCCCCAACCCGGCGTCGCTTGCCGGCTTCTACTCGAAGTTGCTCGATTGGCCGGTGGTGCACGAGGAACCTTCCCAAGCGATCATCAAGCCATCGCAGAACTCCGTCTACATGGTCTTCCAGCTCGCCGAGAACTATGTGCCACCTGTTTGGCCGCCCGCGCCGGGCGATCAGCGCCCGATGATGCACCTCGACATCGAGGTCGGCGATCTCGACGCTGCCGTCGCCGACGCTGTCGCCTTGGGCGCGCGGGTCGCCGGCTTCCAGCCACAGGAGAACGTGCGGGTACTGCTGGATCCGGCTGGACACCCGTTCTGTCTGTGTCGCGACGACGACACCTGACCGTCGGGATGCTGGTGAGTTGAGGGTGGAGACGAGGGGAATCGAACCCCTGACCCCCGCCTTGCAAAGGCGGTGCTCTACCAATTGAGCTACGTCCCCGGGTACCGCATCAAGCGACGGGCTCGGGCTCCACGGCGCTCGTCGCCTCGATCCACAGATCTTCCTCAGCCTGCGCCGCTTGCAAACGCCGGTAGACGAGCAAGCCACCCGCGAGGGCTACCACCAGCATCACGATCTTCTTCATCGCCTACACCTTCGACTCTCAGGATCCTCAGGTGGCTCGAGCGCGGGTGGTGGGCCTGGGAGGACTTGAACCTCCGGCCTCATCCTTATCAGGGATGCGCTCTAACCAACTGAGCTACAGGCCCCGGCTTCGTGCCGTGCCGAGGGTATCCCACCCGCTCGGGCGGCCCCAATCCGGATACAAGGCTCCACGGCGCGCCACTCGACGGCGAATCGAGAGCGATCAGGGATCGGTGAGGGTGACCTCGACGCCGCCGACCAAGTCGGAGATGAGGTTGTAGATCGCCGCTCCCAACGTCGACAACGCCGTGAGCAGGACGACGTTGATGCCGCCTATCACGGCGGCGATCCCCACGACCCGGCTGCCGCTCAAGGGATTGCGCAATGCCTTGCTGGTGGTCGTCGGCGAGACCTCGTTGACGAGCGTGTTGATCTGGGTCCAGACACCCATCTTGCCGAGCACGGCATAGATGATCGCGACGGCGACGACGGTCACGGCCAGCATCACGAGGGACACCACAAAACTGATCTTCATGACGGTCCACGGGTCAATGTGCTTGACCACCAGCCGAGTGCGCCGCGGGCCACGAGCGGCCGTCAGAATCTTCACCGGCCGGCGAGGCTCGTCGGAAGCCGCGCCGAGGACAACCCCGCCGACGCCGCCAGTGGCGAGAGCTGCCATACCCGGAGCCGAAACCACGCTCGGGCCGGAGATCGAGCTCTCGAACGGCACTGGCTGGGGCAAGCCCTGCTTCGGCTTGGCCGGCTCGCCGAACTCGTCGGGAGAGGGATCGACCAGGTAGCTGCGGTCCTCGGTCACAGCGTCGGGTTCGGGCCGCGCATAGGGACTGCGCGGCGATCGACTACCCG
>JAWVFG010000082.1:0-8007 GCA_033856335.1 Solirubrobacterales bacterium
GGAGGTCGGCCTCGATCGTCTCCGCCCGCAGGGCAGCCACGTCGACGTGCCACCCCTCAGTTGCCGAGACGGCCCGCCAGGTGGCGTGCTCCTCCGAGAGCTGGAAGGCCGAGCCGCCCGCCACCCTGGCGATCGCGCGGGCTGATTCCTCCTCGCTCCCGGGCGCGACGGCGAGATCGGCATCCGCCACCGGCTTGCCGAGCAGGGCATCGCGGATCGCCCCGCCGACGATCCAGGCCGAGCCCTCACCCCCCTCCAGCGCGGTCCGGGCGGCCGCAATCGATGGAGCCGAGGCTAGTGCCTGATCCAGGGTGACGCTCAATCGCGAATCTCCCGCGGAACGCGCGCCGAGACCCCGCAGGTGACCTCGTAGTTGATCGTCCCCAGGCTGGCGGCGACCTCCTCGGCCAGGATCCGATCGGAGCCCTGTGCGCCGATCAGCACGGCCGGCGCCCCCGGCTCGACGTCGGTCTCGGGGCCGAGGTCGATCGTGATGTTGTCCATCGAGACCGTGCCGACGAGCGGGTAGCGCTTCCCACCAACCAGAACCTCAGCGTTGTTCGAGAGCCCCCGCCTCACCCCGTCCCCATAGCCGATCGGCAGCACGCCGACCCAGGTGTCCTCGGGCGCCCGCCAGGTCCGGCCATAACCGGCGCTCGCCCCGCGCTCGAAGCGCTTCACGTCCGCCACGTAGGAGTGCAGCCCGAGCGCCGGCTCGAGGCCCTGCTCGGCCGGGTCGCGCTGAAATGGGTCGAGCCCGTAGACGGCGATGCCGCAGCGGACCATGTCGAAGTGGGTCGCGGGGTCCCGGAGCGTGGCGGCGCTGTTGGCGGCGTGGACCGTGCAGCCGGATTCGATCTCGCGGACGGCCCCCGCCACCGGGGTGAAGGCCGCGAGCTGCTCGCCCATGTAGGAATCGCCCTGCTCGTCGGCGGTCGCGAAGTGGGTCCAGACGCCGACCAGATCCAGCCGCTGATCGTCGTGGCAGGCACGGGCGAGCTCGATCAGGGTGGCGGGGTCGCGCTCGCCCAGCCGCCCCATCCCGCTGTCGAGCTTGACGTGCACTCGCGCCATCCGGCCGAGCTCGCCGGCGATCCGCGAGCAGAGCCCCCTGAAGTCCTCGCGCCAGACGGCAACGTCGGCTCGTGCGGTCAGCGCGGTGCGCAGCTCATCCGAGGTCAGGGCCCCCATAACGAGGATCGGGACGTCCGGGAAGTGCAGTCGAAGCTCCTCCGCCTCAGACGCCGCGGCGACCGCCAGCCGGGTAGCTCCACCGCGCATGGCCGCGGCGGCGCAGGCCGCGGCCCCGTGCCCGTATCCGTTCGCCTTGACGACGGCGCAGAGCTCGGTGCCTTCTCCGACCCGCTCCGCGAGCATCCGGCAGTTCCGCTCCACGGCCCCGACGTCGACCACGGCCGAGGCGCGGGCTATGGAATCGGGCGAGCTCAGAGCGCCAGCCCCGCGGGGATCGAGTCGATGACGTCGCCGGCGATGACCGAGTCGTGACCCACCCGGTCTCCGGCGGCTCTCCCGGCGCGGGTGTGTGCAACCACCGCCGCGCAGGTGGCGGCGAACGGCTCCATGCCTCTGGCGATCAGGGCGGCGATCATCCCGGAGAGGACGTCGCCGGTGCCGGCGGTCGCCAGCTGCGGGCTCGAGATCCGGTTGACGGCCAACCGCTCGCCGTCGGTGACGATCGAGTCGTCGCCCTTGAGCAGGACGATGCCGCCGCTTCGCTCCGCGGCCTCGCGCGCGCTTTCGGCCCGCCTCGCCTCGATCGCGTCCGAGTCCCTGTCCAGCAGGCGGCCCATCTCGCCCGCGTGCGGCGTGAGGACGAAGGGCGCCTTGCGCTCGGCCAGCCCCTCGATCCGGCCGGCGTGGGCGTTGATGCCGTCGGCATCGATCACCAGTGGAGCCGCGATCCTCACCGTGAGCTCCTGGGCGAGACGCTGGGTTGCGGGCTCTCGGCCCATGCCGGAGCCGAGCACGACGCAGGCGGCGCGCTCGGTGGCGGCGAGGATCTGCTCCGAGGCGGCCGGCCGGAGCTTGCCGTCACGGCTCGCGCAGCCCAGCGACATCACCTCGGTCAGCTTGACCTCGAAGATCTGCTCCAGGTCCGCGGGGACCGCGACGGTCGCATAGCCCGCGCCCGTGCGGATCGCGGCACTCGCCGACAGGCAAACCGCGCCGGTGAGCCCGCGTGAGCCGCCGATGATCACCACCTGGCCGGAGCTGAACTTGGTTGACCCGGCCGCACGGCTCGGCGCCAGCTCGAGCACCCGTGGATCGATCAGCCCCGCCTTCGGTTCGGTCGGGGCGCCATCAGGAATCCCGATCGGCACCACCCGGAGCTCCCCGGTGTGCTCCTTGCCGGGAGCGATCCAGTGGCCGAGCTTCGGCGCATGGAAGGTCACCGTCACGTCGGCGGCGACGGCCATCCCCTCGACCTCGCCGGTGGAGGCGTTCACGCCGGAGGCGATGTCGGTGGCCACAACGGGTGCGTTCGCCTCGTTCATCGCGTCGATCGCCGAGGCCGCGGGACCCCGCGGCGTGCCCGCGAAGCCCGTGCCGAAGACGGCGTCGATGACGACTCCCGCACCCTCCATCGCGGCCCGCAGCTCGCCGGGATCCACCTGCCGCGCGCCATCGATCCGATCGACGTTCGCCTTCGCATCATCGGAGAGCTCGTCGGGCGGAGCCAGCAGGAGCGCATCGACGTCCAGGCCGGTCTCGCGCAGGGCCCGGGCGGCGACCAGCCCGTCGCCGCCGTTGTTCCCCTTGCCGCAGACGATCGCCGCCCTGCTCGAGGTCGCGATCTGGGCCGCGGCCTCCGCGACAGCGCGGCCCGCGGTCTCCATCAGCTCCAGGGAGGGCACGCCCCGATCCTTGATCGCCCAGCTGTCGGTGGCGCGCATCTCCTCTGCGTCGAAGCACGGATCGAGCCAGTCCTCCATCGGCGCCAGCCTACCCCTGCGGATATGCTCGCCGAGGGAAAGGAGATGTCCATGGAGGGACGACTCACTGGATCGCAGGTGCGAATGCTCGCCGCGCTCGTGGCGGCGGCGGCTCTGTACCTCATGCTGTCTGCTGCTCCGGCGGGTGCCGCCACGACCTGGCTCTGCAAGCCCGGGGCCAACCCGGATCCCTGCTTCGGCAGCCTGCAGACGACGGTTGTCGACTCCTCCGGGCAGAGCCACGTCGAGACTCCCAGGAACGCGAAGCGCCCGCGGATCGACTGCTTCTACGTCTACCCGACCGTCAGCGACGACAAGTCGACCAACTCGGATCTCTCCATCGACCCCGAGGAGAACGCGATCGCGCTGTTCCAGGCCGCTCGCTTCTCCCAGCGCTGCCGGGTCTTCGCTCCGATGTACCGCCAGGTGACGCTGCAGGGGATCAACGCGCCATCGCCGCCGCCGGAGGCGCTCCTAACCGCCTACTCGGACGTGCGGGACGCGTGGAAGGAGTACATGCGCCGCTACAACCACGGTCGTGGCGTCGTCCTGATCGGCCACTCGCAGGGCTCGGGCATGCTGGAGCAGCTGATCCGCAAGAAGATCGATCCCTTCCCCGCCGCCCGGCGCCAGCTGGTCTCGGCGATCCTGCTCGGTGGCAACGTCACCGTGAAGCAGGGCAGTGACGTCGGCGGCGTCTTCCGCCACGTCCCCGCCTGTCGGACGGCGCGACGGACCAGTTGCGTGATCGCCTACTCCACCTTCAACCAGACGCCGCCCGACAACGCCATCTTCGGCAAGCCCGGCGCCGTCTCCGACTTCTTCGGCCAGAGCGGGAGGACCGATCTCCAGGTGCTCTGCACCAACCCCGCCGCCCTCCGCGGCGGGTCGGCGCCCTTGCAGACGCTCACCCCGACGGCACCTTTCCCGGGCACCCTCGGGCTCGGCGTCAAGATCCTCTACAACGGCTCCCCTCCGACGGCCCCGACTCCGTGGGTCGAGCCCCAGGACCACTACACCGGGGCCTGCGTCCAGAGCAACGGGGCCAACGTCCTGATGACCACGCCGATCGCGGGCGCCCGGCAGCTCACGCCGGTCCCCGACAAGACCTGGGGACTGCACCTCGCCGACATGAACATCGCCCTCGGCAACCTGGTCGATCTGGTCGGCTCGGAGACGAAATCGTTCTTGAGGCAACGGACGAAGCGCGCGAACCGCAAGTAACGCGGCGACTGCGGCTCTAGCTGGCGATCGCCACGGCGGCGGCTGTCTCGCGCGAGTGCGTCAGCGAGATCGCGATGTCAGAGTCGCCGGCGACCTCGGCGGCCCGGCCGTGCAGCCGGACCTGCGGCGGCTCGCCGGCCTCGACTTCGATCTCGCGCAGCGGGACGCCTTGGCCCAGGGCCTTGATCACGGCCTCCTTCGCCGCGAAGCGGGCCGCCAGGTGGCGGCCGGGCCGGGCGCGCTCGCGCGCATATGCCAACTCCCCGGGCGTGAACAGCCTGTCCGCCAGCCGGGGCCGGCGCTCGAGAGCGCGCTCCACGCGCTCGATCTCGATCAGGTCGATGCCGATGCCGGCGGCCACGGCGGACCTACTTCAACCCAAGGACCGCCTTGAACTCGGCCTTGTCGCCACTGCTGCCGGAGCCGGTGACGAGATAGCTGAGCGCGTCCAGGTAGGGCTTGGCCTGCACGAATCCCGGGCTCGCCTTGGCCCCGGAGGATCCGGCCAGCGCGAAGATGGGCGGGAAGTTGAGGAAGAGGTCGGTGCCGAGCGAGGAGACCTGACCTTGGGCGGCCGCGAACGATGGAGCGTCGGAGAGCTTCTGGGCAGGCGCCAGAGTCCGCTCGGCGGAGTTCGCCCCGTACCCGATCACGAACTTGTCGCCCTGCTGGGCGATCTCCAGCGGCGCCGGCGCGATGGCGGGGTTGTCGATCTGGAAGCCGGTGCCCCCTCCGCTGAGCCGCAGCGGCTTGATGCCGCGGCTGCCGAGCTGGAGGAAGCTCTGGAGCTGGGTCAGGAGCCTGCCGGTGAGGCTCGGGCTCTTGGTCTGAACCACGAGCGCCCCCGTCAGGGTGGACTTGGTCTTCCCCTCGACGTAGATCACCGCGTCGCCCAGGGCGGCGGTGAGCTGGTCGAGCGAGGATCCGGTCGTGGCCTGGATCTGCTGCACGGCCGAATCGAAGTTCGGGATGCTGGTCTTGAGCTGATCGAGGGTGCGCTTCACCGTGTCGCCGAGGTTGCCGACTCCCAGAGCGAGCCAGGCCTGCGAGGGCACGTCGCCGATCAGCGAGCTCTGCGGCGTGCTCACCCCGCTGCTGCCGCCTGTCGCCTCGATCTGGATCGTGTCCGCCGAGGCCGTCAGTGCGCCCGCGACCGGCTGGTTGAGCGAGTCGCCGGCGGTCTTCTCGAGCAGCTGCTGCTGGCTCTGCCCGAACTGGCTGGGGCCGAGGGCGGCGATGAAGTTCTTGGGGATCGTGTAGACCGTCCCGAGCCGGTCGCTGGGCAGACTGCCGATGGCGTCCTTGAAGTCGCTCGAGTCGCCGAGCGAGTCCCCCTTCGAGGCGTTGACAGCGGCCTGGAATCCGGCGAGGTCACCGTCGACGAGGAAGTTGCCGACGGTCCCGAAGACGTTGCTGGGGCTGCTCTTGTCCACCTGGTAGGAGGCGCCGTTGTAGGTCCGCGGCGCCGGATCTGTCGCCGTGTCACCGGAGGCCTTCTGCGCGAAGGCGAGCGACGCGGCCGGGTTGGTGGTCTCGACGACGGCTGCGCCCTGGGAGGTCGTGCCGAGCGAGGTGAAGAAGAAACCCGCCTTCTGGCCGAGCCAGGGCGCGATGTCCTGCTGGTAGTTGACCGGGTGACCGTCCGCCTTGGACTGGCTCTCGATCAGGGAGATGATCTTGGTGCCGGGATCGCTCGTGTTGAGGATCTTGCCCAGGGCGGCATCCGCGTTGGATTTGGCCGAGCCGGTGGGCTTGACGGTCGCATCGAGGTAAATCGCGGCACCGGCCGGGACTGCCGCGGCGGGGCCGACGTCGACGCTGCTGGTGCCGCCACCACCGCCGCCGCAGCCGGCCAGGATCGCGGCCGGGATGGCAACGCAGGAGATGGCGAGGGCGGAGAGCCGGCGGGAACTCACGAGCGCGGGATCGTAGCCCCTACTCGACGGTGACCGTCTTGGCGAGGTTGCGAGGCTGATCGACGTTGAGCCCGTTCTCGCGAGCGATGTAGTACGCGAGGAGCTGCAGCGGCACGATCGCGACGATCGGCTGGACGATCCAGTCGGTTCGGGGCACGAAGATCGTCTGGTCGGCGGCATCCTCGACGCCGTGCGAGCCCTCGGTCGCCACGGCGATCACATCGGCTCCGCGCGCGCGGACCTCCTCCATGTTGGAGAGGATCTTCTCGACCACGGGGCTGTCCGTCGCGACGGCGACCACGGGGGTCGACTCGTCGAGCAGCGCTATCGGCCCGTGCTTCATCTCCCCGGCCGCGTAGGCGTCGGCGGGTATGTAGGAGATCTCCTTCAGCTTCAGGGCACCCTCCAGGCAGACCGCCAGCCCGATGTGGCGGCCGATGTACATGAAGAAGCGCTTGTCGTGTTGTGAATGGGCGATCGCCTTGACGCGCTCGTCGCAGGAGGTGATCGTCTCCTGGATCTTTGACGGAAGGGCCTTCAAGTCGGCGACCAGTTCTGCGAGCCGCGCCGGCTCCATCGTCCCTCGGAGCTCGGCGAGGCGGAGACCGAGCAGGTACATGGCGGCAACCTGGCTGACGAAGGTCTTGGTGGCCGCGACACTGATCTCGATTCCGGACCGCGTGTACAGGACCGCGTCAGCGTCGCGGGTTGCCTGGCTCCCCATCACGTTGCAGATCGCGAGCACCTTCGAGCCGCCCTCGCGCGCCAACCGCATCGCCGCCAGGGTGTCGGCGGTCTCGCCGGACTGGGTGATCCCGATGACGAGGTCGTTGGGCCGGTGAACCGGGTCTCGGTAGCGGTACTCGGAGGCGATGTCCATCTCGACCGGGACCCGCGCCCACTGCTCGATTGCGTAGCGGCCGACGAGACCGGCGTGGTACGAGGTCCCGCACGCCACGATCACGATTCGCTCGATCCCCTTGAGGAAGTCGTCGTCGAGCTCCATGTCAGAGAGGTCGACTCCATCGAGGGTCGGCAGCCGATCGGTGATCGTCTCCGCGACCGCGTCCGGCTGCTCGTGGATCTCCTTCAGCATGAAGGTGGAATAGCCGCCCTTCTCGGCGGCGTCCTCGTCCCAGGTGACCTCGAGCGGCTCGCGGTCGGCGACCACCTCCCCGTCTGCGGTGGTCAGTGTCACCTCCCCCTCGTGGATCGTGACGATCTCGTCGTTCTTGATCCCGAGGGCGCGCCGGGTCTCGGCCAGGAAGGCGGGGATCGCCGAGGCGATGAAGTTCTCGTGCTCGCCGAGCCCGACGATCAGGGGGCATTCCTTCCTCGCCGCGACGAGCGTGTCGGGGTGCTCGCGGTGCATCGCCACGAAGGCGTAGTGGCCGCGCAGGTCCCCGAAGGCCTTCCGGACCGCCTCGGTGAGGTCACCCTCGTAGTGGCGCTCGATCAGGTGGGCGACGATCTCGGCGTCGGTCTCGGAGGTGAACGCATGGCCCTGGCTCACCAGCTCGCGGCGCAGCTCGGCGTGGTTCTCGACGATCCCGTTGAGGACGATGTGGATGTTGTCGTCGCAGTCGCCGTGGGGATGGGCGTTCTCCTCGGTGACCCGCCCGTGCGTCGCCCAGCGGGTGTGGCCGAGACCGATGGTCGCCGGCTTCGCGGCGACGGCGACCGAGGCCGCGCCGCCGTTGGCGGAATGCTCCTCGACCGCCGCGCGCAGGTTCGCCAGATTCCCGACAGCGCGCACGCTGTCGATCTCACCGTCCGAGATCACTGAAATGCCGGCGGAGTCGTAGCCCCGGTACTCGAGCTTCTCCAGCCCGGCGATCAGCAGGTCCCGGCACGGTCGGTCACCCACGTATCCGACGATGCCGCACATAAGGGAGGTACAGGGTAGTGGCAGG
>JAWVFG010000083.1:0-4405 GCA_033856335.1 Solirubrobacterales bacterium
CGTGGACCGTCGTCGCGCCCGCCGACGTGCTCCGCTCGCCGGCCCGCCGCGGACCGCGCAATACGTCGCCCAGGTTCGACGTCCGGCAGCACCCGGACGGCCGGAACCGGGACCGTGCAGTTCAGACGGCTCGGCCGGAGTAGGCTCGAATCAGAGCAAGAGTTGGGAGCTCGACATGGCGGTGAAGATGGCGGACCTCGAGTCAGAGCTCATCGACAGCGTCGCCGCTCGCGTCCGGGAGCGGCTGCCGGCCGAGCAAGCCGCCATGTGCGAGAGCTTCCTGCGGCAGTACTACCGCTGGGTGCCCGCCGAGGATCTCGTCGAGCGAAGCCCGCTCGATCTATACGGCGCCGCGGTGGCCCATTGGAACCTCGCCGCCACGCGCGAGCCAGGGACAGCCAAGGTCCGCGTCTACAACCCCGATTTCGAGCAGCACGGCTGGCAGTCAAAGCACACGGTCGTCGAGATCGTGAGCGACGACATGCCGTTCGTGGTCGACTCCGTGACGATGGAGCTGGGAAGGCAGGGGTACGGCATCCACCTCGTGATTCATCCGGTCGTCCGTGTGCGACGCGATGCCGACGGTCACCTGATCGGGCTCGCGAAGCCGGGAGCAGATGCGCCCGACGCAATCTCCGAGTCAGTGGTTCACGCCGAGGTCGACCGCGAACCCGATCGCGAGGTCCTCGGAGAACTGCGGAGCAACGTCGAGCGGGTGCTCAGCGAGGTCCGCGCCGCGGTCGAGGACTGGAAGCCGATGCGCCAGCGAACCGAGGCGCTGATCGAGGAGCTCGACGCGCAGCCGCTGCCGGTCGACGCCGCCGAGGTGCAGGAGGCGACGGCGTTCCTGCGATGGCTGGCAGAGGACAGCTTCACGTTCCTCGGCTACCGCGAGTATGACCTCGTGACCGAGGCCGGCCAGGCCGGCCTGCGCGCGATCCTCGAGTCCGGTCTGGGACTCCTGCGCGGAACGCCTGCGACCCCGTTCAAGGCGCTGGTACCGAAGGCGTACGCGCTCGCGATCGCGCCCCATGTGCTCGTGCTGACCAAGGCCAACTCTCGCTCCCCCGTCCACCGCCCCGTGTACCTCGACTACATCGGGGTCAGGAGGTTCGGTCCTGACGGAAAGGTGACTGGCGAGTGCCGTTTCGTGGGGCTGTTCACGCTCGCGGCGTACCGGAGGAGTGCGCGCCGGATACCGCTGCTGCGGGGGAAGGTGAGGAGCGTCCTCGGCCGCGCCGGCTTCCCACCTGACAGTCACGACGAGAAGGCGCTGGTCGAGATCCTCGAGACGTACCCGCGCGACTCGCTGTTCCAGATCGACACCGACGAGCTGTTCGGCGTCGCGATGGGCATCCTCGGGCTCGGAGAGCGCCAGCGCGTGCGCCTGTTCGTTCACCGGGACCCGCTCAACCGGTTTGTCTCCTGCCTGGTCACGATCCCGCGCGACCGCTTCAACACCGAGAACCGGGAGCGGGTGGGCAGAATCTTGTGCCACGCCTTCGGCGGCACGCACGTCGACTGGTCGATCCAGACCAGCGCGTCACTGCTCGTTCGGGTCCACTACGTCATCCACTGCGCGGACGGCGTTGCCGGGGAGGTTGATGCCTCGGAGATCGAAGGTCGTCTGGTGCAGATCACACGCGCATGGACCGACGATCTGCGGGATGCATTGCTCGAGGAGCTTGGGGAGGAGCAGGCCGGCAAGCTCTACCGTCGTTACGAGCACGCGTTTCCGCCCGCCTATCGAGCCGACTGGGTGGCGCGCTCGGCGGTGCCGGACATCGCCCGCCTGGAAGAGCTGGGCTCGGGGCAGCAGTCGATGATCTTCAGCGCGTACCGCCCGCTGGAAGCGGAGCCGGGGATGTCCCGAGTCAAGCTCTTCAGCGCCGGCGGCGTGACGCTGTCCGACGTGCTACCGACGTTCGAGCACATGGGGGTGCAGGTCGTCGACGAGCGCCCGTATGAGGTCACCCCGGCCGGAGGGGCACCGGCCTGGATCTACGACTTCGGGCTGCGTGGCGTCCCCGAGGACATGGAGCGGGTCCGCGACATCGCGCAGGAGGCGTTCCTGGGCGTGTGGCGCGGGGAGCTGGAGGACGACGGGCTCAATGCTCTCGTTTTCCGCGCCGCGCTCACCGGACGGGAGATCACGATCGTCAGGGCGGTCATCCGGTACCTGCGCCAAGGCGGGCTCGCGTTCTCGGATCGCTACATGGAGCGCACGCTGCTCGGCCATCCGCGCATCACCGTGACGTTGGTGCGCCTGTTCATGGCCCGCTTCGATCCTGATCACCCCGATCCAGACACCGCGGAGCGGCTCAGGAGCGAGATCGAGGCGGCCATCGACGCGGTCGAGAGCCTTGATCAGGACCGGATCCTCCGCAGCCTCCTGGCGGTCGTGTGCGCGATGCTACGCACCAACTACTTCCGCACCGACGAAAGCGGCACGCCGAGGCCGTTCCTGTCGTTCAAGCTCGATCCTGCCCAAGTACCGCTGCTGCCGCTGCCCCGGCCGCGGTTCGAGACCTTCGTCTACTCGCCGCGAGTCGAGGCGGTGCACCTGCGCGGCGGCAAGGTCGCGCGCGGTGGTCTGCGCTGGTCAGACCGCAGGGAGGACTTCCGGACGGAGATCCTCGGGTTGATGAAGGCCCAGATGGTCAAGAACGCGGTGATCGTGCCGGTCGGCTCCAAGGGCGGGTTCGTCGTCAAGCGCCCGCCCGCGGAGGGCGGCCGCCAGGCGCTGCAGCAAGAGGCGATCGAGTGCTACAAGATCTTCCTCGGCGGGATGCTCGACATCACCGACAACATCGTCGGCAACCAGGTCCGCCCACCCGATCGGGTCGTACGCTACGACGACGACGACCCGTATCTGGTGGTCGCCGCCGACAAGGGCACCGCGACGTTCTCGGACATCGCCAATGAGGTCTCCGCGCGGTACGGCTTCTGGCTCGGCGACGCGTTCGCCTCGGGTGGCTCGCACGGCTACGACCACAAGCAGATGGGCATCACCGCCCGCGGCGCGTGGGAGTCGGTCAAGCGACACTTCCGCGAGCTCGGAACTGACGTCCAGACCACTGACTTCACGGTCGTCGGCATCGGTGACATGTCCGGAGACGTGTTCGGTAACGGGATGTTGCTGTCGCCGCACATCAAGCTGCTCGCGGCGTTCAACCACATCCACGTGTTCATCGACCCCGACCCAGATCCCAAAGCAAGCTTCGCGGAGCGCCGGCGGCTGTTCGAGCTGCCCCGCTCGTCCTGGAGCGACTACGACGAGACCCTGATCTCCGAAGGCGGTGGGGTGTATCCGCGGACTGCCAAGTCGATCCCGATGTCCGAGCAGGCCAAGGCGGCGCTCGCGATCGAAGCCCGCCAGCTGGCACCGAACGACCTGATCCGGGAACTGCTTCGCGCGCCCGTCGACCTGCTGTGGAACGGCGGCATCGGCACGTATGTCAAGGCCTCGACCGAGAGCCACGCCGACGCGGCCGACAAGGCCAGCGATGCGGTCCGGACCGACGGCCGCGACCTGCGCTGCCGGGTCGTTGGCGAAGGCGGCAACCTCGGCTTCACGCAGCCTGGCAGGATCGAGTACGCAATCGCCGGCGGGCCGGACCACAAGGGCGGGCGGATCAACACCGACGCGATCGACAACGTCGCCGGGGTCAACTGCTCCGACCACGAGGTCAACATCAAGATTCTGCTCGACGCCCTGGTCGCGGCCGGCGACATGACCGTCAAGCAGCGCAACGAGCTGCTCCTCGAGATGACCGATGCGGTCGCCGAGCACGTGCTCTACGGCAGCTACACGCAGACGCAGGCCATGAGCCTCGCGCTCGCTCAGGCGCCGTCGAATATCGACGTGCACGCGCGGATGATCCGCCGGTTCGAGCAAGTCGCAGGCGTCGATCGCGACCTCGAGCACCTGCCCAGCGACGAGACGATCGCCGAGCGCAAGTCCGCGCACCAGGGTCTCGTCGCGCCCGAACTGGCGATCATGATCGCCTACTCCAAGATCCACCTCTACACGCAGCTGCTCGAGTCGGATCTGCCCGAGGACCCGTACCTCGCGCACGACCTCGAGCGCTACTTCCCGGCACCGCTGCCCGAGCGCTACCGGGAGCAGATGCGCACCCATCGGCTGCGCCGCGAGATCATCGCGACGATCGTCGCCAACCAGCTGGTCGATCGAGCCGGCACCGCGTTCGCGTTCCGGCTGGGCGAGGAGACGGGAGCGCCCCCGGGCATCCTGGCCCGAGGATACGCGGTGGCGCGCGAGGTCTTCCAGATGCGCTCCTTCGTGACGGAGGTGGAATCCCTGGACGACCAGGTGGCGGCCGCCACACAGCTGGAGATGCTCAGCGAGGGTCGGCGCCTCGTCGAGCGCGCAACCCGCTGGCTT
>JAWVFG010000084.1:0-38641 GCA_033856335.1 Solirubrobacterales bacterium
TCGTTGACGGCGGTATCGAGGCCGTCCTGGAAGCGGATGTCCTCGCCCGAGACGTAGACGTTGACGAAGCGGCGCAGGTCCCCGTCCTGGGTGATCCGCTCGCGGAGGCCATCGTGCTGGTCGAAGACCGCGTCGAGAGCCTCGCCCACGGTCGACCCCTCGACCTCGAGCTCACCCTCACCGCCCGTGGCGGCGCGGAGCTGCGCCGGGATCTTCACCGTGATGCTCATCGTCGGGCGGAGATCTTATTCATCGCTCCCGCTCGGAGGCATCCCTACGCCGAGACTTCGAGACCGGCGAACTCGGCTTCGAAGGCGTCGAGCGTGGGCTCGATCTCGTGCATCCGGTACGACTCGCGCGCGGCGTCGAGCGTCTTCAGCCCCTCGCCGGTGATGTAAGCGACAACGCGCTCGCCGGCGTCGATCTGGCCGGCCTCGGCGAGCTTGGCGAGGACACCGATCGTGACGCCGCCGGCAGTCTCGGTGAAGACGCCGGTGGTCTCGGCGAGCAGCCGGATCCCGGCGCGGATCTCGTCGTCGGTGACGGACTCGATCGCACCGCCGGTCTTCCGCGCCAGCTCGAGCGCGTAGGGACCATCGGCCGGGTCGCCGATGGCGAGGCTCTTGGCGATCGTGTTGGGCCGCTGCGGCTTGCATACGTCCCAGCCCTCGGCGAAGGCGGTCGCCACCGGCGAGCAACCCTCTGCCTGGGCGCCGCAGAAGACCGGGAGCTCACCCTCGACGAGCCCGAGATCGAGCCAGTCCTCCATCCCCTTGGCGAGCTTGGTGAAGAGGGAGCCCGAGGCAATCGGCGCGACCACTCGATCGGGCAGGCCCCAGCCGAGCTGCTCGATCGTCTCGAACGCCAGCGTCTTCGAGCCCTCGGAGTAGTAGGGGCGCAGGTTGACGTTGACGAAAGCCCAAGGATGGGTCTGGCTGAGCTCCGTACAGAGCCGGTTGACGTCGTCGTAGGTGCCGCGGATGCCCACCAGATTGGTGCCGTAGATGCCGGTCGCCAGGAGCTTCTGCTCCTCCAGGTCGGCGGGCACGAAGACGTAGGAGTCCAGGCCCGCGGCGGCCGAGTGGGCGGCGACGGCGTTGGCCAGGTTCCCGGTGGACGCACAGGCCACGGTCTCGAAGCCGAGCTCCTTGGCCTTGGCCACCGCGACGGCGACGACGCGGTCCTTGAACGAGTGCGTCGGGTTCGCAGCGTCGTTCTTGATCCAGAGCTCGCCCAGCCCGAGGCGCTCGGCAAGCCGGTCGGCGCGGATCAGCGGCGTCAGGCCCGGCTCGAGCGGATCCCCGGGCCGCCCGTCGAAGGGCAGGAAGTCCGAGTAGCGCCAGATGCCCCGCGATCCCGCCGCGATCTTCCGCCGCGCCTCATCCGGATCGAGATCCGAGAAGTCATAGGTGACCTCGAGCGGGCCGAAGCACTGCTCGCAGACGTACCGGGCATCGAGCGGGTAGGTCTCCCCGCATTCCTTGCATCTCAGCGATTGAACTGCCATCTGGCTCCTCTACGAAAAAACCTCCGCCGGGCTTGATGTGGGCGGAGGTTCCTGGAAGGAGCGCTCTTCCCACATCTTCCAGGCCTTACGACTGCACCTGCTGGAGTTAGCACCTTCCTCGAACCGAAGTCCGAGGGGGTTGCCGGGGTTTCGTCGGGCCAGTCCCTCCACCCCTCTTGATGTGGTGACTATGTGACGACTGAATATAGCAACGCCCAGGTAGCGGGATATCGGGCGCATGCCTGCGCCCACTGAACCGCCGTGGCGTAAAGTTGGAGCCGTCATGGAATTGGAAGCGATGAGCCCGGGCCCGGAAGATGCCGAACCTCCCTCGCCCCAGACTGCGCAGAACCCGCGCCGGCGAGCTCGTCGCGCCGCTTCAGCCTGAGCCGCAGACCCCCAAAGTCGAGGAGGTCGCGGCCGAGGGCCTGCGCTGGGTGAAGATCGACCGGCCGGGAGCGCTGGAGCAGGCCTGGCTCGAGGAGAACTTCGACTTCCACGCCCTCGACTTCGAGGACGTCCTCTCGCGCAACCAGCGGCCGAAGATCGACGTCTACGACGACTATCTGTTCATCGTCCTGCACTTCCCGATCTTCGACAGCGCGGCGCGGCGGCTGGGAGCCGGCGAGCTCGACCTGTTCGTCGGCCCCGGCTTCCTGATCACGATCCCGAATCAGCCACTGCAGCCGGTCGAGTACCTGTTCGAGCGCTGTCGCCAGAAGGAGGAGATCCGCGAGCAGCTCTTCTCTCGCGGCTCCGGCTACCTGCTCTACCGGCTCGTCGACGATGGCTTCGACTACTGCTTCCCGATGCTGCGAAAGATCGGCAACAAGCTGGATGTGCTCGAGGAGGAGATCTTCGAGGGTCACTCCTCCCAGGAGATCGTGCGCGACATCTCCAACGTCAAGCAGGAGATCATCAACTTCCGCAAGGTGATCCGCCCGCAGCGCCCGGTCCTGAGGGACCTGGAGAAGGTCAAGCAGCGCTACCTGGCCCCAGAGATCGACCTTGAGATCTACTTCGACGACATCGTCGACGCCCAGGAGCGGATCTGGGACATGCTCGAGAACTACAAGGAGGTCGTCGAGGCACTCGAGGAGACCAACGAATCCGTGATCGCGCACCGGTTCAACGACATCCTGCGGGTGCTGACGGTGTTCAGCATCGTCTTCCTGCCGGCCACGCTGGTGGCGAGCATCTGGGGCATGAACGTCGGCCTGCCGGGCGGCGGGGACCCGGTCACCTCGTCGGACACGATGTTCTGGGTTCTGATCGGAGCGATGATCGGGCTGATGGGTGGCATGCTCGTCTGGTTCCGTCGCCGCGGCTGGTTCTAGCTTGTGGCCGCGATCTGACCGCGAAGCCGTCAATACGATGCCTGCATGGCCACGCAAAGAATCTGGGCTCCGTGGCGCCTCGAATACGTGAAGGACGCCTCCAAGGACAACGAGAGCGAGTGCATCTTCTGCGTGAAGCCGGCGGAGGATGACGACGAGGCGAACCTGATCGTCCATCGCGGCGAGCGCTGCTTCGTGATCCTCAACAAGTACCCGTACACGAACGGGCACCTGATGGTGGCGCCCTACGAGCACGTCGCCGCGCTGCAGGAGCTCGATGCGGAGACCATGGCGGAGCTGATGTCCCTCGCCCAGCGCGGCATGAGGGTCCTCGAGTCGAGCTACGCCCCGCACGGCTACAACGTCGGCTTCAACCAGGGCCGCGTGGCCGGCGCCGGCGTCGAGCACCACATCCACATGCACGTCGTCCCGCGTTGGGGCGGCGACACGAACTTCATGCCGGTCCTGGGCGACACTCGGGTGATGAACCAGACGCTCGAGGACAGCTACCGGACCATCCGCGGCGAGTTCGACTGATCATGGCCACCGCCGCTCCACCGGCCGGGATCTTCAAGGCCTACGACATCCGCGGCATCTTCGGCGAGGAGATGGACGCCGCCACCGCGCACCTGATCGGGCGCGCATTCGCCCGTGTCCTGGCCAGGCTTCGGGGCAAGGAGCCCTCCGAGCTCCGGGTCGGGCTGGGCCGTGACATGCGCCTCACCGCGCCGGAGATGTCAGCCGCGGTCCGGCAAGGGCTGGTCGAAGAGGGCGCCACCGTGCTCGATGCCGGGCAGATCGCGACGGAGATGAGCTATTTCCTGGTCGGCTCGCGAGAGCTCGATGGGGGTGCGATGGTCACCGCCTCGCACAACCCGAAGCCCTACACCGGCGTGAAGCTGATGCGGGAGGGCGCCCTGGCTCTGTCGGGCGACGCGGGCATCCAGGACGTCCGCGCCGAGATCGAGGCGGGGCTCCCGGATGCCCCGGGTGGAGGATCCGTCGAGGAGATCGACATCTACCCCGACTTCGAGGCGCACATGCTCGGCATCGTCGAGCCGAATGCGATCGGGCCCCTTCGGATCCTCGCGGACGGCGGCAACGGGATGGCCGGCCCGATGGTCGGTCCTCTGCTCGAGCGATTCGATCTCGAGGTCACCACGACCTACTGGAAGCCGGATGGCAACTTCCCGGACCGGGAGCCCAATCCCCTGCTCGAGGAGAACCGCCGATTCATCATCGAGCACGTGAAGTCCGAGGCCGTCGACCTGGCGATCGCCTGGGACGGGGACGCCGACCGGTGCTTCTTCATCGACGGCGAGGGGACCTTCTGCGACGGCGACTTCGTCTGCGCCCTGCTCGCCAGGGCCGCGCTCGCCAAGGAACCGGGCACGACGGTTCTCTACGACCCACGCTCGAGCCGAGCGGTGCCCGACGCGATCGCCGCCGCGGGCGGCAAATCGGAGCTCAGCCGGGTCGGCCACGCCTTCTTCAAGATCCGAATGCGGGAGGCGAAGGCGGTCTTCGGCGGCGAGGTCTCGGGCCACTACTACTTCCGCGATTTCTACTGCGCGGATTCCGGGACGATCCCCGCGCTCCTCATGCTCGAGCTCGTCTCTCGCGAGGGCCGGCCACTGGCCGAGCTGATGGCCGAGTTCCGCTCCCGCTACTTCATCTCGGGCGAGATCAACTCCGAGGTCGCCGACCAGGAGGCAAAGATGCGTGAGATCGAGGAGCGCTACTCGGACGGCGAGATCGGCCACCTCGACGGGGTGTCGGTCGACTATCCCGACTGGCATTTCAACGTGCGCCCCTCCAACACCGAGCCTCTGCTGCGCCTCAACCTCGAATCCCTCGTCTCCCGCGAGGACATGGAGGCGAAGCGCGACGAAGTGCTGGGGTTGATCCGCGAGTGAGTGACGAGACACCGGTCGAGGTCTGGCAGGAGATCACTGAGGCCGGCATCCGCGTGATGCGGATCCCCACCCCCTTCCAGGTTGGCCGCGTGAACTGCTACCTGCTGGAGGACGAGCCACTGACGCTGGTGGACGCCGGGCCCAACTCCGGCAAGGCCCTCGACGAGCTCGAGCGCCAGGTCGAGGCGCTCGGCCACCGGATCGAGGACATCGAGCTGGTGATCATCACCCACCAGCACATCGACCACCTCGGCCTGGTCGACATCGTCGCCAAGCGCTCGGGCGCGGAGGTCGCGGCGCTGGACCTGTTTGCTCCCTTCGTCGAGAACTTCGGCGACGACGCCGAGCGCGATGACGAGGAGGCGGCCGCGCTGATGCGGCGCCACGGGATCTCGGAGGAGGTGGTCACCGCCCTGCGGCAGGTCACCGGCAGCTTCCGCGCCTGGGGATCGAAGGCGCATGTCACCCGCCCGCTCGGCGATGGCGAGCTTCTCGAGCTTCGCGATCGGCGGCTGGAGGTCCAGCACCGCCCGGGACACAGCCCCTCGGACACCCTCTTCTGGGACGAGGACCGGGGCATCCTGATCGCGGCCGACCACCTGATCAAGCACATCTCCTCCAACCCTCTGATCTCCCGGCCGCTCGACGGCTCTGCCGAGCGCACCCAGGCGCTGGTCACCTACCTGGAGTCGCTGAAGAGGACGCGCGAGCTGCCGGCGGAGATCGTCCTCTCCGGGCACGGTGAGCCGATCACCGACCATCGCGCCCTGATCGACGAGCGCTTTGCCATGCACCAGCGCCGGGCCGAGAAGCTCTACCGGTTGATCGCCGAGGAGCCCCGCACCGGACACGAGCTGGCCCAGGCCCTCTGGGGCGATGTTGCCGTCACCCAGGCGTTCCTGACCCTGTCCGAGGTGATCGGGCACGTCGATCTCCTGGTCAACGCAGGGCACGCTCGCGAGGTCACCGAAGGCGAGGTCGTGCGCTATGAGGCCACCTCGGATCTGGTCGCCGACCAGCTGGGGGACCTCATACCCGGCGGTAACCCGGTCCTCAGCGGGGGTTAGAAAGGAAAGATGCCGCCGACGATTGCCCCTGCCCGCAGAGATCCCGCGCCGGCGGCTCACGCCGTACCGCTCGCGCCCGACGCAGACCGCAAGCGAATGCTGATCATCGTCAATCCGTACGCGACCACGGTCTCCGACCGGCTCAAGAATCTCGTCGTCTACGCGCTGCAGGCCCGCTACGACGTCGAGGCCGTCGACACCGAGGCCGCCGAGCATGCGATCGAGATTGGCCGGGAGGCCCGCCACGGCGGGTACGACATCGTCGTCGCCTTCGGCGGCGACGGGACCCTCAACGAGGTGGCCAACGGCCTGGCCGGGACCAACGTCCCAGTCTCCGTCCTCCCCGGCGGATCAACCAACGTCGTCTGCCGCACCCTCGGCATCCCCAATGACGTCGTCGACGCGACCGAGCACCTGATCGGGCTCGCCGACGACTTCCATCCCCGCAAGATCGACCTCGGCCGGTGCAACGGCCGTCACTTCGTCTTCGCCTGCGGCGTCGGGCTCGACGCCACGGTCGTGAAGCGGGTGGACGCGCACCCGCGGCTCAAGGCTCGCGCCCGCCAGTGGTATTACACGTGGGCGGCGGTCACGGGCTTCTACCGGCATTACCTCCGCGATCCGGTGCGGATCGAGCTCGAGATCGGGGGCGAGAGACACCAGGGGGTCACCGCCATCGCGCAGAACTCCGACCCCTTCACCTACTTCGCCAACATCCCGATTCGCATCTGCGAGCACATCGAACTCGACGACGGCACTCTCTCCATGGCGCTCCTCCACCGCGCCAAGCAGCGCGACATGCTGCCGATCGCGACCCGCGTGCTGAGCAG
The DNA here is from genome assembly GCA_033856335.1 of Solirubrobacterales bacterium. GTDB lineage: Bacteria > Actinomycetota > Thermoleophilia > Solirubrobacterales > 70-9 > DASUPK01. Next base: position 6,658 of record JAWVFG010000084.1, read on the forward strand.
CCGGCTACACGCCTCGAAGCACCGCCAGATCGAGGAGTTCGACGGCGTACCCGAGGCAATGGTGCGATCCATCTCCATGGACGAAGACGGCCAGCCGCGTCCGTTCCCGGTGCAGGTCGACGGCGACTACATCGGCGAGCACACCGAGCTGAGCTTCTCGGTGGACCCGGGCGCTTTGACGGTCGTCGCGTAGCCCTTATTTGTGGCTGGCCGTGAAGTTGACCTTCGACTTCCCCTCGGAGCAGAGATCCTGCCCCTGGAAGTGGTAGATCGCGTACCCGCTGACCTCGTTCGAGCTGACGAAGGCGCCGTGGATCTTGTCGATCTTGTTGCCGAGGAAGGTGTGCGTGAGCGTGAAGGACCGCTTCCTGCCGAGCTTCTTGCTGGAGGTCGTCCCGCCGAGTGTGAAGACCGGGGTCGAGAGGCAGTAACCCCTCGCGACGGTCGGCTCGGTGGTCAGGGTCACCTTGCCCTTCTTCACGGTGAACTGGATCGTCCGGAAGCTCGAGCTGACCGCGGCCTGGGTCGTGTGGCCGCTGTACTTGCCGGTCTTGAGCGGGGTCCCGGCCCCGGCCGATCCCGCCCCGGGCGCAAGGGCGACCAGGGCGGCGAGCAGCAGCAGGGATAGGACGAGGGTGCTCCGGCGCCCGCCCGGCACGTTCCTGCGGGTTGTCGTCACTCCGCTCAACTCTCCTTCTCCTGCCCCCTGCTCTGACAGTATCGCGACATGGCCAAGGGGGACCCTAACTGCCGCTTCTGTCAGATCGTCGCCGGGGACGAGTCCGCACACCTGGTCTTCGAGGACGAGCGCACGATCGCCTTCCTCGACAACCGCCCCCTCTTCCCCGGCCATTCGCTGCTGGTGCCGCGCGATCACCACGAGACACTGGCCGGTCTCCCGGCTGAACTGGTCGGGCCCCTGTTCGCCAATGCCCGGCTTCTCTCGGAGGCCGTGCCCAAGGCGATGAAGAAGCCGGGATCGTTCGTGGCGCTCAACAACGTCGTCAGTCAGAGCGTCCCCCACCTGCACGTTCACGTCGTCCCGCGCAAGCCGAAGGATGGGCTGCGCGGCTTCTTCTGGCCGCGGACGAAGTACGGCTCAGAGGATGAGATGCGCGAGGTGGCCGAGCAGGTGCGGAGGGCCGCCGGCCAGGGCTAAGTGAGCTTCGCCTTGGCGGCCGCCGGGGAACCGAACGGGATCGTGGCGGTGACGGTGACCGTCGCCTTGCTCTTGCCCATGAGCTTGCGCTTCCCGGCCTTGCTCAGCTTCACCGTCGCAAACTGCTGGCCCACAGAGAAGGACTGGCCGGAGGCCTGGCCGATCGTCGTCTTGCCGAGCTTGGCGACCAGCGAGGCGCCGTTGACCTTGGCGGTCGAGTTGATCGCGACCATCAGGCCCTTCTTGCTGACCTTGGAGAGCTTCTTGCTGCGCACGGTCAGCTGTGCGGAGGGCCGGGCCTGCGGGGTCCCGGCGGAGGTCACGTGCAGAGTCGCCTGCATCGTGCTCGGATGAACCGTGCAGAAGAAGGTGTAGTCCCCGGCACTCAGGTACTGGGTGCCCTGGACGCCCGAGCTACCGCTGGAGATCGTCGGGCTGCGGAAGAGCGCCTGCCCGTCCGGGCCGCTCTGGTGTGCCGTCGCGTTGTGGGTGTCACCGGTGATCTGGAGCTGGACCACCTCACCCTGATTGGCCGTATAGGTGGACGCCGAGTAGGTGTCGTCGCCCTGGGCGATGATGGGAGCCGCCCCGAAAGCCAGGCCCGCGGCGAGGAGAACGCCCGCTACGACCAAACCCGCGGCGAGTCCCAGCCGTCTCGCTCTGTCCCTGCGCATCCGCACGTCGACGGTTATACGGAAGATCGGCTCGGCGGGATTGCCGCGATCAGCCGGTCGGGGTGACGCGGTAGGCGTCGAAGACCGAGTCGACGTTTCGCAGACGCGAGATGCACTGCTTGAGCTGCTCGGTGTCCCCCACCTCCAGCACGAAGCGGTTCTTCACCATCGGGTGCTTGGTCGTGCAACGAGCCTCGAGGATGTTGAGCCCCACCTCCGCGAAGGTGCGTGAGAGGTCCTCGAGCAGGCGGGTGCGATCCCAGGCGTCGACCTGGAGCTCAACGCGATAGGAGGACTCGTTGTCCCCGTCCCAGCTCACGTCGGTGAACCGCTCGGGGGCCTTCTTCAGGGCCCTGACGTTGCGGCAGTCCTCGCGGTGGACGGTGATCCCCCGCCCGAGCGAGACATAGCCGACGATGTCGTCCCCGGGGACGGGACGGCAGCACTTCGCGAGCCGCACGGCGACGTCGTCGATGCCCTTCACCTTGATGCCGAAGCTGGTGGCCTCGCGCGTCCGCCGCCTGGCGTCGTCGGTTCCCTTGATCAGCCCCTCGGCCGGCTCCTCCTCGACGGCCTCCCCGCGCTTGAGGCGCTGCATCACTTTGTTGGTGACGACCTTGGTGGAGATCTTGGACTGACCCAGGGCGATGTAGAAGTCGTCCGCCTTGCGGAATCCCATCTCCCGGATCACGTCGACGAGCAGCGGCGAGCCGGCGAGCTTCTGGTAGGGCAGGCTGCGCTTCTTGAACGCCTGGGCGAGCTGCTCGCGCCCCTCGTGCTCAGCGTCCTCCCGCCCCTCTCGCGAGAACCAGGCCCGGATCTTGTTGCGGGCGCGGCTCGTGCGGACCAGCTTGAGCCAGTCGCGCGAGGGCCCGCGGCCCTGCTTGGCCGTCAGCACCTCGACGATGTCCCCGCTGCGCAGCTGGTAGTGCAACGGGACGATCTTGCCGTTCACCTTCGCGCCGACGCAGCGGTGGCCGACATCGGTGTGGATCGAATATGCGAAGTCGAGCGGAGTCGATCCGGCCGCCAGGTTCTTCACCTCTCCCTTGGGCGTGAAGACGAAGACCTCGTCCTCGAAGAGGTCCACCTTGAGGGCTTCGAGGAAGGCCTTGGGACCCTGGTCGCGCTCGTTCTCGATCAGCTGGCGCAGCCAGGTCATCTTCTCCTTGCCCGGGTCGGCGGAGGAGGTGCCCTCCTTGTAGATCACGTGCGCCGCGATCCCGTATTCGGCGAGCTCGTGCATCTCCGGGGTGCGGATCTGGATCTCGAGCGGGCGTCCCTCCGGACCGATCACCGTGGTGTGGAGCGCCTGGTACGCGTTCGCCTTGGGCATCGCCACGAAGTCCTTGAAGCGGCCAGGCAGCGGCTTCCAGAGCGAGTGGACGATCCCGATGGCGCCGTAGCAGTCCTTCACGGACCCGACCAGGACGCGCATCGCGGTGAGGTCGAAGATCTCGTTGAACTCCCTGCCCTTGCGGGTCATCTTCGTGTAGATCGAATAGAAGTGCTTGGCGCGGCCTGAGATCTCGGCCTCGATCCCCACCTTCGCCAGCTCCTTGGCCAGGAACTCGCCCGCGCCCTCGACGTAGCGCTCGCGCTCGACGCGCTGCTGGGCGACCAGCTCCTTGATCTCGTCGTACTTGCGGGGGTGGAGGGTCGCGAAGGCGAGATCCTCGAGCTCCCACTTGATCGCGTGGATCCCGAGGCGGTGCGCCAGCGGGGCGAAGATCTCCAGCGTCTCGCGAGCCTTCTCCTGCTGCTTCTGCTTCGGCAGCGCGTCGATCGTGCGCATGTTGTGCAGGCGGTCGGCCAGCTTGATCAGGATCACCCTGACGTCAGTGGCCATCGCCACCATCATCTTGCGGTAGTTCTCCGCCTGCCTCTCGTCGCGGCTCTTGAAGGTGATCTCCGTGAGCTTCGTGACGCCGTCAACCAGCTGGGCGATCTCATCGCCGAAGTCTTCGCGCACCTGATCCAGGCTCGCGCTGGTGTCCTCGACCGTGTCGTGGAGCAGCGCAGCGCACAGGGTCGCCGTATCGAGGCGGAGGCCGGCGCAGATCCGCGCCACGCCGAGTGGGTGGGTGATGAAGTCCTCACCGGAGCGACGCTCCTGGCCCGCGTGGCTCTCGCAGGCAAATGCGAAGGCGCGCTCGATCTCCTGGCGGTCGATCGGCTCGGCGGCGTCCGACTTGTGCTCCTCCATCACCGCGAAGAGGTCGCCGAGCAGGGCGCGCTGGTCCGCGGTCAGCTCGCGGGTGATCGAGTCGGCCCGAGGCGTGCTGGCCTGGCTGGGCGGCTCGCCGACGCGAGTGTGACCGCGACGATCCTGATCGCGCATGGGCTGACCATCGGCGACGGCTTCGCCGTTGGTGGTGCCGGTTACGCCTGGGCTCTGCTTTGCAGGAATCGGATGGCCTCCTGGTGTCTGGCGAGACAAGCCCCGTATGCGCGGGAACGCCCCAGATCGGTCCTCTCCGAGGATAAAACCCGCAGCGCGCCGGCGCCGCGATCCGACGGCCATTCGCACAATCCGAGCTCGCAGAGAACCCGCACGCAGCGGGCCGCGGTCTCGGGCGTCCGCGGGTATTCGGATGCTCCTTCGAGCGCGGACCGCAGCTCGGCGCCGTCGGCCTCCCCCCCGGTCTCGGCTAGGGCGCGCCAGATCTCCGCGATCGCGCCACGCAGATCCCACTCCCTGCCGAGCAGCCGCTCGGTCAGATCCAGCTCGGCGGGACCCCACGCCAGGTGGGCGAATGATCTCTCGGAGGCGTTCGTGGCCGGCGCATGTGCCGGGCTCGCCCACGCCAGGCCCTCGAGTGCCTCGCTTGGCGCAGGGTCGATCAATACGACGTGGCGAAAGCCTCTCGGAGCCTCGGGCCGCAGGGCGACGACGGTCCAGTCGACCAGGACCAGCGCCGCGCCTGCGGATGGGCGGAGGGCGGCGTCCAGGGATTCGGCCCCGCAGCGGCAACATGCGATTCGCGGCAGGGCGGCCCCGAAGCGTCGCGGGTCGGCGGCCGAGGATGCGAGCTTCGCCCTGCGGGCGGCGTCGGCGCAGATCGCCAGGACCGATTCGCCGCTGGAGATCAGCTCCGCCAGCGAGGCCACCGCGGCGCCGCCGCGGCGATCGACCTGCTCACGCCGGCTCCCCTCGGGGGCCCTGACGTCGAGGAGTGCGCCGGGGCGGCCGTCGGCCACCCTCTCCATCTCGCGCTCCAGGCGCTCCCACCACTCGCCGTCGGCGGCCGGGCAGCCGTCGCCGCAGGGACGATCCTCGGGATCGGGCTGATCGGGACGCCCGAGCGGGTAGAGCTCTCGCACCACCACGCGCGGCTGCTCGGTGCCATTCCAGCGGTCGACCTCGAGCTCGACGGATAGATCGAGCGCCTCGTCCTCGCGCCGCGTGATCTCGCCGTTCATCCCGAAGGCCACGCCGGCCGCGCGCCCCGCGCCACTCTCCAGCTGGAACCGGGAATGCTTGCCCTCCTCGCCCAGCGGCCGCACCTCGCGCAGCCGCCCGGAGGGGACCAGCAGGCGGGGCCCTGGGTTGCCCATGCCGAATGGACCGAGGCTCTCGAGCTGGCGGGCGAGGTCCATGCCGATGCCCTCACGGCCGACGCCGACCAGAGCGTCGAGCCGGTCGGTGCGGATGAGGTCGGCTGGTTCGATCTTCGAGGCGGCGTGCTCGAGGAAGGCCTCGCGGAAGGCCTCGATGCGATCGGCTTCCAGCTCGAGGCCAGCCGCGGCACGGTGGCCGCCGTAACGGACGAGATGCTCGGACGTGGCGTCGAGCGCGGCGACGAGATCGAAGCCGGGAATGCTCCGTGCAGAGCCCTTGGCCCTGGCTCCGTCGATCGAGAGCAGGATGGTGGGCCGGAAGTGGCGCTCCACCAGCCGGGAGGCGGCGATCCCGACCACACCGGGATGCCAGCCCTCGCCGGCCAGGATGAGCGCCGGGGCATCGGCCAGCGACGGCGGCAGCTCCCGGCGAGCCCGCTCGGCTCCCTCCACGACCTTCTGCTCGGCCCAACGCCGCTCGGCGTTGGCGCGATCGAGCTCCGCGGCGATCGACGCGGCGCGGTCGGGATCGTCGGTGAGCATGAGCTCGACGCCGGCATCGGCGCGGTAGAGGCGACCGGCGGCGTTGATCCGCGGTGCGAGCCGGAAGCCGAGCGCGCCGGCGTCGACTGTCTGTGGATCGACCGCGGAGGCCGCCATCAGCGCGCGCAGCCCGACCCGGGGGCTGTCGCGGAGGACTCGCAGCCCTTCGCGGACGAGGCGGCGGTTCTCTCCGACCAGGGGAACCATGTCCGCGACGGTGGCGAGCGCGACCAGGTCCAGGTCTCGGTCGGATGGATGGCGTTTTCCCCCGGCCGTCTCGACTGTGCCCTGCCCCGCCGCATCGCAGAGGGCGGTGGCCAGCTTGTGCGCGACGCCGGCGGCGCAGAGTCCCTCGAACGGATAGCCGGAGACGACCGGGTGGATCACCGGGCAGTCCGGCAGTTGCTCGCCAGGCAGATGGTGGTCGGTGACCACGACCTGGATCCCCGCCGCCCGCGCGGCGGCGACCTCCTCGACCGAGCCGATCCCGCAGTCAACGGTGATGACGAGCTCTGTTCCGCGGCGTTGGAGCTGCTCCACGCTCGCCATCGTCAGCCCGTATCCATCGGAGAGCCGGTCCGGGATCAGCCAGTCGCACTCGGCGCCGAGCATGCGAAGGGTTGAGACCAGGATCGCCGTCGAGGTCACTCCGTCGACGTCGTAGTCGCCGTGGATGGTTATGCGCCCCGGCCCCCGCGCGACCGAGAGGATCAGCTCGCAGACCTCCTCCATCCCCCGGAACTCCGTCGGATCGTGAGATTCGCGCGCCTCGAGGAACCGCCGGGCCGCATCGACCGTGCGATATCCGCGGCGGACCAGGGTCACCGCAACGGGCTCGGCGAGATCCAGCTCCGCCGCCAGCCGCCTGACCTCCGCGTAGTCGTACGGATCGGCCTGGAAGGCATGTGCGGATCCTGTCGAGGCCATCCCACCAACTTAAGTTCGGCCCCCGACGGATTAATCAGGCGGGGGTGCGTGTGGTGCCCTGTTCCGGCGAAGCGGGATCTAGCCCTGGTGGCAGCGCACGACGCTGCGATTCAGGGTCGTGCCGTCCTCGGCGACGAAACTGAGGACGGCGCGCCCCGGGCTCAGTTTGATGCGGAGGGCACCGTGGTGGGTGTCGTCGGCGAATGCCAGGCGATTGTCCCCGCGGTTCACCGGGTAGAGGTCATGGCCACCGGCCCCATCCACCAAGGGCGTGATCCCGTCGACTGGGTGCAGGCGCTGCATGTCGTGGTCGTGCCCGGAGAGGACGATCGAGACGTGCCCGCGGAGCTCGCCGAAGATCGGCTGGAGCGAGCTGGTGTCGCCGTGCAGGCCGGCGCTGAAGACCGGATGGTGCATGAAGGCGATCCGGCAATTCCCGTAGCGCGGGGTCTTGCGGATCTCCCCGCGCAGCCAGTGGAGCTGTGCCGGGGACGTCGAGGCGGGCGCGTTCGAGTTGAGGCTGACCAGCTGCCATCCGGACGCGGCGAAGGCGTACCAGAAGGGCGGCGGGGTGCCACGTGCATGGGTCCAGTAGGGCACGTAGCCGGTGGCGACGTTGGGCCACTCGTGGTTGCCGATCGTCGGGGCCGTGATGGCGTCGAAGCGTCCGTAGAGGGGGTCGTAGCTCGATTGGAACTCGGCGGCGGTTCCCGACTCGTATACGTCTCCGAGATAGAGGAGACGGTCGACCCGATGGGCCGCGACCATGTCCGCGACCGCCCGTCCGTCGGCACCCCCGTCGGCGCCGTCGCCGATTGCCCAGACGATGGAGCGGCGCTTGGTGCGCGAGTGCACCCAGCCGTTCCGTGCATCGTGCGGGCCTAGGTATGCGGCGCGCTGATTGGCGCCGGCGATTTCGGCATTCCCGTCCGAGCCCTGGTTGTGGAGGGCTGCGGCAATGAAAGCCAAGCCCGCGGCAGCTGCAAGGACGGCGATCCGGGCACCCATGGGGATCCGCTCGACCGCGTGGGTCAATCGCGTGAGCCGCTCTCGCATGGCACTGAACATAGGCGTAGTCGGCGAGTTCCCTCGGATCTGCCGAGGAAAGTCGCCAACAGGGCGCTTATTCCGCCCCGCGGATCAGAGCCCGGACCGAACGCGCCATCCCGACTGCGTCGTTCTCGACCTGCCGCCAGGTGAAGCGGAGCACCTCGTATCCGAGGACCTTCAGGCGGGCGTCGCGGGCACGGTCCTCCTCGAATGCAGATCGGGTTCGATGCGACTCCCAGCCGTCCAGCTCGACGATCAGGCGCTGCGCGCGCCAGAGGAAGTCGACCAGAAAGCGGTCGACGCGAACGTTCACTTCCGGCTGGGGAAGGCGGTGGCGGCGGCATACCGCGAGGAACCGAGCTTCGAGCTCGCTGCGGGTTCGGTCGGGTGAGAGGCGGTCGCCAATCGGAAGACGGAGGAACTCGGCCTGCCGGAGAGCAGCGGCAAACTTCTCTCTGGGGAGAGTGCGGCGGAGGTCCTCGAGAGTTCGCATGGGATTCGTCACGGGAATCCCGTCCCGGATCGTCCGGTCGCCCGGCTGTAGCGTCTGGGACCGGTGCACCTTGATCCCGCTGCGGATGGCGCGCCCGCCGCTGCCGGGCACCGTTACCTCGATCACCCCCTCACGTGAACTACCGGAGGTCCCGGCTGCCGGTACTCCCCGGCCCTGCGGGAGGACTCTCCACAGAGCCGCCGCGCTCCTGTGGCTGAGAACGGCGTCGTCGCCGCAGGCGAGAACGGCTGCCATCCATCTCCCTTCGTTGCCGATGTTGGGGTGGCCGGCGGCATAGACACCACGATGAATGCGGTGAAGACGGCCGGCGGTGACGCGGTCCGAGATTCCGCTGGGGAGTACGCCAACCCAGAGCATCTGCGCCCTTGTGACCACACCGTGCTGTCTGGCAGCAATGCGGGCGATCGCGCCGTCACGTCCGCGCTTGTCGACTTTGTTCGGCATATCCGAACAAAGTCGCCAATACCGTCGATTTCCCCCCCTTCATCGCCGGTTTTCGGTTCCGCGGTGCGCTAGATGCGTTCGGCCTCGACGCCCGCACGCACGCCGACGGCGTAGACGATCGCCAGGCCGATCACGATGCCCGGGATCGCGAAGAGGGCGGTTGCCAGGTCCGTCTCTCCGATGCCCTTGCCGAGCGCGATCTGGGCGATCGCGCCGCTGACGATCGCCCCAGCGGCGGAGCCGAGGAAGGCCCCGACGATTCCGCCCCGGAACCGGTCGGGGATGAACACCGTGAAGTGCCAGAGCGCGACGCCCATCGTGAACCAGACCAACGCCGCCATTACCTGTTCCTCCCGTGCTTGCGGCGCTTCCTGCGGCCGCCCGACTGCTCGCGTACCCGCCGGAGCGCCGCGGCACTCGCTTCGCTGAGCTCCGGGCGGTCGGCCTCCGCCTGCCCGTTGCCGGCCGTTTCGGCGTCGTTGCCGCCGGGCTGCGCGGCTCCGTCGCCGCCCTCGGGCGCGGGGCCGCCGTCGCCGGGCGCGGGCTCACCGTCGCCCGGGGCGCCAACCGGCGCGGGGGGCTCGGGCTGAGGCGGTGCCGGAGGCGGCGGGACCGGCCCCGGCTGCTCCGGGACGACACCAGGGATCTGGGAGCGGCTCGGAGCCGGCGCCGCGGGCACGGGCGTCTCGGCCTGGACCGGCTCCTCGGGACCGCCCTCCACGCGGGCGACCACGTTCTCCTCAGGGAAGGCCGGCACCACGCCGCCCATCTGCTCCTCGATGCGCTCACGGCGGCGCCTGTAGGCAGGCTCCCGCTCCTTCCAGTGGGTGAGGACGGGGGACGCGATGAAGATCGACGAATACGTACCCGACGCGAGGCCGACCATCATCGCGAAGGCGAAGTCCTTCAAGGTGGCGCCGCCGAAGATGTACAGCACCGTGACCAGGAAGACGCTCGAGAGGCCGGTAATCAGGGATCGGGTGAGCACCTCGCTCATCGAGCGGTTGACGATCTGGGAGAAGGTCGCGCGCGGCATCCGCGGCACGTTCTCACGCACCCGGTCGAACACGATGACCGTGTCGTAGAGCGAGTACCCAAGGATGGTCAGGAAAGCGGCGACGGTACCGCTGGTCACCTCCCTCCCCGTCAGCGAATACACGCCACCCGTGATCAGGATGTCGTGGAGCAGGGCGATGATCACCGGCACGGCGTATTTCGGCTCGAACCGGAACGCGACGTAGGCGCAGATCACCAGCAGCGAGAAGATGATCGCCTCGATCGCGCTGTTCGCCACCTGCTGGCCGAAGGTCGGCCCGACCGTCGTCGCGTTGAAGCCGTTCTGGACGATCCCGAATTGGGACTGCAGCGCGGGCTGGATCTTCTGGACCTCGCTCGGGCTCGCCTTCGAATCGATCTCTATGACGTTGGTGCCCAGCTCCTTGTTGGTCGCCTTGGTGATCTGCGCGTCAGTGATCCCGACCCCATCGAGCGTCGTGCGCACCTGGTCGACCGTGGCGGGCTTCTGCAGACCGACGGTGACCCGGCTGCCGCCCTTGAAGTCGATGCCGAGATTGAGCTGCTTGGTCGCAAACGAGAGCGCCCCGATCAGCAGGATGCAGCCCGAGATCGAGAAGAAGATCCGGCTCGCGCGGGTGAAGTCGAATTTCCACTTGAAGCGCTGCTCGCGCGCCCCGAGCGCGGCGGGCGAGCGCATGAAGCGCGCCCGGCCGAACAGCCCGAGGAAGGCCTGGGTGAAAACCACGGCAGTGAACAGCGAGGCGATCGTGCCGACGCCAAGGACGAACGCGAACCCCTTGACATTCGCCGTGGCCAGCGCGAACAGGATGAACGCCGTGATCAGCGTGATCACGTTGGCGTCGATGATCGTGGCGATGCCCCGCCGATAGCCGGCGGAGATCGCGCTGAGCATCGATTTACCGCCCCTCGCCTCTTCCTTGATCCGCTCGAAGATCACGATGTTGGCGTCGGCCGCCACCCCGATAGTCAGGATCAACCCCGCGATCCCCGGCAAGGTGAGCGTGATCGGGATCAGTTTGATCAGCGCGAAGAAGAAGACGCCGTAGATCGCGAGCCCGACGACCGCCACGAATCCCAGGAAGCGGTAGTAGATGAGCAGGAAGAGGCAGACGATGATCAGGCCGACGATCCCGGCCTTGAGCCCCTGGTTCAGCGCCTGCTGGCCGAGGGTCGCCGAGACCGTCGAGCTCGAGATCGGCGTCAGCGTGATCGGCAGCGCGCCGATCTCAAGGATCTGCGCCAGGTCCTGGGACTCCTGCAGGCCGAGCCCGTTGATCTCGGCGCCGTTTCGCCCGTCGATCCCGTCGGGGTTGTCGACGAAGTTGATGATCGGGCGGGACTTGATCTGCTGGTCGAGGATGACCGCGAAGTGCCCCGAGTACTGATCGGCAGCCTGGGAGCTGCCGGCGACACCGGGCGGCGCGCTCTGCAGCCCCCGCTGGGCGATCGCCTTGGTGACGGCGGAGAACTCCTGTTGCCCCTTGCTCGTGAAGCTGAAGGTGACGTCGGGGTTGTTGAACTGGTCGAAGCTCGGCTTCGGGTTGGTGATGTCCGTTCCCGAGAGCGCCGGGCGGTCCCGAATCACGAACCAGTTGGCGTTGGGGTCGTTCGGGTTGGCGGGCGCCGAGGCGCCGTTGACGCCCTCCTGCTCCACCACCAGCGTGCCCTGCGGGACGGTGAGGATCTGGCTGTTGGGAGGCTGTTTCTGGCCCGGGAGCTCTGAGAAGAGGTCCTGCTGCGTGTCCGTCGGGCCCGCGATCCACTGGTGCGTCTGGGAGTTGAAAAGGTAGTAGCGCGGGCCGGTCGTGGTGCACTTGTTCTGGAAGCACTCCGGCGTTTGCTTCGAGGCGACCTTGACGGCGTCGTAGTAGCGATCGAAGGAGGACTCGCTCCGTGGCACGTTCGTCTTCGACGGGTTGGGAATGACGTTCGGCTCCCAGTCGTAGAAGTAGAGCTGGGCGGTCTGCCCCACCTCCTGGCTGGCGCGGGCGGCGTTCGACACGTCGGGCAGCCCGATCCGGATGGAGTCGCTGCCGATTCGCGAGATCTCCGGCTCCGACACTCCGAGGGCATCCGTGCGCTTCCGGATGATCTCGATCGCCCTGTTGATGTCGTCCCCGCTGATCGTCGGGTTCTGCGGGGTCGGACGGCCCTGGAAGATGAGCTCGGTGCCGCCCTTCAGGTCCAGGCCGAGGGTCGTCTTCTTGGTAGCGATGACGAGCCCCGAGCCGACGATCAGCAGAGCGACGAAGGCGAGGATGAAGATGTTGCGGCGGCGATTGCTCACGGTGTTGAGGTGATCAAGCTAGCGGTCCGGGGCACTCCCCGGTCACCATTCCAACACAGCAACAAGCAGACCGGACCTATTCCGGCGTCAGGACGAGCAGCAGGCCGCCGTCGTCGTCGTAAGCGGGGAAGAGGTCGGCCACTGCCTCGGTCGGCAGGTCACCCTCCGCATTCACAGCCACCTTCTTTCCGAGGGAGCGGACCCCCCACTCGAGCGTCGTCTCGATCGGGTCGGTATCGCCGTCGCCGTCGGTGTCGGCGGTCTCGCCGCCATCGCCCTTGTCGATCCACTGCAGGCCGAGCACCTCGCGGATGGGGCGACCGATCACCTGCTCGTCTTTGAGCCCGGTGAGCTCGAACGCGCCCTTGCCGAGGTCGAGGACCCTGGCCTCCTGGTCGCAGGTGAAGAACGCCGCGCCGGGAGCCGGCATGTAGTCGTCGAGCAGCTCGAAGAGGAAGCCGAAGCCGCACTTCGAGCAGCCCTTCGGCCGCGTCGAGAAGCCCGCGGTGCGCTCCCCGCTGAGCTCTCGGTTTCCACAGTTGGGGCAGATGAAGTACGGCATGCCTGTCCCAAGGCTAGCCAACCCGTCACGGAGGCTTCGCCGCCTCGCGATCAACGGGGTCCGCAAAAACCGCCGCCGGATCTAAAAGAGACTTGCCATGCCCTGCGGGACCGGGAGCCCGAGGTGCTCGTAGGCCCTCTCGGTGAGCACCCGGCCGCGCGGCGTGCGCTTGACGAGGCCCTGCTGGAGGAGGTAGGGCTCGAAGACGTCCTCGACGGTGTCCGCCTCCTCGCCGACCGCGACGGCGAGGGTCGAGAGCCCAACCGGCCCACCGCCGAACTTGGTGGCGATCATCTCCAGGAGCTGGCGGTCATGCCGGTCCAGGCCGGCGCGATCGACCTCCAGCATTTCGAGCGCGTCCGAGGCCAGCACGACGTCGATGCGGCCGCGCTCCTTGACCTCGGCGAAGTCCCGCACCCGTCGAAGCAAGCGGTTCGCCACCCGTGGCGTACCACGGGCCCGGCCGGCGATCTCCTCCGCGCCCTCTGGGCTCACGTCGATGCCGAGGATCCCGGCGGAGCGCAGGACGATCTGTCGCAGGTCGGCCGCCTCGTAGTGCTCGAGCCGATGGCAGACGCCGAATCGATCGCGCAGCGGCGTGGTCAGCAGGCCGGTTCGCGTGGTCGCGCCGATCAGGGTGAAGGGCGGCAGGTCGAGGGTGACGGTGCGAGCCCCGGCTCCCTGGCCCAGGACGACCGGGAGGCGCCGGTCCTCCATCGCCGGATAGAGCGTCTCCTCGACCGCCCTGCCAAGGCGGTGGATCTCGTCGATGAAGAAGACGCTTCCGGGCTCGAGCGATGTCAGGAAGGCGGCGATGTCGGCCTTGCGCTCCAGCGCCGGACCGGCGGTCTGCACCATCGGGACGTTCAGCTCCGCCGCGATTATGTAGGCGAGAGAGGTCTTGCCGAGGCCGGGCGGCCCGGCAAGGAGGACGTGATCGAGCGGTTCGCCCCGCCTGCGTGCCGCCTCGATGAAGATCCCGAGCTGTTCGGTCACCTGCACCTGGTTGACGAAGTCCTCGAGCTTCGGCGGCCGAAGCGAACGATCGAAGTCGTCGTCCGCGCCGACAGCACGTGCGTCGTGAATCACGACCTCCGCGTCCGGCTCCTCCGGGTCGATGCCGGGCGTCCGGATCCCCTTGCCGGGCTCGATCAACGCTCCGCCTCCTCCGGCATCTCACAGGTCGCGCTGCCGCGCGACCTCGCATCAACGGGGGCTACGCGAATCACGCTGCCTTCGCCCCCGCGGCGCTCCGCAGCGCCGACTGGACGATCTCCTCTGGGCTATCGCCCTTGGCGCCGGCGAGCAGCTTCTCCGCCTCGGGGGGTGTGTAGCCGAGGTTGAGCAGGCCCTCGCGCGCCAGGGACCGTGGGTCCTCCTCACCTGGGGCGAGTGACGCCGCGTCGGCGTCGCCCTCGATCTCCCCGGCGACCTTCTCGCGGAGCTCGACGATGATCCGCTCAGCGGTGCGCTTGCCGACACCAGGCACGGCCTGGAAGCGCTTGGCATCCCCCGCCGCGATGGCCCTGAGCAGCTCCCTGACCGATCCGCCTGAGAGGACGGCCATCGCGACCTTGGGCCCGACGCCGCCTACGGAGATCAGGTGCAGGAAGAGGTCGCGCTCCTCCTCGCTGGCGAAGCCGTAGAGGCTGAGCGAATCCTCCCTCGCCACCAGGTGGGCGTGGAGTGAAGCGTGCTTTCCCCGGGCGGGAACGGCCTTGAGCGTCTCGGAGGAGACAGCGAGGCGGTAGCCGACGCCGCTCGCGTCGACGACGACGTAGTCGGGACGGCGAACCAGTACCTCTCCGCTGACGGAGGCGATCATGCTCCAAGATTCTGGGCCGCGGCTCGGATGCCTCCACAAGCGGCCGCCACAAAAACCGCGGCCGCGCTACCCGGCGAGGCGCTGGCGCGCGATCGCGGGCGTGGTCCCGACCCGAGGCCGGCCGAAGCGGGAGATGGCATCGCGGGCGCCGGCCGTGCCCGCGTGGCAGATCGCCACGGCGAAAGCATCGGCCGCATGATCGGGTGCCGGCGGCTCAGGCAGGCCGAGGAGGGTCGCGACCATGCGCTGGACCTGGCCCTTGTCGGCCGAGCCCGATCCGCAGACGGCCTTCTTCACCGCCTGGGGGGTGTAGTCGAAGCAGGGAAGCGCCTGTCTGGCCGCCGCCACCATCGCGACGCCGCGCGCCTCGCCCACGCTGACAGCGGAGGCCACGTTCTTGCCGAAGAACAGCTCCTCGAGCGCCATCGCCTTGGGCTCGTGCCAGCGGATCAGCTCTCCGAGCAAGTCGTGCAGCCGCACCAGCCTCTGCTCCGCGGGGAGATCCGAGGGGGTCTCGATCACACCGCCGTCCAGGGCAACCATCCGCTCCCCGGACGTGCGAACCACGCCGAATCCGGTGTTGGCAGTACCCGGATCGATACCGATGACGATCACGCACTTCCATTCTCACTCCACCACCGGATGTCCTTCAAACGACCTGGGAACGCGATCCCGGTGATTCCGGGAACTCCTTCATGACGTGCCGCCAAAGGGGGCCCTGAATCTAGCCGGCCGCCGCTGCCTTCTCCAGGATCTCCTCCGGCACATCGAAGTTGGCGTTCACGGAATCGACGTCGTCGTCGTCCTCGAGCACGTCCATCAGGCGCAGCAGCGCGGGGGCATCCCTTTCCCCCACCTCGACGGTGCTCTTAGGCTCCATCGAGAGCTCCGCCGACTGAACCTCGACGCCTGCCGACTCGAGAGCCGATCGGACGGCCATCAGGTCGGAGGCCGCCGTGGTGACCTTGAGCAGGTCACCGTCCTCCGTGACATCCTCAGCGCCGGCATCGATGGCGGGCATCAGATCCTCCTCGCCGTAGCGCTCGCCATCCACCAGGATCACCCCCCGCTTCTCGAACTGCCAGGCGACCGACCCCGGCTCGCCGAGGCTGCCACCGTGTCTCTCGAAGGCGTGCCGCACCTCGGAGCCGGTGCGATTGCGATTGTCGGTCAGAGCCTCGACCAGGATCGCCGCTCCGCCCGGCCCGTACCCCTCGTACAGAACGCTCTCGATCGCCGCAGCGTCCGCGCCCTCACCGGTCCCCCGGTCGATCGCACGCTGGATGTTGTCCTTGGGCATCGAGGCGTCCCTGGCCTTCTGCACCGCCAGCCCGAGCGCGGGGTTCGCGTCAACGTTGCCACCGCCGTCCCGAGCGGCGATGGTGACCGCCCTCGCCAGCTTGGTGAAGAGCTTGCCGCGCTTGGCGTCGACGGCGCCCTTCTTGTGCTTGATCGATGACCACTTGGAGTGTCCGGACACGTATTCGATTCTAAGAGCGCCAGGACGGCAAACGGGGCGCCATCGGGCGCCCCGCTCGCTCCCTGGCCTGAAACGACCGCTACTTCGGGTTGCTCTCCCTCACGGTCAACTTGAAGCAGTCGAGGGTGCCGGTGCCATGCTGGTTGTTGTCGTCCATGACGAGCAGCGACCAGGTCGCGTTCGTCGCCTTCTTCCCTCCGAGCCCGTCCAGCCAGCTGAGGCTCTCCTGCGGGGCGTAGAAGCCGACGAACGGCGCCTGCAGGCCGGGCGAAGCGATCGACGTCGGCGTCTGGCTGTCGAACGTCGTCAGCCCGCCGGCACATCCCGCGAAGCCGTTGCCGTAGTTGTTCCCGTTACCGCCGACGTCGTGGGACATGTTGAAGACGCCGCGTGGCGTGGCGAGATAGATCTCCAGGTCGCTCGCGAACGGGTGCGTGATCCGAACCCCCACGTTCACGTCCTTGATTTTGCCGCGGGGGTTGAGGCCCTTGACGGAGATCGGATCGCGGACGAGCTGCTGCGCGGCCCCGCCTCCATCGGGAATGGCGATCGGCACCCCGCCGGACGGCGCCCCCACCCCCACCTCATACGACTTCGTGATGACCTTCTTCCTTGCCTGCGCGGCCGGAGCCGCCAGGACGAGACCCAGGGTCAAGACCGCCGCTGCCATCAGCGCCGTCCGCCCCAGCTTGCGTCCGTTCATTGCCGTCCCTCCTTTATCAAGGGCTCGTTCTCCCCGACCGAGCGCCTACCGTTCGTGCCCGTAAAACCCGGTATGGCGACCAGGGTTGCGGCCTGGGTCAACAGCCGCTAGACGACGAAGCCGCCGTCCTTCTGGAGCGACTCGCCGTCGACCTCGATCTGGCCGCCCTCGCGCAGGTCGCAGATCATGTCCCAGTGGATCGCCGACTCGTTGACGCCGCCGGTCTCGGGATAGGAGCGGCCCACCGCCAGGTGGACCGTGCCGCCGATCTTCTCGTCGAGCAGGATCTCGCCGGTGCCGTCGGTGATGCCGTAGTTGGTCCCGATGCCGAGCTCGCCGAGCCGGCGCGCACCCTCATCGGTATCGAGCATCTCGATCAGGAACTCCTCGCCCTTCTCGGCGGTGGCGTCCACGACCTTGCCACCCTGGAAGCGGAATCGCACGCCCGCCACCTCCCGGCCGGCGTAGCTCGCGGGGAGGTGGAACTTGATCTCCCCCTCGGCCGAGTCCTCGACCGGCCCGGTGAAGAACTCCCCATCGGGCATGTTGTGTTGGCCGTCGGCGGCGATGAACGTCCTGCCCTCGATCCCGAGCCGCAGGTCGGTGCCGTCACCGGTGACGTGGACCTCTGAGCGGCCCTGGATCCAGTCGGCCAGCCGCTTGGTCTCCTCGGAGGTCCGGGCCCACGCCCCGACCGGGTCGTCGTCAGTCGCCAGGCAGGCCCCGTAGTAGAAGTCCTCGTAGGCGCCCAGGCCCATCCCGGCCTCGGACGCGTATGCGTGCGTCGGGAAGAGGGTGAGCGCCCAGCGATAGGTGCCCTCGGCGCTCCGCTCCATCGCCCGTTTCATCAGCGACTGGGTCGCCGCCTGGCGCATCGCCTGGCGCTCGGGCGGGACCTGGGAGAGCGCGCGGGTGTTCTGGCTCGCCATCACCGCGATGCGGACGTCGGCGTTCTCGACGGCCCACTCGGCGACCGGGGAGATCCACTGCAGCTGCGCATCGGAGGCGTGCTCGAAGTAAGAGGCCGACTGGCCCTCCAGCGCCATGTTCACGATCGGGTTGCCGCCCGCCCGCAGGACCTCCTCGTAGACCGCCTGAAGGAGCGGCTCTGCGGCCGACTCGCCCTCGATGGTGCAGACGTCGCCCTCGCTCACCTTGGTGGAGTGGCGGACGAGGATCTGCGCGAGGGCCGTTACGCGGGGGTCTCTCATCTCTCCGACAACCTAGCGAGGAGCGGGATCGGCGGATCTCGCCGCGGTGCACATCGCCATGAAGGCGGCGTGCAGGCGGCTGTCCTCGGTGAGCTCTGCGTGGAAGGCGACGGCGAGAAGGTTTCGATCGCGAACCGCGACCGGATGGCCATCCACCTGGGCCAGGACCTCGACGCCCGGGCCGTGCTCCTCGACCCACGGCGCCCGGATGAAGACGGCCCGGATCGGTTCCTCGCCCAGCCCCTCGACCTGGAGGTCCTGCTCGAAGCTCTGCAGTTGCCGGCCGAAGGCATTGCGGCGGCAGACGTAGTCGGCGAGCGCGATGTGGTCGCGGTCGCAGACGATCATCCCGGCGCAGCTTCCGAGGATCGGGCCACCCGACTCATGGAACGATGGGATCGCCCGGTCGAGGCCCTCTCGCTCCATCCCCATCGAGATCGTGGTCGACTCCCCGCCCGGGATCACCAGGCCGTCGAGGCCGACGAGCTGGTCCGGCGTGCGGACCTCGGTCATCTCCGCGTCGAGGGACTCCAGCATCCGCCGATGCGCTGCGAAGTCGCCCTGCAGGGCGAGGACTCCGATACGGAGCGGTTGCTCGCTACTCACACACCGCGGCGCTGCAGCAGGCCGCCGTCGGCCGCCAGCGCCTCGATCTCGAGGCCGGGCATCGCGTCACCCAGCTCCATGGAGGCTTGGGCGACGCGCTCGGGGTCATTGAAGTGGGTGGTCGCCTCGACGATCGCGCGAGCCCGGCGAGCGGGGTCCTCGCTCTTGAAGATCCCCGAGCCGACGAAGTTGCCCTCGGCCCCCAGCTGCATCATCAGTGCCGCGTCGGCCGGGGTGGCGATGCCCCCGGCGCAGAAGAGGGGCACCGGAAGCCAGCCTCGCTCGGCGACGTCCTGGACGACGTCCAGCGGGGCCTGATGCTCCTTGGCGGCGCCCGCCAGCTGCTCGTCGCGAAGGGAAGAGAGTCGCTTGATGCCGTCGGTGATCTCGCGCATATGGCGGACGGCCTCGACGATGTTGCCGGTCCCCGCCTCTCCCTTGGAGCGGATCATCGCCGCGCCCTCGCCGATCCGCCTCAGCGCCTCCCCGAGGTTGGTCGCGCCGCAGACGAACGGGATCTCGAAGGCGAACTTGTCGATGTGGTTCGACTCGTCCGCCGGCGTGAGCACCTCGGACTCGTCGACATAGTCGACCTCGAGGGACTGGAGCACCTGCGCCTCGGCGAAGTGGCCGATCCTGGCCTTTGCCATCACCGGGATCGTCACGGCCTCCTGGATCTCCTTGATCACGGCCGGGTTGGACATGCGCGCCACCCCGCCCTGCGCGCGGATGTCGGCGGGCACCCGCTCGAGCGCCATCACGGCGCACGCCCCCGCCTCCTCGGCGATCTTGGCCTGGTCGGCGTTGGTGACGTCCATGATCACTCCGCCCTTGAGCATCTCGGCGAGGCCCGTCTTGACCCGGAATGTGGCGCGCTCGGCCATTGCCAACCCCATAGTAGAAGGCGGCACGTTTGCCACGTTGAAGGGAGGGCAACCTTGGTTGTACCTCGTCCATGGGGAGGTTATTTGGCGAGGCGGCGTAATTGCTTGGGGTCCTTTCCCCCGGACCCCCTGTATCGGCTGCAGGTCCGGATCGCCCCCCGGGCCTGCGGCCTTTTAATTTCCCGCGCGGGCTACTTCAGCTTGAAGGCGCGAATTCGGTCGCGGTGAGCGGCCTCATCGCGGGAGTACACCCCGTGGGCGAGCGCCTGGACCAGGCCCATCAGCGCCGCGTTGGAGCGGATGTAGGACGGGCCGTTGGAGGAGTAGTAGAGCATCAGCTCCGAGTGCTCGGCGACGTCCGAAAGGGTCGCGTCCGTGATCGACATGGTCCGCGCCCGGCGGTGCCGCGCCAGCTTCAGAGCCCGGAGAATGAGCGGATGCGCACGCCCCGCGGTCAGCACGACCAGCAGGGTGTCCTCGTCCATCCGCGAAAGCTTCTGGATGTTGTCCTGGCTCGGGGAGGCGACGATCTCCGCGCGCACATCGAGAAGCCCGAGCAGGTGGCGCAGGTAGCTGGCGAAGAACGCCATCTGCTCCACGCCGACGATCAGAACGCGCCTGGAGGTCGCGAGGGCCGAGACCGAGGCCTCGATCTGCTCGCGAGTGAGGCTGCGCGCCGTCTCCTCGATGTTCGAATAGTCCGCGCCCAGCGACGCCTCGAACTCCGAGTGGTCGAAGTTGAAGAGGGCCGCCGCGCCGCTGCCTCCGTTGCCGTTAGGCGCGCCCTCGGAGACCTTGTGCCGATACTCCTCGATCGCCGCCTGCTGAAGCTCGGGATAGCCGTCGAAGCCGAGTGCCTGAGAGAAGCGGACGACGGTGGATGAAGAGGTGTTGGCTCGCCGGGCGAGCTCCTCGGCCGTCTGGAAGGCCGCCTCGTCGAGGTGGTCGACGATGTAGCGAGCCACGTCCTTCTGTGAGCGCGAGAAATCGTCGAACCGCTCGGTGATGAAATCCGAGAGGCTCTTGCGCGATGGATGGGTCTTGGTCGCGGTCCGTGTCACGGGCGCTGATTTCGCTGCCCGCGCGGGTTTCCCTTCTTGGACTCGCTCGAATGTGCTTGGATCGTCCCCGTGAGCCTCGACGGGCAGCTCCGGAGGACCAACCGGAACATGATCGCCTTCGACCTGCTGCTGGGGTCGGGGGCGCTGCTGGCGCCCTCCCCCACCCTGCGCGTGCTCGGCCACGACGAGCCGTCGGATGACGCCAAGGAGCTGTTCCGGCGCTGCGGCCCGATCTGGCTGACGTTCGCCGCCGCCCACCTGGTCGCCTATCGCCGCAACCGGGCCAAGGACTGGTGGGCGCTGTCCTGGCTGCGCGGGACGGAGCTGGCGACCGACATCGTCTGGTCGCGGTCCCCGGCCTTCTCGCGTCCCGGGGCTCGCGCGGGCCTCTGGTTCGCCGGGTTGAGCAACCTGGCGATGACGCTCGGCTTCGCCTACCTCTCGCGGACGGAGTCCTAGGCCGGCGCTAGACGGACCCGGGGGTCGAGCTGCAGACCTTGAACCCCAGCGAGTCGGCGAGGTTCTTTCGCTGGGGGGCGGTGTGTGCCACCTCCGCCTGCGCCGCCGCGTACCCGCGCGAGTCCTGATTTTCGGCGGCGTCCTGCCCGCGCTTCATCTGGTCGATGGCGCGGCCCCGGGCGCTCAGGTAGGCGTCGAGTGCGCTCCGCAGCGCCTGGGGCGGCTCGAAGTCACCGAGCGCGGAGCTCGCGTCCTCGGAGACCTGGATCAGCTGCTTGGTCTGGTCCGCCGCAACCGACGCGTTGGCCAGGGGCTGAGCCTGTATCCGGGCGAACTTGCTCTGCTCGTCACGGCAGATCTGGTCACCCTTCTGAACCAGCTCTGCGGCGGTCACCTGCTGCTTTCCCCCTCCGCATCCGCCCACCGATCCGACGATCGCAATGGTCGGAACCACGAGCAGGATTCGGCCGGCGCGGGACATTGAAGCAACGACTCTAGCCACGGCCGGGGCGCCTGCTTCAATACCGGGACCAGAGAAAGGAGGTGGTCCTAACTTGAAATCCATGCGTGACGGGACTCTGGAGGTGCAGGGCCGCTAGGCCTGGGCACTGGGAGGCCCCCCATTGGGACGGGTCTCCTTATTGGGCCCTGGGGCCGGTGGATGGCACGCGGCCATCCGGCGGAATCCAACCCGGGCACCGGCGCGCGAAGGGAGGTGGGAGACGTCCCGCCCCACCGCAAATCCCCAGCCCGCTCAGAACCGCGCTAGAAGCGAAGGGCCGCCCCTCGGGGCGGCCCTTCGCCGTTGTGGAGCCTCGGTGTCGCTGCTAGCTGCCGCTGAGGCCGATCGCACCGCCGATGCCGGCCGTCGTCACACCCGTGGCGGTGTTGCACGCCGTGGGGTCGGGCGGCTGGAAGGTCAGCGCGCCCTGTGCCGAGTCGCCCGCGTAGCGGGTGGTCGTCACCGTGGTGGATGTCGGCTGACCGGGTAGTGGGTTGATCGCCTGGAGCGTGACGCTGGCGGCCACCGTTCCCTGCAGGCGCACCGCTGCGGCGGCTCCGGTGGTCGAGTAGTTGATCACCGTTTGCGTTCCGTCCGCCCAGGTCGCGATCGAGGTTCCGGCGGTCGTGCTGCTGCCACAGCTTCCGTTGCCCGTCGGCACGGGCTCCTGGAACTGCTCGCCGTTGATCGTCTCTACCTGACCGGCGGAGACCGTCCCGCCGGTCGGTGCTCCCGACACGGAGGACTTGCAACCGCTCAGGCTCCCGCCGAAGCTGTACTGGAAGTTCTGAGCGTTGGTGGTCAGACCGGGTGAGAAGCTCGCGCTTCCGTTGAGCTGGCATCCGCCTACGGACTGTGCCGACGCGGCGGCCGGGACAAGCAGGAAGGCGGCCGCACAGGCGAGCGCCCCAAGCGTCAATCTCTTCAACGTGTACCTCCTACCTCGTGGCTCCCTGCCCGGATCGACCGGGGGCGTCCAGGCACCCCGAGGCATCCGGCCACGATGGCGGCATCCCTGCGGTACGAAGCCGCCCATACCCACATGCCCGACGCGCAAACCCGGCTTGCCGACAGGGCAAACTCCGGTGACTGTCCATTTTCTCGTCGGCCATTCGTCTCAGGGGCGACCATGTGAAACGGGTTGCTCCCTGCGGAGCACCCTCGTGACAGGAGGCAACGATGAAGTACGTGCTGTTGATCCATCAGGGGACCGCCCCGACGCCGTACAGCGACGAGTGGGAGAACCTCTCGGAGGACGAGCAGAGGGCCGTCTACGCGGCATACCAGGAGATCAACCAGACCCCGGGCGTCACTCCCGGCGACTTCCAGTTGCAGCCACCCGAGGCGGCCACCACCGTCCGCGTGGAGGACGAGAGGACGCTGACCACCGACGGCCCATTCGTCTCCACCAAGGAGGCCCTTGGGGGCTGGCTCGTCTACGAGGCCGACGACCTCGACGCGGCGATCGAGCTCGCATCGCGCATTCCGGCGGCCCGCATGGGCGGGGCGGTGGAAATCCGTCCGGTCGTGGAGCGGTAGCGATCCTCGAGCAGGTCTTCCGAGACCAGTGGGGCCGGGTCCTCGCCAGCCTGATCGGCTTCCTCGGCGACTTCGACCTCGCCGAGGAGGCCGCTCAGGAGGCGTTCGTCACCGCCGCCGAGCGCTGGCCCCGAGACGGGATGCCGGACAACCCCGGAGCCTGGCTGGTGACCACCGCCCGCCACCGGGCGATCGACCGAATCCGCCGCGATCGCACCCTCGCCGAGAAGACCCGCCTGCTCGACCTGCCGGAGGCGATTGAGGAAGACATGGAGGAGACGACGATCCCGGACGAGCGCCTCGAGCTCCTCTTCACCTGCTGCCATCCAGCGCTGTCGCTCGATGGCCAGGTGGCGCTTACCCTGCGGACGCTCGGCGGGCTGAGCACGGAGGAGATCGCCCGAGCCTTCCTCGTCCCCAGGGAGACGATGGCGAAGCGGCTCGTCCGGGCGAAGAGGAAGATCGAGGCCGCCGGGATCCCCTTCCGCGTCCCGCCCGCCCACCTGCTGCCCGACCGGCTCTCCGCCGTACTCGCCGTCGTCTATCTGATCTTCAACGAGGGCTACGGCGGCCGGGGCGACCTGGCGGCCGAGGCCATCCGTATCGGCCAGGCGCTCGCCGAGCTGATGCCGGATGAGCCCGAGGCGCATGGATTGCTGGCGCTGATGCTGGTCAACGACGCCCGTCGCGAGGCGCGGTTCGACGACGGCGGGGTCGTCCTCCTCCGCGATCAGGATCGATCTCTATGGGACCTCGAGGCGATCGCGCGGGGCCAGGCCGCGATCGATCGCGCGCAGACGCTGGGCGGCCGCGGTCCATATCTCCTGCAGGGGGTGATCGCCGCGCTGCACACGGAGGAGCCTCCGGACTGGCCGCAAATCGCGGCCCTGTACGGGGAGCTCGCCCGCCTGACGGGCTCCCCCGTCGTTGAGCTCAACAGGGCGGCCGCTATCGCCGAGGCCGGCGACGCCGATGCCGCGCTCGCGCTGGTGGACCGACTCGAGCTCGACCGCTACCACTACCTGCACTCGACGAAGGCGGAGCTGTTGCGCCGGCTCGACCGCGCCGACGAAGCCCGCGCGGCCTACGAGCGCGCGCTCGAGCTGGTGCATTCCGACACCGAGCGGCGCTTCCTCGAACGGCGGCTCGCGGATCTTCGCGGCTGAACCCATTCCGCCCGCCACCGTGATTGGATCGGTGCGTGAACGGCACCCTCGTCTACGCCCTCACCGCCGCCCTCAACCCCACCCTGCTGGCTGCCACGACGGTGATGCTCCTTCTGGACCATCCGAAGCGGCTGCTCCTCGGGTACCTGCTCGGTGCGCTCTTCACCAGCATCACGCTCGGCCTTGTCATCGTCTTCACCCTCGACGGGTCGGCGAGCACAGCGCAGCACACCCTCAGCCCGGCGTTGGACCTGGCCCTGGGCGGAATCCTGATCGTCGTCGCCTTCGTGATCCGGCCCGGCCGCGAGCCGCGCCAGGTCGGCAGGCTCGCTGAGCGACGCCGCAGGAAGAAGGAGGCAAAGGGCGCCAAGGGCCCACCTCTCTGGCAGCGAAAGCTGAGCCAGGGCACGGCGCGGACGACGTTCGTCGTCGGCGCCCTCCTGACGCTGCCCGGAGCCTCCTACCTGATCGGGCTGCACAAGATCGCCGATCAGAACCCGAGCACGGTTGGAACCGTCGCCTGGGTCCTGGTCTTCAACGTGATCATGCTGATGCTGCTCGAGCTGCCGCTGATCGGGTTCATATTCGCGCCGGACTGGACCCCGCGCGCGGTGGACCGCTTCAAGGAGTGGTTCACCGGCAACGCGCGAAAGCTCGGCTTCAGGGTCGCCCTCGTGATCGGCGTGCTGCTGATCGCCAAGGGCCTGATCTACCTGCTCTAGCCGAGTGCGGCCTCGATCTCCTCGATCGCCGCGCGCTCGTCGTCGCTCACGCGGTCGCCGCTCAGGCCCATGAAGCCCTCCTTACGCGCCTCGGCCACACGGTTCGCGAGGCCGACGATGAACTTCTTGTACTCCTCGAGCTCCTCCGGGGTGGCCTTCGACTTGAGCAGCTCCACAGCGTCCCTGAGGTGCTTCAGGCACGCCTCCTTGAGCTCATCCGGCGAGTGGTACCGCGTGTGATCCATCTCGGGCTTGGCGGTGACGAGCTCGTCGAGGAGCTGGCTCTCACCGTGCTGCTTGCGCGCCTCCGTGTAGGCCTTCGCCATCGAGAAGCTCTCGCGAATCGATCCACCGCGGTCTGAGGCGATCACGATCAGCCCCGCGCTGGGCGGAGCCTCGAGCACCGTCTTCCATTCGTCCTCTGTGAAATCGGTCTTCCCTGTCAAGTCAATCCTCCGTTCTGTCGTGCGTTGAGACGCATCGAGTGATGCGGCCTAGGCAACCAGCTTCTGCACTCGGTAGACCTTCGAGCCCCGTGGAGTCTCGACCGGGACCTTTTGGCCGACCGGCTTGTCCCTGAGGGCCCGACCGACGGGGGATTCGATCGAGAGCTTCCCCTGCGCGAGGTCGGCCTCGGTGGACCCGACCAGCGTCCAGGTGTTCACCTTGCCCGTCGCCTCATCCAGCACCTCGGCGGTGCGGCCGAAGGCGAATGACCCCGGAGCCGCATCGTCGGCCTCCACCACGGTCGCCTTGCGCAGCCTCTCCCGCAACCGCCTGATCCGCGCCTCGAGATGGCCCTGGTCGTCCTTGGCGATGTGGTAGTCGGCGTTCTCCTTCAGGTCGCCGAGCTCTCGGGCCACCTTGATCCGCGCCGCCATCTCCTTCCGGCCCTGGCCCTCGAGCTGCTCGAGCTCGGCTCGCAGGGCCACAATGCCCTCCGCGGTGATCGCCTCGTCGTTCGGTCCGGTGTCGCTCATCCATTCCAGATTTGCAGATTTGGTCGCCTTACCCCTTCCGCCGAGGCGAACTTCCTGAAAGGATGGCGCCGTGGGATTCGACCAGTACCACGAGCCCCCCGAAGAGCTCCCGAAGGAGACCCGGACGTTTGCCCGCCTCTGCACTTCCATGACGGAGGAGGCCGAGGCGATCGGCTGGTACGAGCAGCGCATGGCCGTCGAGGACGACCGCGAAGCACTCGCCATCATGCGGGATGCCCAGGGTGAGGAGTTCAAGCACTTCTGCATGGACCTGGAGTTCCTGCTGCGCCGCACTCCCGTCTGGAGGGAGATAGCTGAGGGAATCCTCTTCCAGGAGGGAGACATCGTGGAGCACGGCGAGGAGGCCGAGGAAGAGGCGACGTAGGAGGCCGAGGGCGGCCTCCGCGTCAGCGGAGCGGCGGTGGGGAACCCTCCGCGCTGCGGGCGAGAACGGGATCCCAGGCGCAGACCTCGCACGCGTGCCGGAACGCCGAGTGAGCGAACTCGAGGGCCAGGGCGTGCGGATCCTCGGCCTCTCTGATGTCGTCCCAGTCGAGCACGAACTCGCCGAGGTCCGCATCCCACCGGGCGGGGCCCGGAGCGAGATCCGCCTGCGCGAATCCATCCGGCGCCGGGTGGGCGAAGGCGAAGAACGCCGCCCTGCCGTATTTGCGATCACCGGGCCACCAGCCGATCTCGATTTGCTCGGCGTCCCCCCCGTTCCGCGAGATGAAGTCATCGGCCGGGGGATCGGCGGGACGCCCCGAGAACAGGGCGACCGCCAGGTCGAAGGTCCCCCACCAGGCGTTGACCGGCGTCGAGCGGCCGCGGTAGGCCGCCCTGAATTCGGCGAGCACAAGCGCCGCCTGGCTGGCCGCCGTGAAGTAGGAGGCCACCGCGTCGGGGTCGTAGGTCGCGTGCTCTGTGTCCTCGTCCAGGGGCACGGTCCATGGAACCTCCTGCGGGGTGGGGTTGATCGTGACCTCGCCGGCCAGGCGTCCCACCGCCTCAAGCACCTCGCGCGTCACCTCGGCCACAGGGCGGTTCGGCAGGAGGGAGATTCGGATGTCCCGCCCGTCGCTGTGCTCGACGAGCGCCTCGTGGGTCCGCAGGTCGAGGCCCGCGACGATCGCCCCGGAGCCATCCGGAGCGGGCAGCGCCGAGGTCTCCCAACCGCGCGCGGTGAGGCGGAGGGCCGAGTGCTGAAGCTGCGGCTCCGGGGGAGCGAGCTCCACCGCGAGCTTTCCGAGCACCTGCGTATGGGCATGGAGGGTGTCGCACGTATCGCTCCACGCGTCATAGGCGAGCTCTGGCCATACCGGCGCCATGCCTGAACGCTACCGCCGGCCGGCCGCGCGCATATCACCGGGCCGCGTGCCACGGAGGCGTAGGATCCTGGCAATGAGCGACGAGAGCATCACCGCCCAGATCGATCGTCTGGTGGCCGAGGAGAAGGACCTGCGTCAGCGAGAGCAGCAGGACGGCGCGGACGACAACGCCCTGGAGGAAGACAGGGAGAGATTGCGCGCCGTGAAGGTCGAGCTCGACCGCTGCTGGGACCTGCTGCGCCAGCGGCGGGCGCGTGAGGAGTTCGGCCAGGACCCGGACGATGCCGAGGCGCGAAGCGCCGACACGGTCGAGGGCTACGAGCAGTAGGCCGGTATGACGTCGGCGGCGAGCCGCTCGACCTGATCGATCCCGGGAACCACCGGCCAGAAGACGATCGTGTCGAAGCCGTCGTCCACGTAGCCACCGATCGTCTCGACCCACCAGTCGGCCGGACCGGCGGGTGGCTCGCCCGCCAGATAGCCGACCGGGAGCTCCGCTCGGGCCGGCGCGGGCCCGTCGCCAATCACACCCTGCACGTTGAGGATTCGCCGGATCGATGCGGGATCGCGTCCCGCCTTCTCGGCCGCCGCGTCGATCTGCTTGTTGCCGGCTCGCAGCTCCTCCCGCGTCAGCACCCCGAGCGACGGCACCCAGCCATCGGCCTTCCGACCGACCAGGCGGATCATCCGGGGCTTGAACGCGCCGACCCAGATCCCGATCGGGTGGGCCGGCGGCGGGCCGGGCCGCGCGTCGTTGAGCCGGTAGTGCTTGCCCTCGAACGAGACGGAGCGCTCATCCGACCACAGCAGCCTGATCAAGTCGATGGCCTCCTCGAGCGCCTCCACGGACTCGCCGGGCGTCCGCCGCGGACCGCCAAAGTTCGCGATCACGTCGGGGATGCCGCCCGCGCCCAGGCCGAGCTCGAAACGGCCGCCGCTGAGCACGTCGAGCGACGCGGCGGCCTTCGCCAGCACGGCCGGCGGCCGCAGCGGCAGGTTCGCCACGTCGGTGAAGAACGAGATGCGCTTGGTCTCGGCGAGGAGCGCGGGGATCAGTGACCAGGTGTCGAGGAAATGGTGCTGGTAGGGGTGATCCTGGACTCCGACGAGGGCCAGCCCAGCCTCGTCGGCGGCTCCCACGATCTTGCGAATGCGATCGAGGTCGTCGGTCGCGGGGACGACCGAGATGCCGAACTGGACCTTGTTCTCGGCGTTCCCGGCGACCACGAGCGACGCTAGCCGCCGAGGGGCGACGGTGGGATCCGGGTTTCGCCGCTGACGTCCGGTATCAGCAGGGCGAAGTCATCGATGTAGCACCAGGACCACTCCTCGCCCGGCTCGAGCGAGCGGATCAGCGGGTGACTGCTTTCCCGAGCGTGGGCGCTCGCGTGGCGGTTGGGCGAGTCGTCGCAGCACCCGACCTTTCCGCACTCGAGGCAGATGCGCAGATGCAGCCAGGGGTCCCCGGCGGCCAGGCACTCCTCGCAGCCCTCCACGGACTCGGGGAGCTGCTTGACCTGAACCTGATCGAGGTGTGTGCACGTGGGCATCGAGTCCGCCTTCCTTTCTTGAGGCTAGTGGGCGGCGAGCCTGTCGTGGATCAGCCGGACCGCCATCGAGCCCTCGCCAACGGCGGAGGCGACGCGCTTGATCGATCCGGAACGGACATCGCCGACGGCGAAGATCCCAGGGCGGCTGGTCTCCAGGAAATACGGGGCATCACCGTTGTGCTCCGCGAGAGCCCCGTCCTGGACGTCCCGGCCGGTGAGCAGAAACCCGTCGTCGTCGGTGGCCAGCTGGCCCTCCAGCCACTCGGTATGGGGCAGGGCGCCGATGAAGACGAACAGCGCCTTGGCCGGGACGGTGCTCCGCTCTCCGGAGCGGGCGTCGGCGACCGTCACCGTCTCGAGCTCGCGCTCGCCGCCGAGCTCGACCACCTCCGTGTGGAGGCAGACCTTGACCAGGTCGTTGCGCTCGATCTGATCGACGAGATACCGGGACATCGACTTCCCCAGGTCACCGCCCCGGATCAGCAGCCGGCATTGCGACGCGCTGCGGGACATGAACATCGCCGCCTGGCCGGCCGAGTTCCCGCCACCGACGATCAGAACCGGGTCGCCGGCGCAGAGCTGCGCCTCCGACTGGGTGGCGGCGTAGTAGACGCCGCCCATCTCGAACTCGTCGAGCCGCGGCACGTCGAGGCGGCGGTACTGGGCCCCGGAGGCGATCACCACGGTGCGGCCGGTGGCCGTCTCGCCGTTGGAGAGCTCGATCTCATGCCGCCCCGGTTCACTCCTCATCCTGACGGCCGCGGCCGGCACGGCGAGACGCGAGCCGAACTTGAGAGCCTGGACACCGGCACGCTGAGCCAGCTCGCTGCCGGACACTCCGGCGGGGAAACCGAGGTAGTTCTCGATCCTCGCCGATGTCCCAGCCTGACCGCCGCTGGCGACCGCCTCCACGCCCTGAACGTCCAGCCCCTCCGAAGCGGCGTACAGCGACGCCGCCAGCCCGGCCGGCCCGGCGCCGACGACCACGACGTCGCAGAGCGCCGGGGTCGCGCCCCTTGACCCGAGGCCGATCGACAGACCCAGCTCCTCGTTGGTCGGGTTGCGCAAGATCTCACCGCCGCTCCCGATCACGACCGGCGTCTCGCCGGGCTCGATGGCGAGCCCATCCAGCAGGGCGTCCGCGTCGTCGTCTTCTTCGAGATCGATCCATTGGTGCGGCATGCGATTGCGGGCGAGGAACTCGCGCAGTCGGCGGGAGTCGGGGGAGAACCGGGAGCCGATCAGCCTGATTCCCGTTTCGGCGTCGATCAGGATCGAGCGCCGGGCCATGAAGGCGCCGAGGATCATGTCGCTCAGTGTCTTGTCCTCGGCGACGATCTCGCGCAGCTTCTCGACGGGGACCTGGATCACCTCTCCGCCCTCGCTGACCACCCCACTCAGATAGATCCGCTGGCCGGTGAGCATGCTGAGCTCGCCGAGGAAGCGGCGCGCGCCATGGACGGCGATCACCCTGTTCTCCCTCCCATAACCCTGGACGATCGCCGCCGACCCCGACGCGATGATGAAGAAGTCGCTGCCTCCGTCGCCCTCGGCGAAGAGGACATCGCCCGGCGCGGTCGTGCGGCTCTGGCCGAGCCCGCGGAACCGCGTCATCTGGTCCTCGTCGAGACGCGGGAAGGCACCATCCCGGTCGGGCGTCTCGGGCATTCCGGCGGCGATCGGGGCGTCCGCTTCCGTCATGTCTTCTCCATGGCGCCCGGGATCTTCTGGGCGAGCTGTCGCCAGTGCCCCACGAGGCGTTCGCCGTTGATGAAGAACGTGGGCGTGCCATGGGCCCCCGCCTTCGTGCCGCCGGCGACGTCCTCGAGCACGCGCTCGCGATAGGTGTGATCCTCGAGCGCCGACTCCACCTCTGCCGGGTCGATCTCGAGCCTCCGTCCGACCGAGAGCAGCTCCTCGCGCGGGAACTGCTCGCGACCGGCGAGGAGCAGGGAATGCGCCTCCCAGAACTTCCCGTGCGCCGCGGCGAGCTCCGAGAGCTCCGCGGCGAGGTCGGCCCCGGGATGAAGATCGGGATCCGGGAAGTTCCGCCAGGCCAGCCTCAGGGTGTCGTAGCGCTCCAGCAGGGACTCGACGGGCCGCCACGAGGCGAAGCAGTGCGGGCAGCCGAAGTCCCCGTACTCGATCAGTGTCACCTCGGGCCGATCGGAGCCGAGGACGTGGTCTCGCTCACCGACGGGCGGCGGGGCGCTGGGAGTCGCGGCGTCCACGGCCTACGCGGCTCTCGGGTTCTCCAGGACGAGCGCCACTCCCTGGCCGGACCCGACGCAGACGCCCAGAACGCCGTAGCGCAGCTCGCGCAGGCGCAGCTCGGTCGCCAGCGTTAGGACGTAGCGGGTGCCGGAGGATCCGAAGGGGTGGCCGATCGCGACCGCGCCGCCGTTCGGGTTGAGGCGATCGTCGGGAACCTCGAAGCCGTCCAGCTGGTTCGGCAGCTCGCGCAGCACGCCGAGCGCCTGGGCCGCATACGCCTCGTGGACCTCCCAGACGTCGATCTCCTCGGGGGCGAGCCCGGCGCGCTTCAGCGCCTTCGGCATCGCGAACGCGGGCGCGATTCCCATCACCTGCGGGTCCAGCGCGTGGGTCGCCGAGGCGACGACGCGAGCCAGCGGCTCGGCGCCGAGCTCCTCTGCCGCCTCGGCGCTGGCGAGCACGACGGCGCTGGCGCCGTCGTTCAGCGGCGAGGAATTGCCCGCGGTCATCTGGGTCGTGTCCGGCTGTGGCGGCAGAGCCGCGAGCTTCTCCGCGGTGGTGTCGTCGCGGATGCTCTCGTCGTGCTCGACCGTGTGGGCCGGCTCCTTGCGGGTCGCTGGAATCTCCACTGGCCAGATCTCCTCGGCGAAGCGGCCCGAGTCGCGCGCTGCGGCCGCGTGCTGATGGGAGCGGAGGGCGAAGGCGTCGATCTCCTCGCGGGTCAGCTCGTAGCGATCGGCGACGTTCTGCGCCGTCCGCATCATGTCGATGTATGCGTCACGCGCGAGCAGCGCCGGGTTGGGCGGACCACCCGCGCCGGCCCACATCGTGTCGAGCATCAGGACCGGGCCGCGGGGCATGAAGGGCGCCTCGCCCTTCATGAAGGCCCACCCCGACCGCGACATGGACTCGACCCCGCCGGCGAGGCCGACCGTCACCTCGTCGCTGCGGATCGCGTGCGCGGTCGAGATCGCGCCCGAGAGCGAGGAGGCGCA
>JAWVFG010000085.1:0-2811 GCA_033856335.1 Solirubrobacterales bacterium
TCCGGCCTGCCAACACTCGGCCCAGCGCTGGCGGCGCTGGCGTGCCGCTCAGAGCTACAGGGCGACCTCCCACGGGAAACAACGCCGCAGCGACCAGGCGCGACGCTATCGCCGCCGCCGGCAACAGCGCTCGACTGACCCCGAGCCACCGCCGCCACCTCCCCAAGTCGAGCCCGAGCCACCCCTGGTCACGGCTCAGCCACCACCCACGACCGACCCGCCCACCACACTCCCCCCGGCCGGCGAGGGC
Organism: Solirubrobacterales bacterium; assembly: GCA_033856335.1. Taxonomy (GTDB): domain Bacteria; phylum Actinomycetota; class Thermoleophilia; order Solirubrobacterales; family 70-9; genus DASUPK01. Next base: position 251 of record JAWVFG010000085.1, read on the forward strand.
CAGCGTCCAGACGGAATTCCGGAACAATCCTCCGGCCTGCCCTGCGATCGGCCAGGCTGCTACGTTCTCTTCCTCCCCACGCCGCGTTCCCCGCTGCAGCACTTCTGTTCCTGCTCCTGTCGCCGGGCGTTACGACGCGTCCAACAGCGCGAAGCCCGACTCCGGCAGCGACGCCTTCGCGGGGGCCGACCGCAACGCCGCTGTCATCGCGGACCACCGACGATGGCTCGGTTCATGTCGTCACATATTGAGAATCCCCCGCTCTGAGGACTATCGTTCTGTTGCCCCCAAAGACCGAGGAGGGAGCGGGTGGGCCGGGCGCTCCGGTCCCCCCGTTTCCTCTCTCGGCAAGGGGCGCATCCTCTGAGGAGGCCGCACATGGCAGACTGGCACACTGGCGATGTCCGCTCCCTGCCCCTGACCCAACTGGGCGAGCGCTATCGACGCTATCGCCTCCCCGACCCCGACGCCGAGACCGCCATGACCGGCTCGGTGCGGCGCTACGGGCAACAGACGCCCCTGGTCGTCTGTCTCCGCGAGGAGACCTACGAGGTGCTCGATGGTTTCAAGCGGCTCGCCGCCGCGCGGGCGCTCGGCCTGAAGACCGTCGGTACCCGAGTGCTCGAGGCCGACGAGCGCCTGGCCAAGGTGACCATCTTCGGGCTCAACCAGACCGGCCGGCGCACCCAGGAGTGGGAAGACGCCTGGATCGTTCATTCCCTGGTCCGTGAGGACGGCCTGACGCAGGTCGAGGTCGCCGAGCTGCTCGGCCACCACAAGACCTGGGTCTGCCGGCGGCTGGCGCTGGTCGAGAAGCTCGCCGACGAAGCCAGGGAAGAACTCCGGCTGGGACTCCTGACCGCCACCACGGCGCGGTCGCTGGTGCGGTTGCCGGCCGGCAACCAACTCGACGTGCTGGCGACGCTCCATCGCGACCAGCTGGCGACCGCCGAAGTCGAAGGCGTGGTGGAGTTGCTCCTGGCCGCGCCCGCGCAAACCCAAAAGGAGTACATCCTCACCCAGCCGCGCCAGGCCTTGCAGCAGGCGCGGTACGAGGGCGGCTGGGCCTGGGACCCGCGGCTCAGCCGACCGGGCAATCGGATCGCGCGGCGGCTGGCCCACGTGTTGGAGGACCTGGGCCGGATCGAGAACTGGCTGCGGCATCAGGGCCGGGCCGGCTTGACCCCCTGCGATCGCCTGGTGCTCACACCGGCCTTCGCACGGTTGGGCCGTGACGCCTCGACTGTGGCCGCACTGGCCGAAGACCTGATCGCGGAGATGCACGCCCATGACCGAGCAAAAGCGCAATGAGATCATCACCCGCTGGCGCGGCGGCGCCTCGATCCGGCGGATCGCCTCGGATCTGCGACTGGCGCGGAACACCGTCAGTGGTGTGCTGGCCCAGGTCCAGGCCCAGAGGGCCGGCAGCGATGCCGCCGCGCCCTCCCGAAGGCGGTCGCGTCAACTCGATCGTTACGAGCCCGTGCTCGAGGAACTGCTGGGACGCTATCCCGACTTGACCGCGACGCGGCTCCTGGAGGAACTGCGGCAACGTGGTTTCTCGGGTGGTTACACCGTGGTCCGCCAGCGGCTTCGCGAACTGCGTCCCAAAGCGGCGCCTGCTCCCGTGATCCGCTTCGAGACGGCCCGGGGGATCCATTATGGTAAGCCGGGCGTTATGTTCAGCAACGCGGAGGGAATCGGGCTTCCGTGCCCTGAGTTCGTGCGTCGCTTTCCATAATCCCGTCACAGGGACTCGAGCCACGTGAGGAGATCCGGGGCGAGCTCCCGCGATCGGCGGACGTCCTTCGATGCCGCGCCTCCCTGCTCCAGGGCCTTGCGCTTGGCCTCCAGATCGGTCTGGACATAAACCTCAGTCGACTTAACGTCCGCGTGGCCGAGCACGTCTTTGATCGTGATGATCGGGACGCCCGATTGCAGCAGGTGCATGGCCTTGGTGTGGCGGAGCGTGTGCAGGCTGATGCCGGAGCGGTTGAGCCGCGGCATCGTCTTGGCCGCGCCGTCCAGGTATTTCTTGAGCAAGTACCGGGCGCCCTGGCGTGTCAGCTTCTCCCCACGTCGATTCCGGAAGAGGGGGCGCATGTCTTCGACGTGGTGCCCCTCGACCTCGAAGAAGCGCGACACGACGCGCGCCGTCTGCGGCAGCAGGGGACACAGCCGTTCCTTCTTCCCCTTCCCCAGGACGCGCACGAACGCGGGGCTCGTGAGGTGGAAATCGGCCGGCGTCACGTCGAGGAGCTCCTGGATGCGGGTGCCGGTGTCGTAGAGGAGGGCCAGGAGCAAGTAGTCCCTCTTGCCCTCCCGGGTGGAGCGATCGGCCTGCCCCAGCAGGTTTCCCAACTCCTCGGCGCTGAGGTATCCCAGCGCGGGCCGCGTGGCCTTCTTCACGGGGATGACCAGAACCCGTTGGCAAAGCGCCGCGTGAGAGGGATCACAGTCCAGGACATAGCGAAAGAAGCAGTGGAGGGCGGCCAGGCGAGCGTTCCGGGTCCGGACGGTGTTGTGTCGCGCCGTCTCCAGGGAATCGAGGAAGGCGAGGA
>JAWVFG010000086.1:0-3284 GCA_033856335.1 Solirubrobacterales bacterium
GGGTCCCCGCCGTGTGCCGCCGGGTCCGCGAGAAGAGGGAGGAGCTTCGTCAACTCGAAGAATGAGCTCGGCCAGCCGTGCGTGAGCACTAAAGGAAACGGCGCCGGCCCGTTTCCGCGGACGTGGACGAAGTGGATCTGCGATCCATCGATGTCGGTCCGAAACTGCGGGAGCTCGTTGAGCCGACGCTCCTGTTCGCGCCAATCGAAGACGTCGCCCCAGTAGGCCACGAGCTTCTTGAGATAGCCCAGGTTCGTACCGTAGTCCCAACCGCTGTCGGGCACCTCATCCGGCCATCGTGTCGCGCGGAGACGTCCTCGGAGGTCATCAAGGGTCCGCGCCGCAATCTGGATTGAGAACGGCTGCACGAGAGGATGCCGTGGCGTCGGCGACAGTGTCATCCGACGTTGGTGTGTTTAGCCGTTTCCGGTTGGCGGTTCGAAGCTGGCGGACATTGGGGCATTCTAGGGCTGACCCGCCCGTGGCTACCTGACCACGATTGCGATAGGTCACCAGGAGCGCGAGATCGGCGAACCGCTCGCCCGCCTGGGTTCTACGAGGGTCAAGTCAGATGCGCAGCCACAGGGCCCTGAGCCCGTGGTTCAGTCGATGCGAATTCGAAAACTCTGAACGGTGGACCGCTTTCCCTTGAGCTGAAGCTGTCGGGGTTCGGCGACCGGGTAGGCGCCCGCCACGGCCTCGTAGGTTGCCTCGCACATGAGGATCTCTCCGCCACTGGCGGACGCCTGGAGGCGAGCGGCCGTATTCGTAATGTCGCCAATGGCGGTGAAGTCCTTGAAGCCGCCGCCGCCCACGTTGCCGACGTACTCCTCACCCGTGCAGATCCCGACGCCGACCTCCAGCCAGCTCCCCGCCGGCGTCCCGTATCCAATGCCGCGCAAGAGCGCCCCAGCGGCCTGGACCGCCTGCCGGGGGAAGCTTGAGCCGGCGAGTCCGGGCACGAAGATCGCCATGACCTCATCCCCGGCGATCTGGCCCAGGATCGCATCGTGGGCGAGGAGTGCACCGGAAGCCGCGGCGTAGAAGCGATGGAGGAGCGCGGTCGTCTCGACGCTGGACAGCTGCTCGGCGATGGACGTATAGCCACGCACGTCTGCGAAGAGCACGCTGACGGGGACCAGCGCACCTCCTTCCGGGGCACGCTCGATGCAGCGCTCGCAGATGTTCGGGTTTTTCCGCGAAGGCGTATAGCCGATCATCCCGAACACGCCTGCGTATTTGCCGCGAAATGGAGCATTGCAGAACTTGCAGCGCAGGGCACTCGGTACGAGGGAGAAGAGCCGGCGCCCGAGCCGTTGGGGGAAGGCCAGCGCTGACCTGCCCCTGAGGATGCCCTCCCACCGGGAATCCATCGGAACAATGTCGGCATCGTCGGTTGACACTGCACGCAACTATGGGGCCATGGGACGAGTATTGGGCGGCCTGGCCGGAATCGCGGCCTGGATCGGCTGGTTGACCGTATGCCCGGCCCTCGGTTTCCCGACGCTGGCCACGGCACCGATGTTCAACCGGGTCGTCGTGCCCGCGGAAGACCCCGGATTCTGGCTCGGCTGGGCCCTCTTGCTCATCGGGCTGGCGTCCGCCGCGCTTCTTTACCTTGCGGCCGCTGACCGAGGCCGACTGCGCCCGAGCGTGGCATCGGGTCTTGTCTACGGCGCCATCTGCTGGCTCATCGCCGGAGCGGTCGTCATGCCGCTCCTGGGGCTCGCTTTCCCCTCGGCCGCTGCCACCACTCCGGCCGCGCTGACCCCGCCCGACCCGATGCACGGGTCATTCATGATGCTCAACCTCGGGGTCGCGGCTCCGATTGCGGCGCTCGTCGCCTGGCTCATGTTCGGGGCGGTGCTTGGAGCCACGTCGGGCTCACGCCCGAACGATCCGCGAACGCCCAGACGGCTCGCGCTGGGTGCCGGTGTCGCGATCGTCACCGTTCTCGCGGTCGGCCTGGTCGGGCTTCGCCTCAACGCCCCGCCGGCCGACTCGTCGGTCACGGCTACCCGGACACTCGTGACAGAGCCAGCTCAGGCCCTGCCAAAGGGTGCTGACTACTTCAGCATCCTCGAGCTCACACAACCGCCCGGAGCCACGCTGGGACCGCACGCCCACCCCTACTCGGGCTTCGCCTACTCGCTGAAGGGTGTCGCGACAGTCGCCTTCGACGACGGCCGGACGATCCGGGTCGGTCCAGGCGACGTCGGGTTCATTGCGACCCAGGCGGCGCATGCGCACGTCAATGCCGATGATCGGGTACTGAGTGCCGCGTTGGCCCTCCTGATCGTGGCCCTGGCCGCTGCGGTGGGCCTGATCTGGCTTCGGCCGGCTTGGCGAGACGGCCGCCTGCTCTCGATCGCGCTGGTGTTGCTGATCGCGGCCGGCACCCTCGGGACTTTGAATCCCTGGTCGAACGATTGGGTGTTCCTGTCCGTCCGTTCGGAAACCAACCGCGGTGCCCCCATGCCCCTTCCAACCGCCTCGCGGGTGTTCGAGTCGTCTGGTCTGGGAGCGCTCCCGGGCACCTACGTGGAGACACTCGAGGAGATCACGCTCGCGCCGGGCGCTGTGATGGCGGACGTCGGATCGGCCGGACCCGCGGTTCTGCTCGCGCTCGACGGACGAGTCGATGTGCAACCGGCCGGCGGCTCGCAGGACCAGATCGGCGCTCGCGAGGCGACGGTCCTTCAACCGGGGGCGCAGGTCCGGCTGGCCAGTGCCGGGGATCGTCCGGCGCACCTGTTGAGGCTCGCGGTGACACCGGCGCCGCCGGGGGGTTGATGCGGTCGTGACACTCCGGGCGGACGCCGCGGCCAGCGCCCAATCCCGAGCATTGCCGAACCAGGCGACGAACCGCTCGACGGTCAGAGCAACGGTCAGACGCCGATCGGCTCACGCACCAGGACCACAGTCATCCGGTCGGGTCGCGGCTCCTCGAAGATGACGAGGAGCTTGGCAAGCCGGGTCGGAACGCCGATCCGTTTCCGAAGGGATGCGTCCTCGTACGGCATGACATGCTCGCGGGCGCGGCGCATGCCCTCGTCGAGGTCGGCCACGATCTTCTGGCTGCCGACAACGAGGATGACTCGCCCGGCACCACTGGCGTACGGGCCGATCTGGCTGGCCGAGTAGGACACGACCACCAAAGCACCGTCGTCGGTGATCGCCTGGACGCTGCCGAGCATGAAGTCGGGGGCGGCGACCAGCTTGCGGATCTCGCGTCCCTGGGTCGCCCGATCCATCGGGAGGTACCGCGGGCGGAGGGCGTCGTA
>JAWVFG010000087.1:0-4599 GCA_033856335.1 Solirubrobacterales bacterium
CGACGCTGCTCTTCCGCGACCGGGAGCTGCGCAACCGCTGCTATTTCTTCATGCCGGACTGGAGCGGCGGCAAGTACTTCTCGCCGGGGATGGAGGGTTCGCGCTCCGATGGGCTGCTGGCCGCGACCTGGGCCTCGCTGGTCTCGATCGGGCGCGGGGGGTATCGCGAGTACGCGAAGCGCATCTTCGAGACCTCGGCGGCGATGCAGGAAGCCGTTCGCTCGCATCCCGAGCTGCGGCTGCTGGGTGAGCCGACCTTCCTGTTCGCCTTCACGTCGGACGACTTCGACATCTACCACGTCAACGATGAGATGAAGCGGCGCGGGTGGCGCTTCAACGGGCTCCAGTACCCAAACGCCCTGCACATGGCGGTCACCCGGCCGCAGACCCAGGCCGGCGTGGTCGAGGCATTCGCCGCGGACCTCGACGGCGCCGTCGCCTACGCGCGCGATCGCGGCGACGAGCCGGCGGAGTCGAGCGCCGTCTACGGCGGCGTTCCGGGCGGGAGCAACGTCGAGGCGGAGGAGCTGATCCGGGGCGTGATGACCCAGCTGATGGATTCCCAGCAGAGCGTTCCCGCCGAGGCGTGAGCGAGCCGCGCTCCGAGCGGTTCGTTCTCGCGATCGACCTGGGCAGCGGCGCCCTCAAGGTCGGCGCGCTCTCGCTCGCGGGCGAGTTCGCCGCGGTCGCACAGCGCACCTACGAGACTGAGCGGCTCCCCGGCGGCGGCGCGATCCAGGACGCCGCGGCCTGGTGGGAGATGGTGCGCGAGCTGTCGGGATCCGTGCTCGAGGGAATCCCCCCGGATCGGGTCGTCGCCGTCTCCTGTACCGGGCAGTGGGCCAGCACAATCCCCGTCGACGAGGCCGGGGAGCCCGTCGGGCCATGTGTGATGTGGCTCGACACGCGCGGCGCCCGCCATTCCCGCGGCGTCGTCGGCGGTCCGCTGATGGGCTACTCACCGTCGGCGCTCGCAAGCTGGATCCGTCGCGCCGGCGGGGTGCCCTCGCCGTTCGGTGGGGATCCCGTCAGCCACATGCTCCATCTGGAGCGCGACGAGCCCGATATCGCGGCCGCCGCCCGCTGGTACATGGAGCCCGTCGACTACCTGACCATGCGGTTCACCGGCCGGGCCGCGGCCACCCACGCCTCGATGAGCGGCGCCTGGCTCACCGACAACCGGCACCTGGACCGGCTCGACTATGACCCGCGGCTCGTCCGCAGGGCGGGCCTCGATCCCGGCAAGCTCCCGCCGCTGGTCGAGACCGGCTCTCTGGTCGGGAGCATCCGTCCGGAGGTGGCCTCGGAGCTCGGCATCGATCCCGGCGCACGGGTCGTCACCGGCACTCCGGACCTCCACTCCGCGGCGCTCGGCTGTGGGGCGATCGGGGAGGGCGAGGCGCACATGACCATCAGCACCACCTCCTGGATCTCGCTGCCCTTCCCCCGCAAGAAGACGGATCCCCTCCATTCGATCGCGACCGTCCCCGGTCTCGACTCGAGCAGCTACCTCGTCGCCAACAACCACGAGGCGGCCGGGCTCTGCCTGCGCTGGCTGCGAGAGAGCTTCACCACCGGGGACGCGGCGAGCTTCGAGCGGCTGATCGAGCTCGCGGCGAGCTCCCCGCCGGGCAGTGGCGGGATCCTCTTCACCCCCTGGATCGCGGGCGAGCGCTCCCCGGTGGACGACCGCAACGCCCGCGGCGGCTGGCACAACCTCTCGGTGGAGACGGGAAACGCCGACCTGATCCGGTCGGTGCTCGAGGGCGTCGCCTACAACAGCCGCTGGCTCCACGAGGCGGTCGAGCGCTTCGCCGGGCACCGCCTCGATCCGCTCCGCATCTTCGGCGGTGGCGCGATTCCCGACCTCTGGTGCCAGATCCACGCCGACGTCATGGATCGCACGATCGAACGGGTCGCAAACCCGGCGCACGCCAATCTGCGCGGTGCGGCCCTGTTCGCCGGTCTGGCCATGGAGGAGGTCTCACGAGACGAGGTGCGCGAGCTGGTTCCGGTCGACCGGGTCTTCGAGCCGGATCCCACCACCCGCGAGGCGTATGACCGCCTCTACGCGGAGTTCCCGGGCCTCTACAAGTCACAGCGCAGGATGTTCTCCCGGCTCAACGGCTAGGGGCACGTAGGGGTCATTCCCGATGGACCGGCCGCCTGCGGCTGATTTACTAGGCAGGGCCATGCGGTGTCCGTCCTGCGGTAACGAAAATCGTGATGAGGCGCGGTTCTGCGACTCATGCGGCAATGAGCTGAGCGCGGAGCCGGCCGTCGTCCAGCCGCGCGCCGAGCCGCTCCCCGCCGACGTTCCCACAGAGATCGCGGGCCGCTACCGCGTCCGCCGCTTCCTGGGGCAGGGCGGGCGCAAGCGCGTCTATCTCTCCGATGACACCGCCACCGGCTCGGAGGTCGCCGTGGCCCTGTTCGACACGGAGGGAGTGGGCGCAGGCATCCAGGCCAGGGCGCGGCGCGAGGCCGAGGCGATGCGCAAGCTGGGCGACCACCCGCAGGTCGTCACGGTCCTGGACACCGGGGAGGAGGGAGGCAATCCGTTCATCGTCAGCCGGTATATGCCCGGCGGAGACGTCACGGGCCTGCTCGCGGCCGCAGGCGGGCCCCTCGAGGTCACGCGTGCGGTCGAGATCGCATCGGACGTCACCCGCGCGCTGGAGCATGCGCATGCACGCGGGATCGTGCACCGCGACCTGAAGCCCGCGAATGTCTGGATCGACGACGACGGGCACGCGCGGCTCGGCGACTTCGGCCTGGCCACGACCGAGGCTCGGGCGCGGGTCAGCGGCGGCACGCTGGTCGGCACGGTCGCCTACCTGCCGCCCGAGCAGGCGCTCAGCGAGGCCGCGGGCCCGAGGAGCGACCTCTACTCGCTCGGCGCACTCCTCTACGAGATGCTCACCGGCCAGCCGCCCTTCCCGGGCGACGACGCGGTCTCGATCATCTCCCAGCATCTGCACGCGGATCCGGTGCCGCCCTCCCGCCACAACCCTCAGGTGCCGGAGGCGCTCGACCTGGTGGTTCTCGCGCTGCTCGCCAAGCGCCCGGAGGATCGGCCCGCCTCAGCCGCCGAGGCGCGCGAGCGAATGCTCGCCGCTCTCCAGGAGCAGCCGGCGGAGCCGGCGGAGGAGCGGGCCTCCAACCCGCTGGAGAGCCTCGCCGGTGGGGTGTTCGTCGGTCGTGAGCGGGAGCTCGAGCGGCTGCGCGAGGCCGTTGACGGGGCGCTCGCCGGTCGCGGGTCGCTCCAGCTGCTGGTGGGCGAGCCCGGGATCGGCAAGACGCGCGCCGCGGAGGAGCTCGCCACCTATGCGCGGGTCAGCGGCGCCCGCGTCTACTGGGGCCGCTGCCGCGAGGACGAGGGCGCGCCCGCGTACTGGCCCTGGGTGCAGGCCGTCCGCTCATACGTGCGGGACGCCGATCCGGTCGCCCTCGGCTGGCAGCTCGGTGGGGGCGCGCCCGAGATCGCTCAGCTGATCCCCGAGGTCGCCGAGAAGCTCGACATCGAGCCGGCGAAGGGCACGGACAGCGAGGAGGCCCGATTCAGGCTGTTCGACTCGGTGACGAGCCTGATGCTGGCGGCGGCTCGTGACCGGCCGATCGTGATCGTGCTCGACGACCTCCACTGGGCCGATGAGCCGTCACTCCTCCTCCTGCGCTTCGCGGTCAGGGAGCTCGCCTCGAGCGGGCTCCTGATCCTCGGCACCTATCGCGACGTCGAGCTCGGCCGCCATCATCCGCTCGCCAGGGTTCTCGGCGAGATCTCCGGCATCGAGGGCAGCGGGCGCATCCCGCTCCGCGGCCTCTCGGTTGGCCCCGTTGAGCGCTACCTCGAGATGACCGCGGGCGCCGCCGCCCCGCCCGGCCTGGCCGAGGCGGTGCAGGAGCAGACGGACGGAAACCCGTTCTTCGTCGGCGAGGTCGTCCGGCTGCTCGCCAGCGAGGGCAAGCTCACCGGCGGAGGCAGCGCCGCGGAGCTCGAGATCCCCCAGGGGGTGCGGGAGGTCGTCGGGCGCCGCCTCGACCGGCTCAGCGAGAAGACGAACGAGGCTTTGCGGGTGGCCGCCGTGATCGGCCGCGAATTCGAGGAGGACCTGGTCTGGCGGGTCGCCGAGCTTCGCCCCGAGGACCTGATGACAGCCGCCCGGGAGGCCATCGCCGAGCGCCTGGTCACCGATCTCGGGGACGGCAACTACTCGTTTGCCCACGCTCTGGTTCGCGACACCCTCTACGAGGAGCTCACCCCCCCGAAGCGATCGGCGCTCCACGAGCGCGCCGGCCTGGCAATCGAGGAGATCTGTGGCCGTGATGTCGACGAGCGCCTGGGCGAGCTAGCTCACCACTTCCTCGAGGCCGCCCCCCGCGGCGATCTCGCGAAGGCGATCGACTATGCGCAGCGGGCGGGTGAGCAGGACATGGACCAGCTCGCCTACGAGGACGCGGTCGATGTCTATGGGCGCGCCCTCGAGGTCCTCGAGCTGATGGATGAACCCGACGAGGCCCTGCGCTGCAGCCTGCTCCTCTCCCTCGGCGGCGCCGAGGCCAAGTCCGCGCGCGTGGCGGACGCGCGCGGAGCGTTCG
>JAWVFG010000088.1:0-2757 GCA_033856335.1 Solirubrobacterales bacterium
CCTTCGACAGCGAAGTCGAGGTCGACGCTGTCGCCATCTCGCCGATGGTGACCTGGGGGACGACCCCCGGGATGGTCGTCGAGGTGACCGATCAGGTCCCCGACCCGAACAAGCTGGACTCGCCGGCCGACCGCGAGGCTGCCGAGCGGGCGCTGGCCTACATGGACCTGCAGCCGGGCACGCCGATGACCGAGATCCAGCTGGACAGGATCTTCATCGGCTCCTGCACCAACTCCCGGATCTCCGACCTGCGGGAGGCTGCCTCGATCGTTGACGGCCGGCAGATCGCCTCGACCCTGCGGGGGATGGTCGTGCCCGGCTCGCAGCAGGTCAAGGCACAGGCCGAGGAGGAGGGGCTCGACGACGTCTTCCGGTCCGCCGGCTTTGAATGGCGGGAGTCGGGCTGCTCCGCCTGCCTCGGCATGAACCCGGACATCCTCAGCCCGGGTGAGCGCTGCGCCTCCACCTCTAACCGCAACTTCGAGGGCCGCCAGGGCGCCGGAGGGCGCACCCACCTGGTGAGCCCGAAGATGGCCGCGGCCGCCGCGGTCGAGGGAACCTTCGTGGACATCAGGGAGTGGAGCTGATCGCGATGGAACCGGTTGAGGTGATTGAAGGAAGAGTTGCCGTGCTGAACCGCTCCGACGTCGACACGGACCAGATCATCCCCAAGCAGTTCCTGAAGCGGATCGAGCGCACCGGCTTCGGCGAGTTCCTCTTCTACGACTGGTTCCGCTCCGGCGAGATCGAGCTCGAAGCGCACCCGATCCTGGTCACCGGCCGCAACTTCGGCTCTGGCTCCTCCCGGGAGCACGCCGTCTGGGCCCTCAAGGACTACGGGTTCGATGCGGTGATCGCGCCCTCGTTCTCGGACATCTTCTTCAGCAACTGCACCAAGAACGGCCTGCTGCCGGTGGTGCTGGACGAGGAGCACTGCCGCGCCGTCGCGGGCGCCGGCGAGGCTCGGATCGATCTCGACGACCAGACCGTCAACTGCGCCGAGGGCGTCTTTGCGTTCGAGATCGACGAGGAGATCAAGCATCGCCTGCTGAACGGCCTCGACGATGTGGCGCTGACCCTGCAGCGCGCCGACCGGATCGACGAGTTCGAGGCCGCCGGCCGCGCCGACGGCGGGCCGGTGACGACCTCGCTATGAGCTCCTCGGGCTCGATGAACACGGGTCCCCGCGAGTGGGACGCGCAGACCTACGAACAGGTCTCGGACCCGCAGTACCAATGGGGCCTGGAGGTCCTCGACCGCCTCGATCCCGGTACCGATGAGGCGATCATCGACGCGGGCTGCGGCTCGGGCCGGGTCACTGAGCGGCTCCTCGAGCGGGTGCCGGACGGCCGAGTCATCGGGGTGGACGGCTCCGCCGAGATGATCAAGGTCGCCGGCGAGAAATTCGGCGGCGACGAGCGGGTCGCGCTGATCGTCTCCGACCTTCTCGATCTCTCTCCCGAGCTCCTCGAGCAAAAGGATGCGCCGGGCGCGGTCGATGCTGTCTTCTCCACGGCCACCTTCCATTGGATCATTGACCACGACCGCCTCTTTTCCCGGATCCACTCGGTCCTCGAGCCCGGCGGCCGGCTGGTCGCGCAGTGCGGGGGAGAGGGAAACGTCGCGAATCACGCGCGCGCGATCGCCACGGTCGCGACCCGCCCCGAGTACGTGGACCACTTCGGCGGCATGACGATGATGTGGAACTTTGCTCCCCCCGACGTGACGGAGGAGCGGCTCCGCAGAGCGGGCTTCGAGGAGGTCTCCTGCTGGCTCGAGGACAAGCCGGTGCAGCCGGATCACCCATTCGAGTTCATCTCCACGGTGACCATGGGCCCACACCTCTCGCGTCTGCCCGAGGACCTGCACAGGCCGTTCGTGGAGGCGGTCCTGGAGATCGAAGGGGATCCCCTGGTTCTGAATTACGTCCGCCTCAATATCGACGCCCGCCGTGCCTAGGATCGCGCTGCTGCCCGGCGACGGCATCGGCCCCGAGCTCGCCGGGGCCGCAGTCCCGGTCCTGGGGGCCCTCGGCGATTTCGAGATCGCGGAGCACGCGATCGGCGGGGCCTCGATCGACGAGTACGGGACACCCCTCACCGACGAGGCGCTGGAGGCGTGCCGCGAGTCGGACGCCGTGCTGCTCTGCGCGGTGGGAGGGCCGAGGTGGGACACGACCGACCCGGACTCGCCCCGTCCCGAACAGGGACTCCTCGGGCTTCGCAAGGGCCTGGGCCTCTTCGCGAACCTGCGGCCCGTGCGCCCGAGCGAGGCGCTTCTGGACGCGAGCCCTCTGCGGCGAGAGAGGATCGAGGGCACCGACCTCCTCGTCGTACGCGAGCTCACCGGCGGCATCTACTTCGGCGATTCCGGTCGTGAGGGCGACCGGGCCCACGACGACTGCGCCTACACGGTCGAGGAGATCGAGCGGATCGCCCGGGTCGGCTTCGAGGCGGCCGGCGAGCGGCGCGGCCGGATGACCTCGGTCGACAAGGCCAACGTGCTCGAGACATCGCGGCTCTGGCGGGAGACCGTCACCAGGCTCGCCCCCGAGTACGAGGGCATCGAGCTCGACCACCTGCTGGTCGACAACGCCGCCATGCAGCTCGTCTCCCGGCCGGCGGACTTCGACGTGATCGTCACCGAGAACCTGTTCGGCGACATCCTCAGCGACGAGGCTGCGATGCTCACCGGCTCGCTCGGGATGCTTCCGTCCGCGAGCCTCGGGGAGGGCGGCCCGGGCCTGTATGAGCCGGT
>JAWVFG010000089.1:0-20564 GCA_033856335.1 Solirubrobacterales bacterium
CGGACCAGATCTGCTCGCAGGGCGACCAGGCCACCGCGGCTCAGATCAAGCGGCAGGTCGGCACGAGCCACCTCTCCCAGGCCCAGCTCCTGCGGGTCGGCAAGATCGCCAGCTCCGGCATCAGGGACGAGATCCAGAAGATCCGCGCCCTGGGAGCGCCGCCCGGCGATGAGGCCGCGCTCAATTCGATCCTCGATGCCGCCGAATCGGGGGCCTACCAGCTGGACAGCAACCCGCAGCAGCTGCAGACCAAGGGCAGCGAGCCGAACGCCGATATCGCCAAGGCCGACCGCGAGGCCACGGCCTACGGCCTCACCGTCTGCGGGCGGGGCTGAGCCGCATGACGGCGCTCGATCGCATCTCGATAGCCGCGATCGGGGACACCCCGGGGGAGCTCGCCGAGCAGGCGAGCTCCGCCGAGGCCGCCGGCATCGACTGTGTCTGGACACCGGAGCTCTTTCGCAGCTCCGTGACCCAGGCGACCTGGCTGGCGGCCAAGACGGAGAGGGTCAGCGTCGGGACGGGCATCGCCTGGGCGTTCACCCGAAGCGCGTTCATCCTCGCCGTCAGCGCGCTCGACATCGACGAGATGTCGGGTGGGCGCTTCCGGCTGGGGCTCGGTGCCGGCGTCAAGCGGCTGAACGAGACCTGGCATTCGGTCGACTACGGCAAGCCCGCCCCGCATCTGCGCGAGACGATCGAGGCGACGCGCTTGATCATGGAGAAGGCCTCAACCGGTGAGCCGATCCGCTACGAGGGCACCTACCAGGACATCGACATCAGGGGCTGGGTCAGGCCGCACAAGCCGGTCCGCGACCGGGTCCCGATCTACGCCGCGGCGATGCGCGAGGGAATGTGCCGGATGGCGGGCGACGTGGCCGACGGGCTGATCGGCCATCCGATGTGCCCGGTGCGCTGGCTCGATGAGGTGGTGGTCCCGAGCTTCGAGACGGGCCTGCGGCGTTCCGGCCGGCAGCGCTCGGACATCGACTTCATCCCCACGATCACCTGCGCGATCGACGACGATGAGGCGCGGGCGCTGGACGCGGCGCGACGCACGATCGCCTTCTACTCGACGGTCCGCACCTACAAGCCGCTCTGGCAGATGCACGGCTTCGCCGACGCCGCCGCGGCTGCGGGGGACGCGTTCCGCAGGGGCGACCTGGCCGCCGTCCCCGAGCAGATCCCCGACGAGATGGTCGAGACCTTCACCGCCGCTGGCCCGCTCGACAAGGTTCGCGCGCGGGTCGCTGAGGTCGCCGAGCGCGGCGACGGCGTCTTCCTCACACCCGCCACCTACTTCATCCCGCCGGAGCAGATCGGCGAGTACCAGGCCCGGATCATCGAATCCTTCGGGCCGGCAGCAAGCTAGCCGGAGAGGCCCGCGACGAACGCCTTGAGCTTCTGCGGGTCTCGCAGCGGCGCGCCGTGGCCGAAGCAGACGAGCTCGGGCTCGAGGGCGGCGAGCTTGCGCGCCGACTCGCGGTTGCGCTCGGGATCGGGGGTGAGCGCGGGCTTCGGCTCATGGAGTCCCGGGATTCCCGTGTACTGGTCCATGTTGGCCAGAACGTCGCCGATGATCAACACCCGGTCCGACTCTCGCCAGAACACGACGTGGCCGGCCGAGTGCCCGGGCGCATCGATCACCTCGAAGTCGCCGACCCGATCGCCCCCGTTGATCGCCTTGTCGACCTTGTGGCCCGGCCCGTGGAAGATCCGCCAGAAGAAGTGGGCCATGAACTTGTCCGGCTGGCGCTCGTCGATCAGCTTGGGATCCTCGGCAGCGGGCACGTCGAGCTCCGGGCACCAGTATGGGATTCCGAGCTTCTCGCAGACGTCGTGGCTCGCGCCCTGATGGTCGGGATGCGCATGGGTGAGGGCGTGGGCGGTCACCTCATGCCCGTCGAGCTGTTTCAGGATGCGGCCCGTGGACTGCCGGCATCCGGCGTCGATCAAGACGTCCTCAGCCAGGTACGCATTGACCGCCCATGGCAGGCCGGGCAGGCACTTGATGTGCCAGACGCCGTCCGCAAGCTCCTTCATCAGTGCGCCACCCCGGTGCCGCCCCGCGGATCCCCGCTGTGCTGCGCGAGCTCCTCGAGGCGGGCGACCTGGGTCTCGCCTTCCCGCCTCACAGGATCGTCCTCGGGAAGCCCCTCGATCAACCGCTGGACGCGGTCGCGGATCTGCAGCGCGAAATGGGGCGTGGACGGGCCGGCCAGCGCCCTGATGTCCTCCACCGTCGCCGTCCTGGAGAGCCTGTCGGGTCGCTCGGCCTCGCTCATTTCTTCTTCCCGTTCTGGGGTGTCGTTGGAGTCGGCTCGCCCTCGAGCCCGCCCGGCTGCGCGACGCCCCCGCCGGCGGTTCCCTGGGACCCGCCGCCCGAGCCGATCTGCGCCAGCTCCGCCAGCTCGTCTACCTCCGCCTGAACCTCGCCGCCGATTGCGGTTGCGTCTCCCATCAGCCAGATGTGGTTGTACACCGCCCGGGTGGGATCTGTCTCGTAGCCCGGCTTGATGTCAAGCAGAAAGCTTCTCAACTCCGGGGGCAGGACGTCCGCCGTGTCGGTCAGCAACAGCGGGCCCCACTTGCCGCTCGAGGCAAGCGAAGCGGCGGCCGCGGCGTCGAGCGGCCGGTCGGCGTTGGCGAGCTCCATCCCATGCCCGGGGTCGTTGATGTTCCAGCCGAAGGACCCGTCCGAGTACCGAGCGAAGAGGAGGGCGTTCTGCACGGCCCCGGTGGCGCCGACGCGCTGCACGGTCGCCGACACCCTGCCGACCTGCTGCACGACGTCCTTGGAGATCACCGATTCGGGCCCGAGGACGTAGACGGTGGCGGCGGCGTGGCGGCGCAGCGCGGCCAGGGTGGCCGACGGGACCTGCCTGGGCCCCGTGAACAGAACCGGGTCACCGGAGCGCGCGGCCCAGGCCGCCGCCGGCATCGCATACCCCGGCCGATCGGAGCTGACCAGCAGGATGTGCTCCGGCTCGGCCTTCGTGAGCCGCTGGCGGAGCTGGTCGATCGAGTTGGCGATCTCGGCGGGCGAGTTGCCATGGAGCTCCTGCGACTTCAATCCGGAGGGGACGGAGGCACCGCCGGCCGCATAGAGCGCGACGCCGCCGGAGGCGCCGCCTCCGCGGGGGTTGAGCTGCGCGAGCGCTTGGGTGGTCACATCGGGCACGGAGCCGTGCTGGCTGACGAGCACGGGCATGCGCGTGGGAGGACCCGCGAGGACCGACGCCGCGATCCCGGCCTGCCAGTTGTCGTCGGGCACCAGGGTCACCGCCTCGAGCGGCGCCGCCTCGGGCGCGGGAGGATGCGTGGCGAGAGCGGCTGCCGCGGCATCGTCAGTCGGGTCGGGCCCGCTGATCCGCGTCGTGTTGCGCGTGGCCACGAGCGGGAAGCCGAGCGTCCCGACCGGCGCCTGCTGGGCGTTGTCGGTCGCGACGGCGATCGTGACGACGCGGGTCTCCGCGTTGCCCCCGCTCGAGAAGGGATCGGCGACGATCAGCCAGCCGAGCAGCAGGACACCGACCAGCCCGCCCCCGGCGATCGCGATCGTGCGCGGCTCGAACCTGGGGAAGAGGTCGAAGCGCACCCAGTCGATCGCGTTCTGAACGGGGCGGGGGAGACGCACGGCGGGGAACGCTACCCGCAACCCGCCCGGCGCCTCGGGCGCCGCCGATGCGCGGTAAGTGGCAGGTCCCACTTCCGGTCCGGTAAACTGGTTGACTGACCAGTCAGTCAAGGCATGACACGGGTTGCTCCTCGTCATGAAACGGGTTGCTCCTAGCGGAGCACCCTCGGATCTGCGGAGCACCCTCGCGTCACGAAAGGCAGGCTCGAAAATGGACTTCGCGCTCACCGACCAACAGACCGAGCACCGGGACTACGTCCGCAAGTTCGCCCGGGAGGTCATTCGCCCGGTCGCCCGCAAGCACGACCAGGAGGAGAGCACCCCCTGGGAAGTGATCAGGGAGGCCCGCAGGTGGGGCCTGCAGGGACTCGAGCACATGCAGCGGATGGGCGCGGATCCGGGCGGCCAACTCGGTGTGATCACCTCTGAGGAGCTCCATTGGGGCTGCGCCGGCATCGCCCTGGCCATCCAGGGCTCCGGGCTGGCCGCCGCCGGCATCGCCGCATCGGGCACCCCTGAGCAGATCTCAGAGTGGGTCCCCCAGTGCTTCGGCACCGATGACGAGATCGCGCTCGGTGCCTACGCGGTCACCGAGCCGCAGGCCGGCTCCGACGTGAAGAGCCTGAAGAGCACGGCCAAGCTCGACGGCGACGAGTGGATCCTGAACGGCACCAAGGTCTTCATCACCAACGGAGGGATCGCCGACGTCCACGTGGTCGTCGCGACCGTCGACCCCGAGCTCGGCCATCGCGGCCAGGCCTCGTTCGTGATCGGCCCGGGAACCCCGGGCCTCCGCCAGGGCAAGAAGGAGTCGAAGATCGGCATCCGCGCGTCCCACACCGCCGAGGTGATCCTCGAGGACTGCCGGATCCCGGTCGACAACCTGCTCGGCGGGACGGACAAGCTCAACAAGAAGCTCGAGCGAGCCCGCTCGGGTCAGACCGGTGGCTCATCGAACGCCCTGGCCACCTTCGAGATGACGCGCCCGATCGTCGGCGCGTCCGCCCTGGGCATCGCGCAGGCTGCATACGAGTGGACGCTCTCCTACCTGGGCGGCGAAACCGTCGACGGTGGCAAGCCGGCGCTCGAGGAGCAGCGGATCCAGCAGGTGCTCGCCGACGTGGCGACCGAGATCGACTCGGCCCGTCTGCTCGTTCAGCGCGCTTCCTGGATGGGTCGCAACGGCCTCCCGATGACGGGCGGTCAGGGCTCCATGTCGAAGCTCAAGGCAGGCGACGTGACCATGTGGGCCACCACGACCCTGATGGACCTGGTCGGTCCTTACGCCCAGACCACCGACTGCCCCCTCGAGAAGTGGTTCCGGGACGCGAAGATCTACCAGCTGTTCGAGGGCACGGCCCAGGTTCAGCGCCTGGTGATCTCGCGGATGCAGGCCCGCACCTACCAGGAGCGCTTCGCCCAGGCCGCCGAGGCGGCCGAGCAGGCGGTCAACGGTGCGGCCACCAATGGCGCCTCTGCCAACGGCGCCAAGGCGGAGCCGGTCTCAAGCGTCGCGTAAGCCGGCTTCGCCATCGACGGCGGCCGCAAACGGCGGCCGCAAATACCGCCGCCGGATGTACGGCTGCAACCCGCTTTTCAGAAGCCCGCCCGCGGGCGTTCAACCTTGACGCTCGATGACTGGATCCAAGCGGCTGATGCTGGCGCTCTTCGGCGCCGTGGTGGCGTGCGCATGCGCGCTCACGGTTGGCAACGCCTCCGGGCAGAGCCTCCAGCAGAAGCTCAACTCAACGCAGAGCAAGCTCTCCCACGCGCGCGCCCACGCCGGTGTCCTGACCACCCGGATCAGCCACGAGTCGGCGCAGCTCCACACCCTGACGACCCAGGTCGCCGCACTCCGAAACCGCGAGGCGGCGGTCGCCGCCGAGCTGTCACAGAAACAGGCTGAGCTGAACCAGGCACAGGCCCGGCTCGACCACCTGAAGAAGCGCCTCCACGAGGCGATCCAGATCCTCGAACGGCGGCTCGTCGCAATCTACGAATCCAACGAGCCCGACCTGATTACGGTGCTCCTGCAGGCGCACGGGTTCGACGACCTGCTGGCGCGAGCGCAGTATGTGGAGACGCTGCAGCATCAGGACAACGACATCGTCTCTCGCGTCCGCGGGCTCCGCAACGAGATGCAGGTGACCGTCAACACCGTTCGCTCCGCTCGGAACGAGATCGCCGCCCGCAAGCAGGAGCTGGACGTGACGAAGGCGCGGCTCAAGACGCGGACGACGCAGCTGGCCACGGCCCGTCGCAAGCAGCACGCCAGTCTGACGCAGGTGCGAAATCAGCAGGACCATCTCGAGGGCAACCTGAGCGACATCTCGCAGAAGATCGCCGAGCAGCTCTCGGTCGCGACGGGCGCGCTCCCGGCCGGCCCGATCCGTGCCGGAGGGCACGGCCTGATCTGGCCGGTCAACGGACCGATCACGTCCGGCTACGGCCCGCGCAACATCGGCAACGGCTACGAGTTCCACCCCGGCATCGACATCGGCGTGCCGACGGGAACGCCGATTCGGGCAGCGGCCTCCGGCTCGGTGACGATCGCGGGACCCGAGGGCGGCTACGGGAACTACACCTGCATCGACCACGGCGGCGGGCTCTCGACCTGCTACGCACACCAGGAGCGGTTCCTCGTCTCAGTCGGCCAGCAGGTCGCCCAGGGACAGATCATCGGCCTGAGCGACTGCACCGGGTACTGCTTCGGCCCGCACCTCCACTTCGAGGTCCGGATCGACGGCCAGACGACCGATCCACTCGGTTACCTGTAGGCCATCGCATCGAACAAGTGGCTAACCCGTTATTGGGGTTTCTAATGGCCGCCGTAAATGAGACGATGCCCACTACGTGAGTGCGCGCGAATGGCGTGCCGTGCGGGAGGGGGAGACTCATGCGGCCACCAAGACATCGACGAATAACACTCCCGAGAGCTTCATAGTCGGGGTCGGAGCGTCCGGCGCTCTGCTGGCTGGTGCCGCGATCGCCTTCGTGACTCTCGTGGGCCTCGTCTCATTCAACGTCTGGCCGACGTCACAGGATTCATCGACGGGCACCAACGTGGAGCTCAGCCAGGCGACGAAGAGCGCCGGCCCCAACGGCACGGTCGCTCCGCTGAGCGCCGCGTCCGGACAGCTTGCGTCGACGGTGGGAGTCGCCGGAGTCGCCGGAGTCGCCGGAGCCACTGGAGCCACGGGAGCGACTGGAGGCGCCGGAGGCGCCGGTGGCGGCGCCAACAGCGGCGGGCCTCAAGGCGGCTCGCGAGGCGGTGGCCCGGGTAACGGGCCCAAGTCCTCGCCGCCCAGCACCTCTCCCGCCATACCGCCCTCCCCGGGCAATTCGGGGAATGCGGGTCAGCCCGGCTCAGGGAGCTCGCCGGGCCAGGGGAGCAAGGACCCCGCGCATCCGGTCCACTCGACCCATCCGGATCACCCGCACCAGGGTGTCTCCACCGGTTCGAAGCAAACAGCCGACGGCAGTCCCACCGTGACGGGCAAGGGCCCCCTCTCGAAGCCGACCCACTCCTCCGGCCCGAAGCCGGACCACTCCTCCGGCCCGAAGCCGGACCACTCCTCCGGCCCGAAGCCGGACCACTCCTCCGGCCCGAAGCCGTCCCATTCGTCCGGCCCGAAGCCGTCCCATTCGTCCGGCGCCAAGCCGGACCACTCTTCCGGCTCCAGCTCCTCCAGCTCCGGCAAGGGTCACGGCTCCTCGAAGTCCAAGCACTGAACCGGCTCACGAAGCCCAAGCATTGAGTATCTATTGGGGGTAGGGGACTAGTTCAATTCGCCATCGCTCGGTCGGGCGGGAATTCGGGAAGCGAATGCCGATCTTTCAGGTCAAAGCTCGCTCGTGGGAGACCTACCTGGCTGGCTTCGGTGCCAGCGGGGCGCTGCTTGCGAGCGCCTTCGTGATGTTCGCGATTCTCGTCGGCGTGGTCACCTTCAACGCCTGGCCGCACCCCGGCAACCTGTTCGGGCGGGGCGGGGAGGTCGCGGTCAAGAACAGCCCCACGTCCAGCCCGGCGCAACAGGCCACGACGCTCAACCTGACCAAGCTCCTAGGGGGCCGCGCCGCACCGTCAGCGCGCCGTGCCTCCGATCGGGGCAAGGCGCCGAGGGGCAACGGGGTGCTCACCGGAAGCCTCGGGGGCTCTACCGGCGCGCCCGGTGGCTCACCCGGCAGGCAGTTGCCTGTGGAGTCCCCGCAGCCCCCATCTGGACCCCAGCCGCGCAACGCCGTCAGCCAGGTGGTCTCCGGCGCCGGCAACACCGTTCAGCGCACCACGGACACCCTCGGGAACGCGCTCGGCGGCAGCAGCAGCCCGGGTCTCGGCGGCCTCGTCGGAGGCGTCGGCCGGACGCTCAACGACACGCTGCAGTCTCTCGCCGGCAAGCGTTAAAGGCGCAGCGGCTCAGCTCGCGTCGAGCTCGCGCTCAAGCCAGTGGAGAGCCATGCCCTGGAGCTCCGGATCGTGCTGGACCGTGGTATGCGCGCCGCCGGGGACGATGACCAGCTTGCGAGGCTCGCCGGCCCGCTCGTAGAGCTCCTCCGAGTGCTCGCTGGGGATCTGGGTGTCGCCCTCGGCGTGCATGAGGATCAGAGGCCGGCCGGCGATCCGCTCGACGGCATCGCCGACGTCCTGAGCCATCAGCCATGCCTCCAGGTCGAGGGGGTCGCCGACGCGCATCTCGAAGCGGCCGCGTCGCACGCCGCGGGCGAGATGGTCCTCGCCGGCGGGGCAGATCGCGATCACACCGGCGATCTCGGGGGCGATGGAGGCCGCGCACAGGGCCAGGAACCCGCCGAGGCTGGAGCCCCTCAGGGCCACCCTCCGCGGATCGACCCCGTCGCCGGCGGCCAGCAGCCGGATCATCGCGATCACGTCGTCGACCGCCGCGCCCGACATCTCCCGCTCCGAATCGCCGTGTCCCGGAAGGTCGAAGGTGAGAGCGGCCCACCCGCTCGCCGTCGCGAGCCGCGCGAAATCGGCGTGGTTCTCCTTGCGCGAGCCGGCGCCGTGGACGACGACGATTCCGGGCCATGGCGGCTGGTCGCTCGGGAGCCAGAGCGCGTAAGCGAGCCCGTTGTGATGGTTGACCCGGCGGCGCAGTTTGTGGCCGCCGTTTATGTTCCGGCGCCGGGGCGTCGAGCGCTCCATTGCGGGCATTCTGCTCGTTCCCGTCAGAATTGACCTCGCCATGAGCGCACAGGCAGACAACTCAGGATCCGATGACGCGAGGGCGCGCGACAGCGCGACCCGTTTGATGGAGGACCCGATCGCCGCCTCGCCGGTGTACCCGGCGGGATCGCGCGTGAACGAGCGCGGGCACCTCGAGATCGCCGGCTGCGACATGGTCGAGCTTGCCGAGCGGTTCGGCACGCCCGCCTACATCTACGCCGAGGACGACATCCTCGGCCGGGCGCGGGAGTTCCTGCGTGTCTTCGAGGAGCGCACTGACGCCTTCGAGGTCATCTTCGCCAGCAAGTCGCTGCCGTGCACGGCCGCGTACAGGCTGATGCGCGACGCCGGGCTTTCGGTCGACGTCGCCTCCGGCGGGGAGCTCCACATGGCCCTGGCCGCGGGATTCGATCCGGGGCGAATCCACATGCACGGCAACAACAAGACGGAGCGCGAGCTTCGCTACGCCTTCGAGGCCGGGGTCGGCCACCTGATCGTCGACTCCTTCGACGAGATCGAGCTGGCGGACCGCCTCCTCGATCGTCCCCAGAAGGTCCTGATCCGGGTGACGCCGGGGATCAAGCCGTCCACCCACGACTACGTCCAGACGGGCCAGCTCGACTCCAAATTCGGGTTCGGGCTGGCCGACCGGCTGGCGGAGCGGGCCGTCGAGCGGGTCCGAGAGTCCGCGCACCTCGAGCTGGTTGGGCTGCACGCCCACATCGGCTCGCAGATCTTCGAGCTGGAGCCCTATGTGAAGGCGATCGAGGTCATCGCCGGCTTCTGCGACTCGGTCGACCTGGCCCCGGAGCTGCTCAACGTGGGGGGCGGGCTCGGGATCGCGTACCTGGACTCCGACGAGCCGCCCTCGATCGATGAATACGTCGACGTCAAGGTTCGCGGGGTGCAGAAGGTCTTCGACCCCGCGCCCAGGATCCTGGTCGAGCCGGGTCGCTCCCTGGTCGGGAATGCGGGGGTCACGGCGTATCGGGTGGGGACGGTGAAGGAGATCCCCGGCGTGCGCACCTACGTCGCGGTCGATGGCGGGATGTCGGACAACATGCGGCCGATGCTCTACGGGGCCCGGTACGAGGCCGTGATCGCGAACCGGGCCGCCGACGTCCCTGAGACCCTCGCGACGATCGCCGGGATGCATTGCGAATCCGGCGACGTGCTGATTCGGGACATAGAGCTGGCGGCCCCTCGGGTCGGCGACGTGCTCGTCACCCCGGCCACCGGCGCCTACGGGTACGCGATGGCGAACAACTACAACGGGGTGCCGCGGCCCCCGGTGATCTTCTGTCGTGACGGAGACGCGAGGGTGGTCGTCCGGCGCGAGACCTGGGACGACCTGCTGGCGCGGGACGAGTGATGGGCGAACAGCCCGTCTACGTCGGCATCCTGGGGAAGGGCACGGTGGGAGGTGCTTTCCGCGAGCTGCTCGAGGACCGGGCCGGCATGGTCGAGGAGGTCTCCGGCCGCAGGCCGCAGGTGACCGGTGTCCTGAGCAGCAAGGACGGGAGCTTCGAGGAGATCCTGGCGGCCAGCGACATCATCGTCGAGCTGATCGGCGGCATCGATCCTGCCCTGGACTACGTCACCCGTGCCCTCAAGGAGGGCCGTCACGTCGTCACGGCCAACAAGCAGCTGCTCGCCCAGCACGGCGAGGAGCTGGTCGCGGCGGCCCGAGAGGGTGGCGCGCAGCTTCGCTTCGAAGCCGCGGTCGCAGGGGCGATCCCGGTGATTCGCGTGGTGCAGGAGAGCCTGGGCGCGATCCCGATCGAGAAGGTCTTCGGGATCGTCAACGGGACGACCAACTACATCCTCACCGAGATGGCGCGCAGCGGCCTCTCCTATGAGGAAGCGCTGAAACAGGCACAGGACCTGGGCTACGCCGAGGCGGATCCCACCGACGACGTGGGCGGCGCGGACGCCGCGGCGAAGATGGCGATCCTGGCTCGGCTCGCCTTCGGCGCCCCGGTGAAGCTCGATGACGTCCCCTACGAGGGCATCGAGCAGATCAAGCCCGACGACCTCGCCTACGCCAAGGAGCTGGGCCTCTCGCTGAAGCTGCTCGGGGTCGCCGAGCGGGTCGGCGAGGGGGAGATCAGCGTGAGGGTCTTCCCGTGCTTCCTCTACCCGGGCCATCCGCTTGCGCCGATCTCGGGTCCGTTCAACGCCGTGATGGTCGAGTCCCCGGCGATCACCGAGATCACCATGTCCGGGCCTGGCGCGGGCGGCCCGGAGACGGCCGCGGCGGTCCTGGGCGACGTCGTCTCGGTGATCGGGGGCGGATCGCCGCTCTTCGAGGAGAACGCGAAGCTCAAGGTCGCCAAGGACGTGGAGATGGCCTTCTACCTCCACCTCGAGGTCGACGACCGCCCCGGCGTGCTCGCTCAGGTCGCCGAGGTGCTGGGCGACAACGAGGTGTCCGTGCGAAGCGTGGTCCAGCGCGGACTGGGCGGGGAGGCGCAGCTGGTCATGGTCATGCACCCCGTCAGCGAGAAGAAGTTCGCCGCGGCGCTCAAGAGGATCGCCAAGCTCGACTTCCTGCGTTCGCCGCCTCGATCGATCCGGGTGATCGAAGAGGAGTTCGGCTGATGCCGCTTCCCCTGATCGAGCGCTACCGCGACCACCTTCCTCTCGAGGACGGTGACCCGGTGGTCACCCTCAACGAGGGCTCCACCCCGCTGATCCACTCTCCTCGTCTCACCGAGAGGGTCGGAGCCGAGGTCTATCTCAAGTTCGAGGGCGCCAACCCGACCGGGAGCTTCAAGGACCGCGGCATGACCTTGGCGGTCTCGAGGGCAAAGGGGGCCGGGGCGGAGGCGATCATCTGCGCCTCGACCGGAAACACGGCCGCCAGCTGCGCCGCCTACGCCGCGCGGGCCGGGATGCGCGGTGCGGTGATCGTCCCCGAGGGGAAGATCGCTATCGGCAAGCTTGCCCAGGCCCTCATGCACGGCGCCAGAGTGATCGCCTTGGAGGGGAACTTCGACCAGGCCCTGGAGATCGTCCGCGAGATCGCGGACAAGCATCCCGTCGAGCTCGTCAACTCGGTCAACCCGTACCGGATCGAGGGCCAGAAGACGGCTGCGTTCGAGACCTGCGACGAGCTTGGCCAGGCGCCGGCCGCGCTCGCGATCCCGGTGGGGAACGCGGGCAACGTCACCTCCTGGTGGGCGGGATTCCAGGAGTATGGGGAGTCGCCGATCCTTTACGGCTTCCAGGCCGAGGGCGCCGCGCCGCTGGTCGAGGGACATCCGATTGAGAACCCCGAGACGGTCGCTTCCGCGATCCGGATCGGCAACCCGGCCCGCTGGGAGGAGGCGATGAACGCCTTCACGGCTTCCCGTGGCCGGGTCGCCGCGGTCAGCGACCAGCAGATCCTCGACGCATACCACTGGATCGCCTCGAATGAGGGCGTCTTCTGCGAGCCCGCCTCAGCCGCCTCGGTGGCGGGCCTCCTGGCGCACGGGCTGCCGGTCGCCGATGGGATGGACAAGCCCGAGACGATCGTCTGCGTCCTCACCGGCCACGGCCTGAAGGACCCCGACACGGCCCTCGGCAAGGCGCCGGCGGTCACCGGCTGCAAGGCGGAGCTGGCCGCGGTCGAGAAGGCCGTCTTCGACTAACCGCAAAGCGGACCGATTAGGCCCACCGGGGCGGATAGCCTGCGCCCCATGACCGCGCGACGAAGGCTGGTCAAGGTGCCGGCCTCCTCGGCCAACCTGGGGCCTGGCTATGACGTGCTGGCCGCCGCGCTCGCCATGCACCTCGAGCTCGAGGTGGAGGAGGCGGGCTCCTTCTCGGTCGAGGCGGAGGGGCTCGGCGTGCCCCTCGACCGCTCCAACCTCTGCGTCCGGGCGTTCGAGTCCCTGCGGCCGGCGGACGGGATCGCATTCCGGATCCGCAGCGCGATCCCGCTCGCGGCCGGGCTTGGCTCCAGCGCCGCGGCAATCGTCGCCGGGCTGCTTGCCGCCGACCATCTGTACGAGCTCGCCCTGGAGCCCGAGGACGTCCTCGTCAAGGCCGCGGAGTTGGAGGGTCATCCCGACAACGTCGCCGCCGCGCTGTTCGGGGGATTCGTCGTCTGCTCCATGGCCGACGGCGCGCTCACCTGCACGCGGCTCGACCCACCGCAGGGCGTGGAGGCTGTCGTGGTCATCCCGAACGAGCAGGTGCCGACCGAGGAGGCCCGCAAGGCCGTCCCCGAGCAGGTGCCGGTCGTCGATGCGGTGGCCAACATCTCCGCCGCCACGGAGCTCGTCCTCGGAATCCAGCGCTCGGACCTGACCCTGATCGGCCGCGGGCTATCCGACCGGCTGCACCAGCCCTACCGAGCGCATCTCTACCCGCGCTCGATGGAGATCGTGGAGGAGGCACCGAGGATGGGCGCGATCGGGGCGACGATCTCGGGGGCAGGCCCGACCGTGCTCGTCTGGGCCTTCTGGCAGAGCACCGGAGAGGTGATGAAGGCGCTCACCGACCGGGTGGGGGATTGGGCAGAGGTGCGCCGGGTCCCCTTCTCCCCGATGGGCGCGGACGTGCCTGAGCTGTGAGCTCGGACGCCGGCAGCTCGCTCTCCCTCTGGTCCGAGGACTCCTTCCTCTCGATCGCCTCGAAGGGCTCCGCTCTCTCGATCGGCTCGGTCGGGTCGTTCGCCTCGATCGCCTCGATCGGCTCTGCCGGGTCCGCGCTCTCGGTGGCCTCGGCGGGCTCCGCGGGGTCGGTGATGTCATTCGCCTCGGCCGGGTCGGTGCTCTCCGCGGGAGCGCGTGACGCGATCGTCGGCGATCCGGAGCGAAGTGACGCCGGACTGCTCTCCGCCGGGATCCTGCTGGCCTGCGGCGCAGCGATCGCCGGCTGGGCGATCTACCGCCGGCGATAGCTGCACTTGATGAGGATGAAAACCGGACGGGACGACCCCGCAGCGTCCTGAGGCCGCGGGGTCGCCCGCCCGGATCCCGTTCAGCTGGTCGTGGTGGTGCCGGTCTCCGTCTCGGTATCGGTGGTGCTGATCGTGGACGGAGCAGTGGTGGTGGTGCTGGCTGGCGCGAAGCCGCACTTCTTGCCCTTGTTGTTGGGCTTCGGCTTCTTGTGATGACGCTTGCCCTTGCCCGGACAAGCCTTCGAGTGGCTGTTGGGAACGCCGCCCTTGTCGGCGGAGCTCAGGACCGGAAATGCCGCGGCGAGGCCGAGGCAGGTCACGAAGACCGCCAGCTTGCGCGTTCTCAGCTTCACGTCGTCTTCACCTCCATGGCTGGATTGCTCCCCACCTCCAATGAGCGTCGGAGACAGCCGGGGGGTTACTCCGTGGTTTCGAGTCAGTCCAGCAGGCCCACTTGGCGGAGGATCGAGACGGAGTCCGAGTAGACGTCCTTGCGCTTGATCAGGCCGTCCTCATAGGGGATCACGTCGACCCCGCGCCACTCGATCTTCTTGCCGGTGGGCTCGGCGACCAGGTCACCTCGGCGCATCGTGTTGGAGTGCGTCGCGCTGGCGGTCCACTCCTGGGTGACGACCCCCTCGCGGGTGTACAGCCTGCGAGTCTCGAAGTGGAGGTCCGGCCAGCTCTCGAAGATCGACCCGATGTGCTTCCTGACCTCGTCGGGCCCCTGCGCCGACTCCCCGGCGGTGTGGTTCTCGAAGACCATGTCGGGGGCATGCATCGAAATGATCGCGTCGAGGTCGTGGCTGTTCCACGCGTCGTTGTAACGGCTGATCGCCTCTTCGAGACTCTGAGCCGAGTCCTCTCCCACGCGGAAAGGATATGTTCGCTGGAGAGGAGAGACAAGGGGAAAGGAAGAGGAGGAGCAATGGCCGATGGCTACACGATCAAGCGCATCGACGAGTTCGAGGAGATGGAGGGGAGCGGGGGGGCCACCTGGCGATTGGCCCGAAAGACCCTCGGAGCGGAGGCGTTCGGCTTCAACGTCGTCGACATCGAGGCCGGCGGGGAGATCCCGGCCCATGACCACACCGGCGACGATCAGGAGGAGGTCTTCATCATCCTCGACGGCCAGGGGACCATCGTCACCGACGGTGAGGAGCACGATGCCCCTGCCGGCACCTTCTGCCGCTTCGCGCCCGAGGTCAATCGGACAATTCGCAACAAGTCGGACTCGCCTGTCCGCGCTCTCCTGATCGGAGTGCCGGTCAAGAGCGGCTACCAGGGGATGGGCTGGGGCTGAGGCGACGCGGGGTGCTGTCCGGACGCACTCTCCCGAGCGGAACAGCGATCCCGCCTTGGTGCTGGAGCTCTACGGCCTAGGAGAACTCTTCGAGCGAGCGCATCTGCCTGCGAAGCTCGTGGTCCCGCTCGCTGGCCGGAACCCCCGATTCGCCGGTCACTGCCTCGTTGTGCCTGACATCCGCGATCGCCCGGAAACGCTCGGTCTCCGAGCCTGCACTGGACGGTTCCCCGATCGCCTGCTCTCCCCTATCCGCGTTGTTCTGGTTCTTCATCTTCTCCGTTGGTCCCTAGCTGGTTGCTCCCCTTGCTGGAGCTAGTTGTAGCACGTTTGTGAGCGTTCGCTAAACACTATGTAGAACCGTTCACCTTCCTGAAAGTAGCGCTGCAGCAGGCCGGAATCTCGGGCGGGCCGCCTTCGCAAATTGCGGGGAAAGCAAACGGCGGTCGCGTCACGACCCGGCAGGGGCCGGGTAGCGGCCCACCTATAATCCCTGCTCCGTCGGTCCAACCCGTCGCGCGCCCCCTCGAAGAAGGCGCGGAACCGGAGCCTCAATTGAAGAACTCGTCCCCAAAGCGTGAGCGCTTCTCCCCTGAGCGCGCATATCGCCCCCGCGTCTCTCCCCCGAGCGTGGAGGACAAGGACGCCTGCGCGATCTACGCGTCGGTCCGTCGCGACGCCACGCCGAGCCATCAGCCCGTAACCCTCGCGCTCGAATCGCTCCAGAAGATGCTCCACCGAGCCGGCAATGTCGACGGCGAGGGGGACGGTTGCGGCCTGCTGGTCGACATCCCGACCAAGATCTGGGCGGAGGAGGTCCGGAAGGGTGGTCACAACCCCTCGCTCGCGCTGGACGACGCCTTCGCGGTCGCCCACGTCTTCGTCGGTCGCTCCCAGGCCCTCGAGAAGCTCCGCCATGACGCCCATGAGCTCCTCGGCAAGGCCGGCTTCCGGATCCTCGCCGAGCGGATCGGCGCCGTCGACTCCGCTGCTCTCGGTCCTACCGCGCGCGAGGAGGAGCCGCAGTTCTGGCAGTTCGCGGGCCTGGTCCCGGAGGCGGCGGACGCCGACCGGGCCCTCTTCAACATGAAGGTCGCTCTCGAGGAGAAGCTCGGTGTCCACGTCGCCTCGTTCTCCGGGCAGACGTGCGTCTACAAGGTGATGGGCAATCCCAAGGTTCTCGGCTCGTACTACGTCGATCTCTCCGACGAGCGCGCAGAGACGATCGCCTGCTTCGGCCACAACCGCTACTCGACCAATACCTGGCCGTCGTTCACGCGGGTCCAGCCCTTCGGCGTCCTGGGTCACAACGGCGAGATCAACACGATCGAGCAGCTCCGCCAGGAGGCGCGGATGTTGAACGTGCCGATCGGCAACGGCAACTCCGACTCGCAGGACCTGAACCGGACGATCGAGACCCTGGTGCGCCGCCACGGGCTCTCCCTGGCGGAGGCGATGGAGATGGTCGTTCCGCCGATTGTCAACGAGATTGCGGCCCTGCCCGAGGAGCTCCACTCCTTCTACATGTACCTGCGCCAGGCGATGGGGCCGTACGCACAGGGCCCGGTCGCGCTGATCGCCCGCCACCAGGACGAATGCGTGTTCTCGGCGGACGCGATGGGGCTGCGGCCGCTGTGGCAGCTCGAGACCAATCAGGACTTCATCTTCAGCTCGGAGCCGGGTGTCGTCTCCGTTGCCGACATGATCTCCGAGCCGAAGCCGATGGCGCCGGGCGAGAAGTTCCTGGTGCTGATCGACCGGGACCGCAAGCGCTCGACGCTCCATCCGCACGCCGAGATGCTGCGCCGGGTCCGCGAGAGCTGGCTGGAGCGAACGGGTGCCGAGCAGGTTGCTCCGTATGACCGCGCGCTCCAGACGGGCGGTCCGCTCGAGGGCCCCGAGATCCCGGGATATACCGACGCCGGTCCAGAGGACCCAGTTCAGGTTGAGGATCGGGTGCTCGCCGGCTTCGGCTGGCAACGCGATGATGTGAAGCTCGTCCAGCAGATGGCCGACAACGGCGCCGAGCCGATCGGGTCGCTGGGCTACGACGGCCCCCTGGCCGCGCTCTCGCCCGAGCGCCAGAACCTTGCCGACTACTTCAAGGAGACGGTTGCGGTCGTCACCAACCCGGCGATCGACCGCGAGCGCGAGATCGAGCATTTCTCCACGCGCGCCGTCTTCGGCCGGCGCCCGACGCTCGAGGACCCCGCGTCCGACACCCGGACCATCGAGACGGACTTCCCTGTGATCCTGGGTGGCCATCACGATCTGGCACCCCTCCCGCACAGCTCCTATCGGCGGATCGCCAACGAGCAGGGGACGTACGTGCTCGAGGACCTCTGGGCCGCGTTCGGCGACCGAGCGAAGGCGATCGACATCGCGCTGCTCGAGTCGGAGACGACGCAGGGCGCGATCGAGCGGCTCCGCCAGGAGGCGGTCAGGGCGGTCACCGAGGGCGCCGAGCTGCTGGTCCTGACCGATCGGACCGTCTACGACGGCGAGCGCCGCTACATCGACCCGCATCTCGCCACGTCCGCGATCGACCAGGCGCTGAAGGCGTTCAGTGGCGAGGGCGAGAACCTGCGTCGCCGCTGCTCGCTCGTCCTGCGTTCGGCCGCGATCCGCAACGTCCACGACGTGATGATCGCCCTGGGTTTGGGAGCAAACGGCGTCTGTCCGTACGTGATGGTCGAGGTGATCTGCGTGGACGACTACGAGATCGACGTCGGCAACCTCTGCGCGGCTCTACGCAAGGGGATCGAGAAGGTGATCTCGACGATCGGGATCCACGAGGTTCGCGGCTACGCCCGTCAGTTCTCTTCGATCGGCGTCAAGCCCGAGCTCGCGGAGATCTTCCACACGGAGGCCTTTGCGGCGTCGGAGACAGGCGGCACCGGCTTCGCCCAGCTCGACGCCGACACCGACGCGCGGCACAGGATCCTCACCGGGGACGAGGACGCAAAGCCCGCCAAGACGTTCCGGTTCTACCCCAAGGTCTACAAGGCGGCGATCGCGGCGGCCAACGGGACCGCAAGCTTCGACGAGTTCTCACAGAAGGTGCGCGAGCTGGAGGCGCAGAGCCCGATCTCGATGCGCCACATCATGGGCCTGCGCAAGGAACCCGATCGCGACCCGGTCGACCCCTCGATGGTGGACGCCTCGATCGGCCACCACGACTACCCGGTCGTGATCAGCTCGATGAGCTTCGGCTCGCAGTCCGAGCCAGCCTTCCGCGCCTACGCCGAGGCAGCGAAGTCGATCAACATCCTCTGCATCAACGGGGAGGGTGGGGAGATCCAGGACATGTACGGCAAGTTCCGCAAGTGGCGCGGGCAGCAGGTCGCCTCGGGCCGCTTCGGCGTCTCTGCCGAGATGCTCAACTCCTCATACGTCGCCGAGATCAAGATCGGCCAGGGCGCGAAGCCCGGCGAGGGCGGACACCTGCCGGGCAAGAAGGTCTCCGAGAAGGTCGCCTCTGCGCGTAATGCCACGCCCGGCACCGACCTGATCTCGCCCTCGAACAACCACGACCTCTACTCGATCGAGGACCTCGCGGAGCTGATCGACGAGCTGAAGACGGTGAACCCGGACCTGCGCGTCTCGGTCAAGGTGCCGGTGGTGCCGAACGTGGGGACGATCGGCCTCGGGATCGCGAAGGCGGGCGCCGACATCATCACGCTGAGCGGCTTCGAGGGAGGGACCGGCGCGGCGCGCCAGCACGCCCTTCGGCACGTGGGCCTGCCCTCTGACATCGGCACCCGAGCGGTGCACCGCGCGCTGATGGAGGCCGGGATCCGCAACCGGGTCGAGATCTGGGCCGACGGCGGCTACCGCCATGCCCATGACATCGTGAAGCTCCACTGCATGGGGGCCAACCGCGTCGCCTTCGGCACCCTGGCGATGGTCTCGCTCGGCTGCACGATCTGCCGCGGTTGCCAGCTCGATACCTGCCACGTCGGCATAGCCACCCAGATCGAGACCGTCGAGCAGGCCGAGGAGCACGGTCTGAAGAAGTTCACCCCGCCCGGTGCCGACGCCGCCGAGAGCTGCGCCAACTTCTTCCGCCAGATGGGCGAGGAGGTGAAGGCGGTAGTCGGCTCGCTCGGCTACGACCGCGCCCAGGACCTGGTCGGCCGCTACGACCTCCTCGAGCAGATCTCGCACCACGACAAGATCGATCTCGCCCCGCTGATCACGCCGCTCGAGGAGTTCCTCGACCTCGAGCCGATCGACCTCCCGGTCGAGGAGGAGGCGCTGGTGGAGGCGCGTGCCGAGGCCGGGCTCGTCCGAGCCAGGCCGATCCGGATGGAGCGCAAGTCGGCCTCGGCGGAGATCGCCCAGCTCGCCGATCGCGTCTTCGACGGTTCCTGCGTGAGCGTCGAGTTCCCGCGGCGGACCGATGCCCACGACCGCGTCCTGGGCACCGAGCTCTCCGGCGCCATCGCCCGCGCCAGGATCTACGACGGCGCCCCCGAGGGCACCGAGCACGACGAGCTCGCGCAGCTCGTCTTCAACGGCGGGAGCGTGGCGGGGCAGGGCTTCGGGGCCTTCAACGAGTGGGGTGTGACCTGCCGGGTCGAGGGCGGGGCTCAGGACGGCGTCGGCAAGACGATGCTGGGCGGCACCGTCTCGATCCTGAAGGGCAAGAACACCGACGGCAGGCGCGTCAACGGCTCGGTCGGCAAGTCCTTCGCCTACGGAGCGCAACGTGGCCGGCTCTTCGTGCAGGGCTCGGCCGACTCGCGCTTCTGCATCCGGCTCTCCGGCGCCGACGTCGTCCTCGCGGGTGAGCCCGAGTCGCCCGTGGACGACTCGAAGGGCTGCGTGGTGGATCGCGCCAACGCCAAGGGCTTCGCCTTCGAGTACATGACCTCTGGCCGCGCCGTCGTGCTCGGCGACATCGGGCCATGGGCGTGCGCCGGGATGACCGGCGGCCGCGTCTACGTGCGCATCGACGACGAGCTCAACCTCGATCGCCACACGATTCAGAGCCGCCTGGGTGAGGGCGCCAAGGTGAAGATCGAGGAGATCGACGCCGAGGGGCTGCTCGACCTCGAGGACCTGCTGGGGCACTATGCCGGCGAGCTTCGCGCCACCGACCAGGCCGACGAAGCCGACCGGATGCAGGCTCTGGCCGCGGCCGCCAAGCAGAACTTCCTGATGATCATCCCCGAGAAGGTCCAGGCGGATCCGAGCATCTCCACCGAGTAACGGGCGACCTGCGACTCTAGGCGTCGTCCCGGCCCATGACGCCAGAGCCAACCAATCTGGAGGAGGAAGCCGCCGCGGCGACGGCCGAGGAGGCGACCACGCGGCTCGAGGACGTCCAGCGGGTCACTGAGGCGGCCCTCGCCTATCTCGACCTCGACGACCTGCTCGAGGAGCTCCTTCAGCGGGTCACCGAGATCCTTCACGTCGACACCGCCGCCGTTCTCCTGGTCGAGGACGACGGCCGGACGCTCGCCGCACGGGCGGCCAAGGGACTGGAGGAGGAGGTCGAGCGCGGGTTTCGCCTTCCCGTCGGCCGCGGATTCGCGGGCCGGGT
>JAWVFG010000090.1:0-5169 GCA_033856335.1 Solirubrobacterales bacterium
GAATCCCCAGCCGCCAGCGGGAGCAGACGTCGCGGCAGTAGGGGCGGCAGGCGACGCTCTCGCGCCGGCGGCGGCAGCAACGACTAGCGAACAGAGACCACCATCAACGGCGGCAACAAACACCGCCGTCGAATCAGGAAGATCAGACAGACATGTCCAGCTACGCAGTGATCGAGACAGGCGGCAAGCAGTACCGCGTCGAGAAGGGCTCGACCCTCCTCGTCGATCGCCTGTCCGCCAAGGAGGGCGACAAGGTGGACCTGCGCGCCGTCGCTTTCCGTGACAAGGAGATGGTGCTAGGCGAGGACCTCGAGAAGGTCAAGGTCGAGGCCAAGGTGGCCGGTCACGAGCGCGGTCCCAAGATCCGCATCTTCAAGTACCGGCCGAAGAAGGGCTACCGGAAGCGCGCCGGGCACCGCTCTGAGCTGACGCGCCTCGAGGTCACCGAGGTCAAGATGCTTCAACGACGACCGGCCGGCACCAAATCGCCTGCCACAAAAACCGCCGACGGATCTACAGCCGCCGCATCTACCGCGCAGAAGGAGACGACGACCGATGGCTCATAAGAAGGGGCTTGGATCGAGCCGCAACGGCCGCGACTCCAACCCGAAGATGCTCGGAGTCAAGGTCTTCGCCGGCCAGGTCGTGAACGGCGGCGAGATCATCGTCCGCCAACGCGGCACGCGCTTCCGCCCCGGTGACGGCGTGGGGATCGGCCGAGATCACTCGATCTTCGCCACGCGCCCGGGCGTCGTTCAGTTCAAAACCGGCCGGCGCGGCCGCACGATCTCTGTCGTCGAGGGCGAGTAGGTGTTCATGGACCTGCTGTCCGGCAGCTTTGGACAGCCGGTATGTAGTCGCGGTAGTCGTCTATCCGTAGCTTGAGCGCATGGCACGCCCGCTGATCGGAGTCACAACGTCGGAAGTGCGCGTGGCCGAGGAGGTTCACCGTGCCGCGGAGGGCGAGCCGCCGCGCCCGGAGATGGCTCTCGGGCTGACCTATCTGAAGGCGATCGAGCGCGCCGGCGGCATACCCGTGGCCATCCCGCCCCTTGGGCCGGAGGCGATCACGCCGCTGATCGAGAGGCTCAGCGGCCTCTGCCTCTCCGGCGGCCCGGACATCCATCCATCCGCCTACGGCGCTGACCCTCACCCGGCGCTGGGACCGACCTGGCGCGAGCTCGACCTGGCCGAGATCGCGCTGACCCGCGCCGCGGATCGGCGCGGCCTGCCGATCCTCGCGATCTGCCGCGGCGCGCAGGCGCTCAACGTCGCCCGCCGGGGAACGCTCTTCCAGCATCTGCCGGAGAGCGGGGGAGACGTGGACCACCGCCCCGGCGATTACGGGCCTGAGGTCGCCCACTCCGTTGAGATCGAGCGCGACAGCCTGCTCGCGGAGGCGATGGGCGCGACGAAGCTGGACGTGCCGTCCTACCACCACCAGGCGGCGGATGAGCTCGGTCGCGAGCTGCGCGCCGTGGCCTGGTCGCCCGATGGGGTCGTGGAGGGGATCGAGGCGGTCAACCGCGCGTTCGTGATCGGCGTGCAATGGCATGCCGAGGGGGACGCTCCTGAGAACGGGCGCCTCTTCCGGAGCTTCGTCAAGGCGGCGAACCGCCATGACTCCCGGACTGAGCAAGAACCCGCTCTCGCCTAGACCGCCGGCACGAGCTAGCCCGCCCGAGCGAGGTCGAGTCCCTACCTTCGCGGGGTGCTCTTCGACCGAGCGAAGATCTATATCGAGGCCGGCCGCGGCGGCGACGGCGTGGTCAGCTTCCGCCGTGAGGCGCACGTGCCGCGCGGCGGGCCCGACGGCGGGGATGGCGGCCGCGGCGGTGACGTTGTGCTCGTCTGTGACGCCCAGCGCCGGGATCTCGCATCGCTCGGGCGAAGCAGAAACTTCCGGGCCGGCCGCGGCGAGCATGGCAAGGGCAAGCGGCAGCATGGCGAGAGCGGCGAGGTCCGCGTGATCGCCGTCCCGCCGGGGACGGTCGTGCACGCGCTCGACGGGTCCGAGACCGAGTTGCTGGCCGATGGGCAGCGGCTGGTGATCGCGCGCGGCGGGTCCGGCGGTCACGGCAACAAGCGCTTCGCGACCTCGACCCGCCAGGCCCCTCGCTTCGCGGAGCGCGGCCTGGAGGGGGAGTCCGGGGAGGTCGAGCTGCGGCTCAAGCTGCTCGCCGACGTCGGACTGATCGGTCTGCCCAACGCCGGCAAGTCCTCACTGCTGGCTCGGCTGACGAGAGCCGACCCGAAGATCGCGGGCTACCCATTCACCACCGTCGAGCCGAACCTGGGGACGATCGAGCTGGAGGATCGGCAGCTGGTGCTGGCGGACATCCCGGGGCTGATCGAGGGGGCGGCTGAGGGAGCCGGCCTCGGGCACGAGTTCCTCGCTCACCTCGAGCGCTGCCGGCTCCTCGTCCATCTGGTCGAGGTGGCGCCGTCCGAGGGCGAGCCCGAGTCGAGCTACGAGACCGTGCGGGGCGAGCTCGCCGGATATGGCGCCGGGCTCGACCGGCTGCCGGAGGTCATCGCGTTGTCCAAGGTGGATTTGGTTCCCGAGGACGAGGCGGAGCGCGCTGTCGCCGAGTGGCGTGAGCGACACGGCTCCCACGCGGTCGAGGTGCTCGGCATCTCCTCCGCGACCGGGGCGGGTCTCGATCAGCTCACCCAGGCGATCTTCTCCGCGCTCCCCGAGGATGTGGCCGCCGTCGCAGCAAGCCCCGGCGACTTCGACGCAGAGCATCGCGTCTACCGCCCGGGTGAGGAGGAGGGCTTTGACGTCGTTCAGGAGGGTGACGGCCGCTTCCGGGTTGCTGGGCGCGGGATCGAGCTGCTCGTCGCGCGCCATGACCTCGCCAACACGGAGGCGCTCGACTATCTGGAGGGCCGCCTGCGCGAGATCGGGGTGATCGCGGCGCTTCAGCGGGCCGGGTTCGAGCCCGGGGACGACGTCGTGGTCGGGGACCTGGAGTTCGAGCTGGACCCGCGATAATCGCCGCGCCATGACCGTGGTCGCGAAACTCGGTTCATCCATCGTCGCTGGGGAGGAGGGTGCGCTCCGGACCGACGTGCTCGACCGCGTCTGCGCACAGGTTGCGGAGCTCCACGCCGAGGGCGAGAACGTCGTCATGGTCACCTCCGGCGCGATCGCCCGCGGGATGCGGGTCCTCGAGCTGTCGCGGCGGCCCTCGGCGATCGACGAGCTTCAGGCGGCCTCGGCCGTAGGGCAGGGGAGCCTGTTCCGGGCCTACGAGCAGCGCCTTGCGTCGGTTGAGGTGCGCGCCGCCCAGGTGCTGCTCACCGCCTCGGATCTTCAGCTTCGGACCCACTACCTGAACGCGCGCCAGACGCTCAGCAGGCTGCTCGACTGGCGGGTCGTCCCGGTGGTGAACGAGAACGACACCACGGCCACCGACGAGATCACCTTCGGGGACAACGACTTCCTGGCGGCACAGGTGGCGATCATGCTCGAGGCGCGGCTGCTCGTGCTGCTCACCGACCAGAGCGGGCTCTACACCAAGGATCCCCGGCGCCACGATGATGCCGAGCTGGTCGGTGAGGTGACGGACGAGAGCCATCTCGCCGGATACGAGATCGGCGAGCACACCTCGCCCTTCGGCCTGGGCGGGATGCGCAGCAAGGTCGCCGCGGCGGGGATGGCGGGTGCCTCGGGCATCGGCGCGGTGATCTGCGACGGGACCGCCGACGGGACGCTGCTCACGGCGGCCCGCGGCGAACCCACCGGCACGCGCTTCACCCCGCATCCCGAGCGGACGTCGAGCTTCAAGCTCTGGCTCCGCTACGCGAAGCCGAGCCACGGCACGCTGCGCGTGGACGACGGCGCCGCCCGAGTCCTTCGCGAGAGGGGCAGCAGCCTGCTGCCGGTGGGGATCACGGAGGTTGAGGGAGAGTTCGACGCAGGCGATGCCGTCGATGTCATCTCCGACGGCAAGCCGATCGGCAAGGGCATCGTCAACTACTCCGCCGGCGAGCTGCGCCAGATCAAGGGCCTCCGCACCGAGAAGGTCCGCGAGCTCCTGCCGCACGCCTCCGAGGAAGCGGTGCACCGCGACTACTTCGTGCTGACGTAGCGACTGGCCAGCCGGCCAGTCCGGCGTACTAGAGTCCCCTGTCGATGGGTTCCGGAGAGGAAGCGGGAACCGTGTTGAGCGACGCTCAGCGGGCGATCCTGACCGCGGTTTGCGACACGGTCGTCCCCTCGCTGCCACGCGACCGTGACCCGGAGGGTCACTGGGGACGGAAGGCGAGCGACCTGGGCGTCGACGCCGGCGCCGCGCAGCTGATCTCCGAGATCCCCGATCCAGAGCTTCAGGGCGGCCTGCTGGAGCTGATTGACGCTCTCGGTGCCCAGGGCATCACCCGCTCCTCGCAGGAGTCCCGCGAGCAGATCCTTCGCAACGTCGCGCTCTCCGATCCGCGCGCCGCAGCGGGAATCGGGGCGCTGATCAACATGACGCTCTTCCTCCACTACGGCGCGCCGGACCCGCAGACGGGGCAGAACCCGAACTGGAAGACGTTCGGCTACCCGGGGCCGATCTCGGCGCCCCCGCAGGTGGAGAAGCCGTTGCGCATCCACGAGCCGCAGGGATCCGAGGAGACGATCGAGGCCGACGTCTGCATCGTCGGGTCGGGCTCCGGAGGCGCCACCATCGCGGCCGTCCTGGCGTCGCGCGGCCTGGACGTCGTCGTGCTGGAGGCCGCCGGCTACTTCAACGAATCGGACTTCACCCAGCTCGAGCTGCCCGCCTACCAGCAGATGTTCTGGCGCGGGGGGCCTAATCCGACGGCCGACGGCAACGTCAGCCTGGTCGCCGGGACCACGCTTGGCGGCGGCACCACCATCAACTGGACCAACTGCCTGCGCACACGACCCTGGGTGCGGGAGCAGTGGGCCCGCGAGCACGGGCTCGAGGGGATCGATGGGCCCGAGTTCGACCGCCACCTCGATGCGGTCTGGGACCGGATCACCGCGAACGACCGCTGCAGCGATCTGAACGGCACGCAGCAGCGCCTGCGCGAAGGCTCGGACGCGCTCGGCTGGAGCTTCGAGACGATCACCCGCAACGCCGACCCCGAGAGCTACTCGCCGGAGCAGGCCGGTTATCTCGGCTTCGGCGATCAGTCGGGCAGCAAGCGCAGCGC
>JAWVFG010000091.1:0-8884 GCA_033856335.1 Solirubrobacterales bacterium
CCTTGGGCGCACTCGGGGGCGGCACCACCTTCAGAGGGAACATCCTGGCCTCCACCATCACCGTGGCGGCCGGAGCCCTCGTGGACGGGCGGCTACTCGCCAAGGACGCCGCGGTCACCTTGTCCTCGAACAATGTGACTCGAATGTCCTGTACCTGAGCCGGCGCCGGCTGAACGTTCCGCCTCCTCCATAGGATGAGTCCCGTGGGAGCAGGAGATTGAGCGCCGCGACGGAGGCCAGGGGGCCCCCCTGGCCTCTCGTGGCTGCCCTGATCGGCCTCGCGGTGGTGACCGCATCCCCCGCGGCTGCGCTCGGCGCCCCGTCCGGCGGCAAGCTGGCGATCTCACCCGCCCCTGGCACACCGGACGCCTCGCCGCAGACTCAGATCAGCGTCCTGGGGGTTCCCAGGCGCCTGATCCGCGGGGTCCGGGTGACCGGTCAGACGAGCGGCCCGCACACCGGGCGGCTGCTCGCCTACTCCCAGCATCGCGGCGCGAGCTTCGTCCTCGACCAGCCGCTGGCCCAGGGCGAGTCGGTTTCCGCCGTGGTCCGGGTCCGCGGCCGCAAGGCCGTGCGGTTCGGGTTCACCGTCGCCCGGCTGGGGACGACGCTGGGCCCGCTCAACCCGAAGAGCACTCAGCAGGACAAGCTCGATCACTTCGTCACTGAGCCGGGGCTGACTCCGCCGGCGATCACCGTGACCAAGAGCTCGAAGCGAGCGAGGGGCCACGGCGACGTCATGCTGACCCCGCTGCCATCCCCCGTCGTTCATCCGGAGAGCAACAACTCGGTGACGATCAAGCCCGTCGGCCCAGGCGGCCCGATGATCGTCGATGGAGCCGGCAACCTGGTCTGGTTCAGGCAGCTCGCCCCGCCGCAGGTCGCGGCCAATCTCAGGCTCCAGCGCTACCGCGGGCGCAAGGTCCTGACCTGGTGGCAGGGCACCGTGACGCCCGCGGCCTTCGGGCTGGGCGGCGGCGTGATCGCCGACCACTCCTACCGGGTCGTGAAGGTCGTCCACGCCGGCAACGGCTACCCGATGGACCTGCATGAGTTCCAGCTCACCCGGGACGGAGCTGCGCTGTTCACGATCTATTCGCCCATCCGTGTCCACCTGCCCGGCACGCCCGACGGGACCCTCTCCCCGCTGCTCGATTCGATCGTCCAGGAGGTCGACATCCGCACCGGCCTGGTCGTCTGGGAATGGCATTCCTACGGGCACATCCCGCTCGAGTCCTCCCAGGCGACGCCCCAGAACAGCGCCTCGTACGACGCCTTCCACATCAACTCGGTCCAGCCCCTCGCCCGGGACAGGGTGCTGATCTCCGCCCGGGACACATCGGCGATCTACAAGGTCGATCGCGCCACTGGCCGGATCCTCTGGACGCTGGGGGGCAAGGGCACCAACTTCCGGTTCGGCCCGGGCGCGCTGTTCAACCTCCAGCACGACGCCCACATGCTGAGCAACGGCCGGATCAGCTTGTTCGACGATGGGGCGGGGCCGCCGATGTTCAACCCTTACTCGCGCGGGCTCATCCTGGAGCTGAACCATCGGCGCCACAAGGCGACGCTGGTGCGCCAATTCGCCCGGTCCACGGACACCTCGGCCCAGTCCGAGGGCAGCCTCCAGAGGATCCCGGGCGGCAACGTCTTCGTCGGCTTCGGCTCCACCCAGTTCTTCTCCGAGTTCTCCCCGCGCGGGCGTCTCCTGCTCGACGCGAGCCTGCCCGTGGACGATGGCAGTTATCGCATCTACCGCTTCCCGTGGACCGCGACGCCGGCGACGGCGCCGGCCATCGTGGCGCGGCGCACCGGCCCCTCGGCGGTCTCGGTCTATGCAAGCTGGAACGGGGCGACCAGGATCGCCAGGTGGCGGATCCTCGCCGGATCGAGCGGCGGAGCGCTCAAGCCGGTCGCGACCGTCCGGAAACGCTCCTTCGAGACCCGCGTCGATCTGACCAGCACGGCGACGGTGTTCGCGGTGCACGCCCTCGACTCGAAGGGGCGAGTGATCGGCCGGTCAGGCGTCGTCCCGGCGTCCTGAAGACTCCTGCGAGCCCCGCTCGGGCCCACTCAGTGGATACGGTTCGGCCCATGTCCGAGCTGCCGTCAGGCCAAACGATCGAGGCTGTCCGCCCCAATCTCGACGGCGAGCGGGCCGATCGGGTGCTCGGCTTCTGGTCCGAGCATGGTGTGCTCGAAGGCGAGAAGGCGCGAGAGCGCCTCAAGGACGTCGTCTGCCTGCTCTTGGGTGAAGGCGGCGAGATCCTAGGAGTCAATTCCGTCTACGACGAGGCCCTGCCGCTGGTCGGTGGGCGCCGGTTCTGGGTCTACCGCAGCTACCTGCTCCCCGATGCGTCGAGCGCCGATGCCGCGATGATCAACGCGGCATTCGACGCGCTCGAGCAGGAGTTCGGATCCAACCGGTTGGGGCCCATCGGCCTATGCGTGCCGTCGACCGCGGCCGAGCAGGGCCGGCGCGGACGCGATCTCGTACTGCCGGAGACCCAGCTGATGTACGCCGGCTATCTGGACGAGGGCAGGGAGGCGCGCATCCGGTACTTCGACGATGCGCCCATCGGCCCAGGCCTCCCCAACTCGCCGACGCTCGCGGACACCGCGTCGCTGAGCAAGTATCCGCTCGAGGACCGGTACCGAATCGAGCCGTTGGCGGATTCCGAAGCGGTCGGACCCGATGACGTGCTTGCACTCTGGGCGCGTGAGAACGCCGTCGCCGAAGCCGATCGCGGGCGGCGCGTGCACGAGGTCATCCTGGCCGCGATCGATCGAGATGACAGCCTGGCTGGGATCTCGAGCGCCTATCTGCAGCGCAACGACCAGCTGCGGATGGACCTCTGGTACTACCGCACCTACGTCGCCAAGCCGCACCGCCACAGCAACATCGCCACCCAGATGCTCTGGGCGAGCCGCGACTATCTGAAGAACCGGTTCGACAGCGGGGAGGACACGCGGGCTGCCGGGGTGATCTTCGAGCTCCAGAACCAGGGGCTCAAGGACTACTTCAACCGGGCGCTCTGGCTGCCCGCCAACTTCACCTTCATCGGCGAGAACGACCGCGGAGACCACGTCCGGGTCCACTACTTCCCCGGGGCGGAGGCACCGGCCCTGAGCTGAGCGCAAATACCGGGCTTCTCCAGCCCGGCCGTACCCAATCTTGGTCCGCCCGCGCTAATAACGAGTAGCCAACGACTCGTTTTGGAGGATCCGATGTCACAGGGGAATGAGGGCGCGCCCGGGATTGACGGCCCGCGCTTCGCGCTGCAGAGCGAGCGCACGGATGCCGGAGAACACGTCCGGGTGCTGGGAGAGATGGATCTCTCGGTCATCGGGCGCGTCGACCGTGAGATGCAACGGGCCGAGGCCACTGACGCCGCCAGGATCGTGCTCGACCTCGACGAGCTCGAGTTCCTGGACGCCTCGGGCATTCGCCTATTGCTCCATCTCAATGCCAGATCGCAGAGAGACGGCGGCCGTCTGAGCATCAGGCCCGCCCGGTCCCAGCAGGTTCAGCGCGTGCTCGAGCTGACCGGCGTGGGCGATGTGCTGCCGTTCGTGGACTAACGGGGTCGCAGAGCTCCACCCACACCGCGTCGAACCCCGGCGTAAGGTGTTCCGGGGATAGAAGTGTCGTTCGTCCGAAGAAGCTCGGTTGCGGCTCTCGTCTCGCTGCTGGTCCTGGCGGTCGGCGGGCTGATCTGCACGCCTCCCGGCGCGGGGGCCTTCAGCCGCAGCCAGGCGCGGTACCTGAACGCGGCGAACCACGGCGTCAAGCAGACCAACCGCTGGTGGAGCCGCGGCCTCCACTGGTACAAGGCGACCTTGACCAACCCCGATGTCGCAAGTCTCTGGCAGAGCGTCCCGCTGTTCGAGGCCCTCAGCGGACTCGAGATCGCTCAGCCGTCCAGCCGGCACCTCGGTGAGCTCACCCGCTTCGCCTGGGGAGCCCAGCGGTATCTGAACCCGACGCTTCGGCCGGTGCCGGGCTTCGGAACCAACCCCGGTCAGCACAACCCGGGCAAGACCACCTGGTTCGACGACAACGGCTGGTGGGGCCTGGCCTTCCTCGATGCCTACCGCGCGACCGGCAACGGGCGGTATCTGGCCGACGCCGAGATCGCGCAGAACTACATCAGCGTCTCAGGCTGGGACGCGACCCCGGGGCGTCCGGGCGGGCTCTGGTGGAACACCAACCACAGCTTCTATGCGGGGGAGACGCTGGCGAGCGGGACGCTGCTCTCCGCGAAGCTCTACGCCCTGACGCACGACGAGCGCTACCTGGACGATGCGATCAAGTACATCGCCTGGGCCGATGTCTGGTTGACCGACCCCGCCACGGGGCTCTACGCACGCCTGCGGAGGCCCGGCACGTATGGCACGACGACCACTCAGACGACCACGGGCAGCCAGACGGCCGGGGCGACGGCCG
Source organism: Solirubrobacterales bacterium (assembly GCA_033856335.1). Classification (GTDB taxonomy): domain Bacteria; phylum Actinomycetota; class Thermoleophilia; order Solirubrobacterales; family 70-9; genus DASUPK01. The sequence continues at coordinate 4,448 of JAWVFG010000091.1, forward strand.
CGGCCGACCAGCAGGCCCTGAACGCGAACCCGGACCAGGCCGCGAAGCTCAAGGCCGCGGGTGAGGCAACGCCCGGCCCGGGCGAGGCACAGTCGGCGAGCACCAACTACCCGCCGTTCGCACCGACGCCGATGCCGTACGTGAACGGCCCCATGATCCTGGCCCACCGGATCATCTGCGACGAGACCGGCAAGAAGTCCTACTGCCAGCGGGCCGACCAGCTCGCGGCCACCACCCTCGCGGTCTATCAGCGTTTCTCGATGGGGCCTCAATTCGACTTCTGGTACGCGCGGACGATGCTCGAGTTCGCGCGGCTCGACAACAGCGGCAACTGGTACGGGATCGCGCAGCGCAGCGCCAGGAGCGCCCTAAACCGGGCCCAGGACAAGCAAGGGCTCTATCTGCGCACCTGGTACGGGAAGAAGGCGTCGAGGGCGAGCGCCCCAAAGGGCAGCTTCCAGCTCCACTCGGCCAACGCCGCGCTCTTCGCTTGGATGGGCGCGCTCGGGCGCTGAGCCGCCGGCGTCCCTAGGGACCCGTGCCGGCGACCAGCAGTGCCGCGATCGCGAGGGCGGTCCCGAAGACGCCTCCGATCACGTAGGCCAAGACGAGACGCCCGCCCCTGACACGATCGGTCGCCAGATGATTGATCAACGTGGTCATGCCAACCTCTCTTTCTCGGGCCTACGGGGTTAGCTGACGGGCTCGCGCTGAAAGAGTGCGCTACGGATTGACCGATTCGCCCCCAGAGCAGATCGCTCCAGTTGGTTCCCCCGTTCGCCCCCAAAGATGGGGACGATTCGGCAGGTGCAATTGCGGAACCCGTACCCAAACGGGACAGGTTGAAACCAGCCTATTGAACTTGGCGGCCGGCTTGCGCCGATTCGCTACGCGGCTTGCTTGGACAGCTTGCCGTCGCGCTCGAGCTCTTCGCGGACCTTGCGAACGTGGCCGGTCGAGCAGTTGGCGCGCTTGGCGATCACGCCGTCGGGCTCCTCTGGGCTGCGGCGGAGCTCGAACTCGAGCAGCGCCTGGCGCCTGGAGGCCCAGCCGTCACCGTTTGCGCCGATGGTCGCCTTCTCGACGGCCTTTTCGCGCTGACAGTGCAGGCAGAGCCACTGGCCGCCGGCCTTGGTCCATCCCTCGGGTCGCCGGGGGGTGGACTTGCTGCCTGCGGCATAGCGCACGGTCACCTCGCAGCCGGCGCAAGTCCAGCGCCGTGTGCGGGGTGCGCGAGCGCGCGTGGTGGGGGCGGTTGTGGTCTTGGACATGAGTTTCCTCCGCGGTCGAGTGCTGCGTTCGCGAAGGCTGCCTGTGGGTGGAAGAACTGCGCGAAAACGCTGCAAATGCCGGGTTTCCATGGCCCGGCGGGGTCGTACATATTAGCAGATGCTGAAACGCCTGCAAAGCAGCGGTTTTTGGGCGAAATCGGGCCATTTCCACCCTCCTGTGACCCAATTGACCGGACAAACCGCTACGAATACCCCCCGTGCCCAGCCCCGATCCCAGCACCGGGCGGCTGACCACGAGATCGACATGGGCCCTGATCGGAGCCCTGATCGCCCTCGTAGGCGCCCTCGCACTCTGCCTCGACCGTTTTCACAACGGAGACTTCTACCTGTCCCTCGTCGGCGGTCGATTCGTCGCCCAGCACGGGTTCGCAACTCACGACCCGTTCGCGACCATCTCCCAGGGAGGGACCTGGCTGAACCAGCAGTGGCTCTCCGAGCTGGCCTTCTTCCGCATCTCCGAGGTGTTCGGCCCGACGGGGCTGACGGTCCTCTATGCGCTCCTGATCACGGCGCCGCTGGCGCTCCTGCTGTGGCTCTGTCGCCGGAAGGGCTGGCCGATGCTGGTGGCCGTCGCGGCGTTCTACTTCCCAGGGGTGCTCGCCGTGATCCACCCGCGAGCGGCGGGGTTCACGGTGCTCATCTTCTCCTTGCTGGTCGCGCTGGTGGTCATGCTCTGGCGCGAGCGGGGCGGTGCGAAGACGGACCGGCGTTACGGCTGGTGGGCGCCGATCGCGATCCTGGCCCTGTTCGCGCTCTGGGCGAACCTCCATGGCGGATTCGTCGCCGGCCTCCTCCTCCTCGGGCTGGCAACCATCGGACTTGCGATCGATCATTGGCGGGGGATACCCGGCTCCGTTCCTCTCTCGCGCGTCGTCGCGCTGGGCCTGGTCGCGGTCCTCGCCGCGGTGACCGTCACCGTCGCCACACCGCTCGGCTCCGCGATCTGGTCATATCTGCTCAGCTTCCAAAATCAGGCGATCTCGGTGGCGAGCACGGAATGGCAGTCCGCTTTCAACTCAACCCTCGCGCTCGTCTATCTGTCTCTGGCGGCCTCATTCGCGGCGTGGATGTGGGTGCGGTCCCCGAGGCCGCGCCGCGCCAGCACACTGCTGGTGACCGCCGGCTTCCTCGTCTTCGCGGGCTACTCGGTGCGAAACATCGTCTTCATCGGGCCGGTGCTCGCCCTACAGGTCGCCTGGACGGCGCCGAACCGGGCCGCTACGTCGCTCCGCGCCCCGGTCGCGCTGGTCGGCGCAGCCGCGGCGGTCGCGATCCTGGTCTGGGCCGCTGTCCTGGGCCCCGCGCGCGACGATCCCACCCTCGGATTCCCGGTCGCCGACTACGCGATCGCACATCCTCCGAAGCACGGGCGCATCGTCACCTATGCGGGCGTCGGCTCCTACATCAATTGGCGCTCACCGAGCACGCCCGTGGTGCTGAACGGTTGGCTCGAGCAATACACGCCCCAGGAGCTCCGAGACAACTACGGGGTGCTGCGGGCGGGGATCGCGGATCTCCCCGGTGCCATCCGGCGGATTCACGCTGGAGCGGTGATCACGCACGTACAGCGGTCAATCATTCAACTCGAGGCCGCCGGTTTCCGCCCCGAGTTCACCTCTGCTGAGGGGACGTATCTGGTCCGCGCCCCGCATGAGGTGGCGCTGAGCGGGCCTTAAGGGACGCCTTTACCATCCTGCGCGCCGATGGAGTCAATCCCCGGAACTGCTGATTCGGCGATACAGCCGGCTGCCGTGACTCCCCCGGTGGCGCCATCGCTGCGGAGAATCGCCGCCGGCCATCGCACGCTGGCTGCCAATTCATTTCTCGCGGGGATGGTGGTGTCCGGCTTCCTCATGGCCGCCGGGACGGCCAACAAGCACTACGGGCCGACCCTCCACATCCACCATGGCCTTCCCAGCTCGATCAGGGGTCCGCTCCACCTGATCGGAATCTCGCTGTCCGGCAACGAGTTCGCCGCCCTCTTCATCGTTCTCGGCGTCTGCTACCTCGGGGTACTTCTCCTGGCGGACTCGGTGCGGCTCCGCGTCGCCGTCGGCGCGATCCTCGCGCTCCATCTGATCTTCCTGATCTCACCGCCGCTGCTCTCCAGCGACATCTTCAACTACGTGGGGTACGCGCGACTCGAGGTGGTGCATCACCTGAACGCGTACGTGAAGCCTCTCGCCGCCGCCCCGACCGATCCCTCCTACATATACGTCGGGTGGCCTCTCCACACCACCGCCTACGGGCCCCTGTTCACCCTCGCCAGCATGCCGCTCGGCTGGGTCAGCTTCCCGGCCGCGATCTGGCTCCTCAAGTCCTTCACGGCCCTGGCCAGCCTCGCCTGCGTCGCCTTGGTCTGGATGTGCGCGACGCGCCTGGGGAGGCCGGCGTTGCCCGCCATCCTCTTCTTCGGCCTCAACCCGGTCCTGCTGGCATACGCGGTTGGGGGCGCCCACAACGATCTGCTGATGCTGGCCGCCATGCTCGCCGGTGTCTACATGCTGCTGGTGGGGCGAGAGTCGGGGGTCGCGGCATTGGTCGTCTCGGTGGCGGTGAAGAGCTCCGCCGTCGTCCTCATACCGTTCGCCCTGCTGGGCTCCCGGCGGCCCACCAAGGCCCTCCTCTGGGGAGCCGGAACTGCGGTGCTGATCGCGGGCATCACCCTGGTCGCGTTCGGGTCCCATGTCTCGAGCGTCCTGCACGTGCTCCATGACGACGCCCGGCTCCAGACTGCCAACGACATCCCGGGCGTGATCAACGACATCCTCGGGCTGGGGATCAGCACAGCGGAGCTGGCGAAGATCGGGATGCTGGTCCTGGTCCCGACGGTCATTCTGCTGCTGATCCGGACCTACCGAGGCGGGAACTGGCTCGAGAACGCGGGCTGGGCGACCGCCGCGGTCCTGGTGACCACCACCTGGTTCCTGCCCTGGTACCTGGTCTGGTTCCTGCCTCTGGCGGCGCTGGCGGTCCGGCCCTATCAGCGCTTCACGGCTCTGGCTCTGTCCGCACTCGCGATCGGGCTACAGCTGCCGCTGATTTTTGGCCACTGAGAAGACGGCTTCGCCACCGGTCGCGGCCACAGGCGGCCGCCCAACATAAGTCGCGGCGGCTCCGCCGCCGCTCCGATATGGAGCGGCCT
>JAWVFG010000092.1:0-14544 GCA_033856335.1 Solirubrobacterales bacterium
CGCTGTGCGCGCAGCGCCAGCTCGGGGTGAAGCTGCTTCTCGAAGCGGTTCGACGCGTCGGTCCGCAGCCCGAGCTTCCGCGAGGTCCGCAGGATGTTCACGCCGTTCCAGGTCGCGACCTCGAGCAGGACCCGGGTCGTGGCCTCCGAGACCTCCGAGACCTGGCCGCCCATGATCCCGCCGATGCCGGAGGGGCCGTTGCGGTCGCAGACGAGGACCGCCTCCTCGTCGAATGCCCGCTCGACGCCGTCGAGGGTCGTCATCTTCTCGCCCTTCCTCGCGGTCCGCACGATCAGGGCGCCGTCTGGAACCTTGGCGAGGTCGAAGGCGTGCAGCGGCTGCGCCGTCATCAGCATCACGTAGTTGGTGATGTCCACCACGTTGTTGATGGGCCGCATGCCGGCGCCGATCAGCCGGGCCTTGAGCCAGAGGGGCGACGGCCCGATCTCGACGTCAGTGAAGACCCGGGCGCTGAACCTCGGGCAGAGATCGGGGACCTCGACCTTCACCGAGGCGTAGTCGGAGACATCGCCCTCGCCGACCGCCTCCGCGTCCTCGTCCCACGGCGGGACCGCCAGCGAGTCGCCGGTGATCGCATGAACCTCGCGGGCGATCCCGTAGATGCCGAAGCAGTCGACCCGGTTCGATGTTGGCTCCAGCTCGATCACTGGCTCGGAGACCGGGATCACCTCGCCCAGCGGTGTCCCGGGGGCAAGGCCATCCTCTTCGAGCACCGCTATGCCGGCTGCGTCATCGCCGATCTCCAGCTCCGCCTCGGAGAGGATCATCCCGTTGGACTCCACCCCGCGAAGCTTGGCCTTGCCGAGCTTCGTCCCGTCGGGCATCACCGCTCCGGGCAGCGCAACGGGCACCGTCTGCCCGGCAGCGACGTTGGGGGCGCCACAGACGATGGTCCGCCCGCCCTCCCCCGCGTCGACCTCACAGACACTGAGCCGGTCGGCATCCGGGTGCTGCTCGACGGAGAGCACCTTGCCCACCACGAATCCGCCGGCCTCGGGCGCGCCGGCGTGAGTGATCCGCTCGACCTCGATGCTGTGCATCGCGAGCTCGTCCGCCAGCTCCTCCACGGAGAGCTTGGGATCGCAGTACGAGCGCAGCCAGGAGCTCGGAGCCCTCATCGGAACTGCTCCAGGACCCGGACGTCGTTCTCGAAGAACTTGCGCAGGTCGGGGACGCCGTACTTGAGCATCGCGATGCGCTCGATCCCCATCCCGAAGGCGAAGCCCTGGATCTCCTCGGGGTCGTAGCCGTTCTCGCGCACGAAGCCGTAGACGTTGGGATCCACCATCCCGGCACCAAGGATCTCGATCCAGCCGATCCCCTTGCAGAGCGGGTCGCGCGAGCCGTCCGGGAGCTCGCCGCTGCCCCCGCACCGGAAGCAGGAGACGTCGACCTCCACGCTCGGCTCGGTGAAGGGGAAGAAGCCGGGCCGGAAGCGCGTCTCGCGCTCAGGCCCGAAGATCGCCCGCGCGAGCTCATCGAGCGTCCCCTTCAGGTCGGCAAGCGTGATGTCGGGGGCAACCGCGAGGCCCTCAACCTGGTGGAAGATCGGGCTGTGGGTCGCGTCGAAGGGATCCGAGCGGTAGCAGCGCCCGGGGACGACGATGAAGATGGGCGGAGGCTGGGACTCCATGGAGCGCACCTGCATCGGCGAGGTGTGGGTGCGCAGCACCACATCCTCGGGACCCGGCGGCAGCTCCTCGCCGTTCGAGGGGATGCGGAGGTCGCCTCGCAGGGTCGCCGGATCGACGTAGAACGTGTCCTGCGCCATCCGGGCCGGGTGTCCCGGCGGGTGATTGAGCGCGGTGAAGTTGTAGTAGTCGAGCTCGACCTCGGGCCCCTCCATCACCTGGTAGCCGAGTCCGACGAAGATGTCCTCGATCTCGCGCTGGGTCCGAAGCAGCGGGTTCTGTGCGCCGGCCGGCACCGGCGGGGCACCGGGAAGCGTGACGTCGATGGCGTCCTCGGCCAACCGCGTGCCCAGTTCGCTCGCGTCGAGCTTCCCGCTCCGTCCTTCGAGCAGCGACTCGAGCTCGCGGCGCGCCTCGTTCCCTGACTTGCCCACCGGGCCCCTCTCGTCGGCCGGCAGGTCGGCGATTCCGCGGAGGATCTGGGTCAGGTCGGCCTTCCGCCCCAGGTACCGGACCCGGAGCTCCTCGAGCTCGGCGGTGGTCGAAGCCGAGCCGATCGCAGCGGCCGCCTCCTGTCTGATCTCTTCTATCCGATCAACCATCGCCTTCTCCAGAGTCGCGCGACGATATCCGCTGCAGGGCGATCGCAGCCGCCGCGGCCACGTTGAGGGACTCGGCGCCACCGCGCAGCGGGATCGTCACCCTGACGTCGCATCGCTCCACAACCTCCGCCGGCAGGCCCTCACGCTCGGCCCCGAGGCAGACCGTGGCCGCGCCGTCGAGCGCCTCGATCGGATCACCGCCGTGCGCCACGAGCGCGGCCCGCGGCCCCGGCGTCTCGTCGAGCTCGGCCCGCAGCACCGGCTCGGCGAAGATCGCTCCCATGCTCGCCCGGACCGCGTGCGGCCCGTAGGGATCCGCGCAGTCGGGGCCGAGCACCACGGAACCACCGACCAGCGCCAGCGCGGTGCGGATCACCGTCCCGACGTTCCCCGGATCTGACACCCCGTGCAGGTAGACGCAGGGTGGGACAGGCTGATCGGCCCAGCGTTCCTTCCAGACGCCGATCGTGCGGGTGCCCGATCCGAGCTTGGAGACGCCGGCCAGCAGAGCCGGCTCGACTTCAGTCCCGCCGAGACCCTCGCCGCCCGCGGTCAGCAGCTCGACGGGCTCCACGCCGGCGGCCCGCGCCGCGGCCAGCAGGTCCTCACCCTCGCCGACGAACAGGCCTTCGCGCTCGCGGCTCCGCCGCCTGCCGAGGCGGCGGATCAGCTTGAGCTTCTCGTTGTGCGTGCTGGTGATCATCGGAATGGCTCCTGAAAAAGAAAAAGGGCGGCTCCGCCTCGCGGACCGCCCGGGGAATCTGGCTCTGGCTGCCTGTGGCTATGTGGCGGCGGCCTCCCGGGCGAGTTCCACAAATCGGCGGAAGCCATCGGGATCGTTGACGGCGATGTCGGCCAGCATCTTGCGGTTCACGTCGACGCCGGCCTCACTGAGGCCGTGGATCAGCTGCGAGTAGCTCATCCCCTCCTGGCGGGCGGCGGCGTTGATCCGCGTGATCCAGAGCCGCCTGAAGTCCCTCTTGCGGGTGCGCCTGTCGCGATACGCGTAGGCGTCCGAGCGCATCAGCTGCTCGTGCGCGAACCGGTAGCTCGAGTGCTTGCGCCCGAAGTAGCCCTTGGCGCGGTCCAGGACCTTCTTCTTGCGCCGCTTGCGGGCGACGGCGTTGGTCGAGCGGGGCATCAGCGACCGCCCTTCACGAGCAGCCTGTTGACACGCTTGCGGTCGGCGGCGGAGATCAGGGAGGGCCGCCCGAGGCGCCGCTTCCGGCCAGGTGACTTCTTCTCGAGGATGTGGCTCGAGTAGGCGCGCTTACCGCGCAGCTTGCCCTTGGCGGTCTTGCGGAACCGCTTCTTGGCGCCGGAATGAGTCTTCATCTTCGGCATCGGGCCGACCATTGAAGCAGACGCCTGCCGGCCCGCGCGCGGAATCCGGCCCCAAGGAAAGCGCCGCACCGACCCGACATACTGCGTGCCCGGGTTTGCCCGAGCACCCGCATCAGTAGGTTGGTCGCATGGCCTCCAGTTACAGGATCAAGAACTTCGAGGACATCGAGCCCTCCGGGGGCGACGGAGTCGACGGCCGTTTCTCGCGCAAGTTTCTGGATTCAGCTCAGCTCGGCGTGAGCCGCTGGCGCTACGAGCCAGGGAAGCAGACGCGCGGGCATCGTCACGAGATCCAGGAGGAGGTTTATACGGTCATCGCCGGCTCGGGCCGCATCAAGTTGGACGACGAGATCATCGAGATCAAGCAGTGGGATGTGATCCGGGTCGCGCCGCGCGTGGCCCGCGGCTTCGAGGCCGGCCCAGACGGCCTCGAGATCATCGCGGCCGGCGGAAGCAAGCCCGACGGCGGCGATGGAGAGCTCGTCGAGGGCCACTGGCCTGACGAGTAGCCGCCCGGCGCTCTGCGTACTCCCGCAACCCGGCGGCTCCGTGGAGCCGCTAGCTCGCCGCGACTTGATTCTCTTGCGCGGCACCACGTGACGGTGCGAGCAGCATGGTCATGTTGCGGCCCTCCTGCAGGGGCTCCTGCTCCATCGTCGCGATCTCGGAGACGTCCTCGAGCAGGCGGTCGAGGATCATCCGGCCCCTCTCGGGGTGGCTCTGCTCACGACCGCGGAACATGATCGTGACCTTGACCTTGTCCTGTTGCTTGAGAAAGCGCTCGACATGGCCGCGCTTGGTCTCATAGTCGTGCTGGGCGATCTTGGGGCGCAGCTTGATCTCCCGCACGTTCGTCTGCTGCTGGTGCTTGCGGGCGGCCTTTGCCTTCTGCTCCTGCTCGTACTTGTACTTGGAGTAGTCGAGGATGCGGCAGACCGGCGGCTTCGACTGAGGGGCCACCTCGACCAGGTCGAGGTCGCGCTCGCGAGCCATTTCCAGGGCGTCGGCGGTCGGGATGATCCCGACCTGCTCGCCCTTCTCGTCGATCAGGCGCACCTCGGGCACGCGGATGCGCTCGTTGATCCGAGTCGTATCGCGCTCGGGCGGACGGCGATCGAAGCGAGAGACCGCCACTAGCTGCGCATGAGGTAGAGCTTCAAGAAGATGGGAGAGATTGGATCGGTGAGGCGAGCACGGGGCGCTTAGGCGCGCGGCGAGATTTGGGTGCTCGGCATTGCCGCCAGTATAGACGGACCTCCCGGATCCGACCAGCTGTTGCCGAAAGGCCCTATTCGCCGGCCTCCTCGCGTATTCGCTCGATCAGCGCCTCGAGGCCCATCGCGCCCAGGTCGCCGTCGCCGTGGTGGCGCACGGAGACCGCATCCGACTCGATCTCCTTGTCGCCGACCACCAGCATGTAGGGAGCCTTGGAGAGCTCGGCATCCCGGATCTTCCTGCCGACCGACTCGGTGCGCTCGTCGACGCGGGGCCGCAGGCCGGCGGCGCGCAGCTGGTCGGCGATGGCCGTGGCGCGCTCGTTGTGCCGGTCGGCGACAGGCAGGATCACCACCTGCACCGGCGCCAGCCAGAGCGGGAAGCGACCCCCGTAGTGCTCGATCAGGATCCCGGCGAAGCGCTCCATCGATCCGAGCAGGGCGCGATGGATCATCACCGGGCGATGCTCGGCGTTGTCCGCACCCGTGTAGGCGAGCTCGAAGCGCTCCGGCATCTGGAAATCGAGCTGACAGGTGCCGCACTGCCATGAGCGACCGAGGGCGTCGGTGATGTGGAAGTCGATCTTCGGCCCGTAGAAGGTCCCCTCCCCGGGGCTGACGTCGTACTCGCGCCCCTGGCGCTCGAGGGCCTCCCGGAGCGCACCCTCGGCGCGCTCCCACTGCTCATCGGTGCCGATCGACTTCTCGGGCCGGGTGGAGAGCTCGACCCGGGCCTCGTCGAAGCCGAAGCGCTCATAGAGCTCGTCGATGCCGGCGCAGATCGAGTCGACCTCGTCGGTGACCTGGTCGAGCGTGCAGTAGACGTGGGCGTCGTCCTGGGTGAAGGCGCGCACCCTGAGCAGCCCGTGGAGCACACCCTCCCGCTCGTAGCGCGAGACGAGACCGAACTCGGCGAGCCGCAGCGGCAGGTCCCGGTAGGAGTGGCGCCCTGACGCGAAGACGAGACAGGCGCCGGGGCAGTTCATCGGCTTGAGCGCATACTGGCGCTCGTCGCCGGAGCCCTCGCGCTCGGCTGCGGCCGTGAAGAACATGTTCTCCTTGTAGTTGTCCCAGTGCCCTGAGCGGTGCCAGAGCTCGACGTCGAGCACCTGCGGGGTCTTGATCTCCGAGTAGCCACGGGCGGCGAGCTGCTTGCGCACCTCCGCCTCGATCAGGCGCAGCAGCACCGTGCCCTGCGGCAGCCAGAACGGCATCCCGGGTGCCTCCGGCCGGAACTGGAAGAGGTCGAGCTGCGGGCCCAGCTTGCGGTGGTCGCGCTCGCGGGCCTGCTCGAGGCGCTCCAGGTGCTGTTCGAGCTCCTTGCCGTCGAAGAAGGCGGTTCCGTAGATGCGGGTCAGCATCTGCCGGGTCTCGTCGCCGCGCCAGTAGGCACCGGCGAGCGAGGTCAGCTTGAAGGCGCCGATCCTGCCGGTGGACGGGCCGTGCGGTCCCCGGCAGAGGTCCTCGAACGGGCCGTTCCGGTAGAGCGAGACCGTCTTCACCCCGTCGTTCCGGATCAGGTCCTCGATCAGCTCGACCTTGTAGTCCTGTCCCTCCTCGCGAAAGAGCTCGATGGCCTCCTTGGCAGGCAGCTCCCTGCGCTCGAATGACTCGTCCGCCTTGACGTGTTCGGCCATCCGCTCCTCGATCCGGCCCAGGTCCTCCTCGCCTGGATTGCATTCGGGGAACTCGATGTCGTAGTAGAAGCCGCTCTCGATCGGCGGACCGATCGAGATCTTCGCGTCCGGCCAGATGTCGAGGACCGATTCGGCGAGCACGTGGGCGGCGTCGTGGCGGATCAGCTCGAGTGCCTCAGGGCTGCGGTCGGTGACGATCTCGATCGCCTCGCCGTCCGCCAGGGATCCGGAGAGGTCGCGGAGCTCGCCGTCGACCTTCAGTGCCAGCGCCGCCTTCGCCAGGCCGGGACCGATCGCGGCGGCCGCATCCGCCCCGGTCGCACCGGGCTCGAGCTCGAGCTCCGCCCCGTCTGGCAGCTTCACCTTGATCACGGCGCGGATGCTAGTGGCCACCTCCGCGGCGCCAGGCGATGGGTGTTCGCGCCCAGCTTGAAGGTCTGCGCAACTCGACCGCCGTACACCAGTTAGGAGAGCCAATGGGTATGGCCAGACCCAGATCATTCGCGTGCGCACTCGCGGCGCTCGCATTTCTCGCGGCGGCTGCGCCGGGATCGCCCGCATCCGCTGCGCCGAAGGGCAAGCACCACGCCTTCCGCTTCGGCACCCGCCCCCTCGCGCCCGGCGCCAAAGGCAAGGATGTCCGCTACCTGCAGCGCGCGCTGACCAGGCTCGGCGTGGCGACCTCGATCGACGGCGTCTTCGGCAAGGGGACCTTCAGGAGCGTTGAGACCTTCGAGGGACAGCACGGCTGGCCGGTGAACGGGGTCGTCTCGAAGAAAGACGCCAAGCGGATCAAGAAGCTGCTCGTCAACCGCCGGGTGAGCGGCGGCTACTACGTCGAGGGCTATGTCAACCCGACCCTCAACCTGACCTCCCATAAAGCCGGCAACGCCAAGGTCAAGGTGCTGAACGCCGCCGGGGAGCTGGTGGAGCCGATCACGGTGACGTTCGCCGGCGCCGAGTCGCGCGGAGTCGCCTGGAACGGGACGACACCCACCGGCATCGCCGCCGACGGCACCTACCAGCTGAAGCTCGCGGACCCGGGGAGCGCCGGGGCGTCGGTCGCCGGCGGCCAGACCGAGCCCTTCGGGATGCACCTGCACGAGTTCCCGGTTCCGGGCCCGCATACCTACGGTGGCCCCGATGCCCGCTTCGGCGCGCCTCGAGCGGGCCACACGCATCAGGGTCAGGACATGCCCGCCGCCTGCGGCGAGAAGCTCTACGTCGTCGAGACGGGGCAGCTCAAGGTCAACGCCTACCAGGCGAGCGGTGCCGGTTACTACGTCGTCATCCACGGCACCATCACCGGGACGGACTCGGTCTACATGCACCTGACGGCTCCGAGCTGGGCCCCCGCCGGGACCAACGTCTTCGCCGGCCAGCAGATCGGCAAGGTCGGGGAAACCGGTGACGCCATCGGGTGCCACCTGCACTTCGAGCGCTGGAGCGCGCCGGGCTGGTACGTGGGCGGCGCCGCGTACGACCCGCTGCCCGAGCTGCAGTACTGGGACACCTACTCCTGAGCCTTGACTTCAGCCAGCCGCGGTCTTAGCGTCGGAGTGCGTCCGACTACGAGGGAGACCGAGCTTGTTGCGGAATGGATTGATCTGGCTTGTGGTTGCGGCAGCGCTGATCGCTGCGCCATCCGCGTTTGCGAGCGTCGGCAAGCAGTCGTACGAGGGTCCGGCCGCCTCTGACGGCGTTGACGGCAGGTCTCCGACCGTCAGGCTGAAGGTCCAGTTCAAGAAGGTCCATCACAGGCGCGGAGCGCCGAGCAACATGGTCTATTGGGCCCAGCGCGCCGTCGCCCTTCACTGCCCTGATGGGAGCAAGACCTACGGGGGGCCCGGCACCGAGCTCGACGGCGGCCCGGGCACCTTTGATGAGCTCAGCTTCACCGGGCAGAAGATCAACAAGAAGGGCAGGTTCTCCGTCAGCGAGCCGAGCGCAGACGGGAGTGACACTCAAACCGTCACCGGCCACGTCGCCAAGAAGGGAAACCCCACCGGCACGATCCGCATCGTGGCCTTCGACCCCTTCAAGAACCAGACCTGTGACTCGGGGGTGGTGAGCTGGACCGCCTCGCCGGTGAGTGCCTTCGCGCCGGTGACACAGCCCCCCTGCGCCTTCCAGGGCAACTGTCCGCTGTCCGCCAGCAGAGCCTTCTGAGAGTCATCTGGGAGTGGGCACAGCTGGGCTCGAACCAGCGACCTCCGCCTTGTCGAGGCGGCGCTCTCCCAACTGAGCTATGCGCCCGGGGGCGAGAAAGTTAGCAGCGGTCCGGCGGGTCGCTCAGGCGACCGGTGCGGTGGGCGCCTGGACCGTCGCGGGCGCCTCCGGCAGGAGGCCCTTGGCGCGCATCGTGATCTTGAACGTCTCGAGGGTGTCGTACTTGGGCTGCCAGTCCGCGGTCGACTTGAGCTTCTCTGTGGAGACGACCCACGGGTAGCGGATGAAGTCGAGGTTGCCGGCGGGAGCCTCGGTGCGCGGCACATGGAGCTTCCAGAGCGCGTTGTTGAAGCGCTTCATCGACTTCAGCGAGATGTTCCTGGTCTTCTTGCCGACCATCTCCGCGGCGCGGCTCCAGGTGAGCAGGCCGTCGCCCGCCAGGTTGAAGGCGCCGGCGTGCTTGCCGTCGAGCAGGGCGATCAGCGCGGAGACGACGTCGTCCTCGTGGACGAGCTGGAACTCCTCGTCGACGCCATCGAGGATCGGGATGAACGGGTTGTTCCCGAAGGCGCGGACGATGTAGTTGTCGACGCTCGGCCCGAACACGATCGACGGGCGGACGATGGTCATCACCGCATCGGGGTTCTCGAGGGCCCAGAGCTGCGCGATGCGATCGGAATCGGCCTTGTGCTTCGCGTAGGAGAAATCCGGGGCGCCGCGGACCGGCCAGTCCTCGGCGATCGGCTTCGGGTTGTCGGGGAAGGCTCCGTACGCAGTCGCCGAGGAGGTCTGGATCACCTGCTTGATCCCGGCGTCCGCGGCGGCCTGGAGGACGGCCTGGGTCCCGTTCACGTCGATGTCGTACATCTTCGCCTCGTCCCGGATCGGGTTGAGGACGAAGGCGAAATGCAGGAGCGCGTCAATCTCATGACGTTCGAGCAGTTCGCCCATCTGCTTGCGATTGCGGATATCGGCCTTGACGAACTCGTGCTTCGGCCATGAGCGAGGCGGCGGGCGGAGATCGACATCGACGATCTTCTCGGTCTCGTCACGGCCGGAAAGCTCATCGGTCAGTCGGCCGCCGATGTATCCGGAGCCGCCTGTGATCAGGTAACGCACGGGCCGCATCCTATCCTGGCCGGGCGGCCAGTGTCTACGAGCAATCGCTCACCGATCCGTATTGCGGAAATTCCACATCATCACGCGGGAACTACGGGGACTGCAACCTTTGTCGAAGGCTCGTGTTAGTGTCTCCTGACAGGCTCAAGTCGAGCTTCAGATCCGCCGACATTGAGCCATAAGTCTTAAGGACCGACGGGCCGGTGAAGGGGAATTTCATCGGCGGCACGTCCTTTCGGATCCAAGGGCCCCTTCACCGGGGCCCTTTTCCGTTCCGTTCGACCTCCAAAGTGAGCCCGTGAACTCCGGTGACCTTCACCTGGTCGCCGATCTCGGCAGCGGTGTCGCACTGCGCATTCCAGATCTCCCCCCGAAAGCGGACCCTCCCCCGTGGGTCGCAGGCCTCGATGACCTCGGCCGACGATCCGATCAGAGCCTCGATGCCGGTCCTTACCCGGTAGCGGCGGAGAAAACGGATCCAGAAGCCGACCTCCGCGACCTCGATCGCCATGGCTGCGACCACCAGCGCGAGGCCCCAGCCGGGCGGCAGGACGAACAGGGCGAGCGCGATCGCGCCGATCAACAGCATCGCGCGATGCTACGTCGGGCTGACCAGGGCCTCGAGCAGGTCGCCCACTTCCCGCTCCTCGGCCAAGGGATGGCGGAGCGGCAGCGTTGTCTTCACCTGGTAGTGGTTCCTTCGACCCCGCCGCTCGCGCACCACGTATCCCTCATCGACCAGCTCGGACAGGATCCGATGGGTGGCGCGTTCAGTGATCCCGACGGCGGTGGCGATGTCGCGCAGGCGGATGCCCGGGTCGCGCGCGACGCAGACCAGGACGTGCGCGTGGTTGGTCAGGAAGTCCCAGTGTGAATTGCCCTGGTCTGAGGTCTGTTCCGCCATAGCTGACAAGTATTTCATGAATTGCTGATACCGTGTCGGTATGGCTACGGAGCACACCACGATTCCTCCAGCCACGCCTACGCCGGCCGCGTCACCAATCCCGCCGGCATCACCGGTCCCGCTCGCCTCACCCATCCCCGCGGGACCCCCACGAACGGAGACTTCACGATGACCACCGTCAAGGAGCCCTACGCCGGCTACGACAGCCTCAAGACCAGGGATGTGGTCGCATCGCTCCACAGCCATTCGCAGGTCGAGCTGGCGGAGATCGAGAGCTACGAGCGAGCAAATCAGGATCGCCGAGTCGTGTTCGACAAGCTCCGCTGGCTGCGCCAGGACGAGCCGCTTCCGGGCTATGACGCGCTCAGCATCGAGGCGGTTTTGGGCGCGCTCGACAAGGCCGACGTCACAGAGATCAAGCGTGTGCGCGGATACGAGCGAAAGTTCGGTGCCCGCCGTGCGGTCCTGGATGAGGTCACCCGCCTCCATCGAGAGCGCCGGGTCCCGCTCGTCTCCCGCGACGTCCAGGGCTAGCTCGGGCCAGGGCGATGACCTCCCTGCGCCCACTTGACGACCTCAGAATCGACGCGCGCTACCACCGGCAGCGCCGCGACCTCTACCGGGCCAAGATCTACGGTCCGCGGCCGACGAGTCTGGTCAAGATGAAGGAGCTGGAGCGCGCTTGCGTCTTGTCCTCAGCGCGCCTCCGCAGAGCCGAGCAGGAACAGAAAGCCGAGACGGTCCTGCTACAGGCGCGCGCGAGCGCTTCAGCCCGAGATCTCGCTGGGCTTGAGCGTGACGACGTGGGCCGGGTTGACGCCGACTGAGCCATCCGTTCCCTGCTCCTTGAACCAGGCGAGACGCGACTGGCCTGATCGAGCCGCATCCGAGAGCTTGCTCTCGACCTCGTCCAGCGTCCCCTCGACCGTGAAGACGTCGCCGTTCAGCAGCCTGACTTCCACGTAGCTCACTGCGGGCAATGGTAAGCGCGCGCCACGTGTTTCAAGAATCGGGTCGTGCGGGTAGTGCGGTGGAGCGAACAGGACGTTCGCTAGCCAGATAGGGAAATCAGAAGGGAGGGCACCTTGTCCATCGTTTCGATCCTCATCATCATCATCTTGGTTCTGGTGGTGCTGTATCTGCTGCGGCGGGTCTTCTAGGGCCGCGTTCCGAAGCAGCGCCACGCCTAGATCGTCTAGTTGAGGAGGGGTCCGGGTCGAGAGGGCCTGGACCCCTCGATCAAGCCGAGAGGCGCCTACCGGAATCGACCCGGTCTAAACGGCTTTGCAGGCCGCTGCGTAACCACTCCGCCAAGGCGCCGGGTGAGGAGAGCCTAGCGACGGGCCTGAGACGTAAAACCGCCCCGGAGGCATCCTGCCCACGGGGCGACGAGTCGAGGCAAGCGGCTGATGGGATTCGAACCCACGACCTTCTGCATGGCAAGCAGACGCTCTAGCCAACTGAGCTACAGCCGCGCGACCGACGAGTATAGGCGGGGCTACCGGCTCAACTCGAGGCCACGTTCAGCTCCGCAAGCTCATCGTCGGTGAGCTTCAGCGCGGCGGCGGCGATGTTCTCCTCGAGATGCTCGACCGCCGAGGTGCCGGGGATCGGGAGCATCACCGGGGAACGGGCGAGCAGCCAAGCCAACGCGACCTGTCCGGGCGAGGCGGCATGAGCCGACGCGATCTGGTCCACGGGACCGCCGGTCTCGGCCAGGCTGCCGGCCGAGAGCGGGAACCAGGGGATGAAGATGATCCCGAGCTTCGCGCAGTGCTCCAGCACGTCCTCGGACGAGCGGTCCGTGAGGTTGAAGCGGTTTTGGACGGAAACGACCTCAACGAGCGCACGAGCCTTCTCGAGGAGCTCGATCGAGACGTTCGAGACTCCGACGTTGCGGATCTTGCCCTCGTCCTGCAGCTCCTTGAGCGCTCCCACCGACTCCTCGTAGGGGACATTCGGGTCAGGCCTGTGAAGCTGGTAGAGTTCGATCGCGTCCAGTTTCAGGCGGCGCAGCGACCCCTCACACGCCTCCCGCAGATGCTCGGGGGTGCCGTTGGGGTGCCACTGGTTCGGACCACTCCGGGTCAGGCCACCCTTGGTGGCGATCACGAGGTCATCCGGATAGGGATGCAGGGCCTCGGCGATCAGCTCCTCGCTCACGTTCGGGCCATAGGAGTTCGCGGTGTCGATCAGGTTGATCCCCAGCTCGATCGCGCGGCGCACGGTCGCGAGTGCGCCATCGCGGTCCGCCGGCGGTCCCCAGATGCCATCGCCTGTGATCCGCATCGAGCCGAAACCGAGGCGGCGCACCGAGCGGTCGCCGACCTGCAGGGTGCCGACAGACCCGTCTGTGAGCTCAATCGTCTCGGCCTGGCCCATGCGTTAGAGGCTATCCAGGCGGCCCCGTCGCCAAACCGGCGGCATCGTGAGACCTCTTTACCGTGCTTGGCGCCCTCAATTCTGGGTAGGCTCCTCTCTGCTTGGGGTAACTACGAGAAGGGGGCTTCAATGCATCGAAAGGCTCTGACCGCGGCCATCGCCGTGGCCGCGATCTCTGTCCTTGGCATCGCACCGTCGGCCGCTTCGGCGTGGGCGCCGGCGAGCTCGGCAACCATCCATCCCGGCGTCCAGGTGTTCACGAACGGCGCGCAGTGCACCGCAAACTTCGTGTTCCAGGATGCCTCGAACGTGTACCTGGGCCAGGCGGCGCATTGCTCCGGCACCGGCTCGAGCACCGACACCAACGGCTGCACCTCAGCGTCGCTTCCGATCGGCACACCGGTTGACGTGACCGGCGCGGCTCACCCGGGAGTGCTCGCCTACAACTCGTGGCTCACGATGCAGTCGAAGAAGGAGGCGGACGCCAACACGTGCGCCTTCAACGACCTCGCCCTGATCAAGCTGGATCCCGCTGACGTGGCGAGCGTCAATCCATCGGTGCCGTCGCTTGGCGGGCCCACCGGCGTCGGGACCTGGGGTGCCGCTGGCTCGAGGGTCTACAGCTACGGCAACTCCGAGCTGCGCGGCGGAGTCACGACCCTCAGCCCGAAGCAGGGCGTCGTCGTCCAGAACACCGGCGGCGGCTGGAGCCATGATGTCTACACCGCCACACCGGGAATCCCCGGCGACTCCGGCAGCGGGTTCATGAACGCGACCGGAGGGGCGATCGGCATCCTGAGCACGGTCCAGATCGCGCCGCTGGCGGGCTCGAACGGCGTCGGCGACCTCCCCAGCGAGATCGCCTACCTGCACGCGAACGCGTCCGGGTTCTCCGGGGTCAACCTGGTGCCCGGCACGGAACCGTTCAACGCTGGTGCCGTCGGCGCGGCCCTGAAGGGCGTCGGCCTGTAGGGGATCGGCAATCAGAAGGGTTTTGGAAAGGCCGGGCGTGGAGCCCGGCCTTTTCACTTCATTGACCGGCTTTCCCTGACGGGCGCCCTCACCTATCCAGCGCTTCGTTGAGCAGCTCGTCCGCGCGCTCGTTCTCGCCGCGCTTGACGTGGCGGATCGACCAGCTCCCGAGGCCCCGCAGCTCGTCCCTCACCTTCGTGTGCAGCGGGCGGAGGTGCTCCTGCTTGACCTTCCAGTTGCCGCGGACCTGCTCGACGATCAGCAGGGAGTCCCCGACCAGCTCGACCTCGTCGGCGTCGAGCTCCTTGGCGAGCTCGATTCCGAGCAGGAGCGCTCGGTACTCCGCCACGTTGTTGGTGGCGTCGCCGATCGTCTTGCTGCGCTCGGCGAGCACCTTGCCCGAGGAGTCGGTCGCGACTGCGGCCACGGCCGCCGGTCCCGGATTTCCCCTGGAGCCGCCATCGACGTTGACGACAACCTTCAGGCCCGCACTTCCTCCTCCGAGCGGGCCTCGGAGATCACCTTCTGCGCGAGGTGCGACGGGATCTC
>JAWVFG010000093.1:0-4354 GCA_033856335.1 Solirubrobacterales bacterium
CCCCCACCACGATCACGGCCTCCTTCAGACCGTCGAAGATCGCCGAGAGACGGTCGCGCTCGGTGGCCAGCATGCTGAACGTCTTGCGGAGCTCTTCCCGCATCGAATCCAGCGAGCGGGTCAGGTCTCCGATCTCGTCGCCTCCGCCGGGCGGCAGCGGCGCGTCGAAGTCTCCCGAGGCCATCTTCTCCGCGGCCCGCGCCAGCCGCCGCACCCGGATCGCGATGAGCGAGGAGACCAGGAAGCCGACGAGCACCCCGATCCCGAGAGCGATCAGAAGGGCCCGGAGCCGGTCGCCGCGGAGCTGGTCGAATGCTCTGGTCAACGCCGGCGGAGGCTCCGCGCGGACGATCACAGCGCCGCGCACGTACTTCCTGCCGAAGATCGGCACCGCCGCCACCGTCACGTTCCCCGGGAGGCTTGCCCGGTAACGGCGGTTCGCGAGCGCGGCGCGAACGGCCTCCGTTTCCTGCGGCACGGCGGCGAGGGCGGCGAGGTCCTGGCCCGGCGCGAACGCATTGCCCTGCCGGTTGACCGCCCATGCATCGAAGTTCCCGGTGTTCGCCAGCGCCAGCACGTTGGCGGCATGCAGCTTGTCCACCTTGCCGAGGTCATCGGCGAGGCTGGAGGTCTTGCCGACGGCCAGGTCGGCGGACTGGCTCTGCAGGGTCCGCCCGGACGAGTCGTTGACGAAGACGTAGACGGAGGCGGCGGTGATCAGCGAGACGCCTGCGAAGGCAGCGCCGAGCCAAAGCCGCATCGGAATCCTGCGACCTCTCTCCCCGCCCCTCATGCCGCTTCGTGAAACGGGTTGCTCCTCGGCTTCACCTCGGAGCACCCTCGCATCATCAGTCATGGTCAAAGATTGTTACCGCTTGCTCACATGGGTGTGGGCGTCCGAGGTCGGCCGGTGCGAATCAGCCAGACAGCGCGTCCGCCAGGCGAAGCCAGAGTGCCTCCAGGGCGAGCTCCTCGGAGACGTTGACCCGCAGGCGCCGGCGGGTGTCGAGCACCCACTCGACCGCGGAGCGGGCGCTGGCTGGGTCAAGCCCCTGGGCGTCCTGCGCGAGCTGTTCGCGGCGATCGGCGTTGAGCACGACGTCGTCCGCTCCGGACGCGACCGCCGCCAGGTCGCGGTACCAGTCGCAGCAAAGGGCCAGGGCGAGGTCGAGGGCCTGGGTACGGGCGCGGCGCTCGGTGCGCTTCACCTGTTCGGTCGCCTCTCGCGTCAGCTTTCCCTTGCGGCCCCGCCTCGCCGTGGCCTCGGCCTCCTCGACCAGCCGGCGCTCCTCCTCTGCCCCTGCCTCCTGGCCTGCCTCGCTGGCCGCGTCGAGCAGCCCGCGCCAGGGCTCGGGGGGTGGATCGGGCGAACGGGCGTCGCGGGCCCCAGCCTCAGCCGTCGCCCGAAGCGCAGCTCCACGCTCGCTGAGCAGAAGGCGGGCGAGCTCGACATCCCCGCCGCTGAGCCGGGCGGCCGCCGCGGCCTCCTCGCCGGCCCCGAGCGCCTCGAGCACGGCGTCCGGCGCCAGCGGCCCGAACTCGACGGGCGTGCAACGAGACAGGATCGTCTCGGCGAGCAGCTCCGGCTCGGAGCAGATCAGGATCAGATGCGCGAACGGCGCGGGCTCCTCCAGCGTCTTCAGCAGCGCGTTCTGGCTCTCGTCCCGAAGGTCCTCGGCCTCCTCGATCACGAAGACGCGGCGCCTTCCCTCGGCGGGGCTCAGGTTCGACGCCCGGATCACGGACTCGCGAACGTCCTCTACCAGGTGCTGGGCGCCGGGCGGGCGCAGCCAGGCGAGATCTGGATGCGGCGAAGGATCGAGCAGCGCCCGCCGCCGGGAGTCGTCCGGGTCTGGGGCGCCCTCCGCCAGAAGCTCCGCCGCAAACGCACGCGCCGCCGCCGCCTTGCCCGCGCCGCGTGGCCCACGGAAGATGTAGGCGTGACTCGGCGAAGCGAGCGCCGCGACCAACGTCGCACGCGCCCGCGGCTGGTGGCGGGTCGCCTCCGCCAGCGCCTCCGGGATCGCGGGTGTGCTCGCCGCGGCCTCCATCATCTGACCGGTCGCGCCGGCGCACGTCCTCCCATCATCGCCTGGACCTCCGCGAAGACGGCCGCGTGGACCGTGTCGCGATGGCCGTCCGCGTCGACAACCCGGACGCGGTCCGGATGGCGGCGCGCAATCTCGTCGTAGCCCTCGGCGACTCGCCGCTGCAGCTCGATGCCCTCCTCCTCGAAGCGGTCCGCCTTGCGGCGGCCGATCCGCCGCGCCGCTCGCTCGGGATCGATCCGGAGCAGGATCGTGAGGTCCGGCCAGACGCCGCCGGTGGCGAGATCGCAGATCTCCTCGACCCGCTCGGCGCCGAGCCCGCGCGCGACGCCCTGGTAGGCGACGCTCGAATCGCTGAAGCGGTCGCAGACCACGTCGCGGCCCGCGTCCCGCGCCGGCCCCACGACCTGCGCGACCAGTTCCGCTCGGGCCGCGCAGAAGAGAAGCAGCTCGGCCAGGGAGTCGAGCTCCAGATCAGGGTCCTTCAGCACCTGCCTGATGCGCTCGCCGGCCTCCGTCCCTCCCGGCTCGCGCACCAGCACGACGTCCGCGCCGAGCGCACGGGCGAGCAGCTTCGCCTGAGAGGTCTTGCCGGAGCCGTCGATTCCCTCGAGTGAGATGAACATCTCGGGCTCAGGCTAACCGGCGGCTGAGGTGCGGTCGTCGAGCGCTCGTCGAATTCCCTGCAATCCGCGGGGTTAACCGGCACCCGGCCGGCACAACATCTGAATAATGGGTAGCGATGGCTGCCCCGAAAAAGCCCCGCGGCGGCTCGAAGGCATCGTCGGCCAGATCGAGTGGCGGGAAGAAACCCGCTGCGAAGAAGACGACGAAGTCCACTGGAGCCAGGAAGGCCCCCACGAAGCGCGCGGGATCGGCGCCGGCGAAGCCCGCCGGCAAGGCAGCCGCGAAGCCTCCGGCAGCGGGCAAGACCGCCGTCATCGCCAAGGCCGAGTCCACCACCCCGAGCCTGCGGCCCGGGGGACGGCGCGGCGGCATCGGACGATGGATCGCGGTCGGCGCCCTGCTGGCTGGGGTAGTCGTGGTGATAGTCCTGATCGCCAGCAGCGGCAGCGACAACAGCAGCTCGACGGTCGCCGACACGAATGCGACGGCGAGCACACCAACAGCCACCGCGACCACCTCCACCCGGCCCGCTGTGACGACTCCGGCCGCCGTGACACCCGCAGGGAAGCCGGTAGTCCGCACTCAGTCGTGCCCGCCGATCATCGGCACCGGCACCGTGAACGGGGGCAAGTCCTACGACGTGACCTCCTCCGCCACCGACGGCGATCCGGCCGGTTGTGGCGAGGCGCACTCGGTACTGCTCTCGGCCCTCAGCGGTCAAGCGTCTACGGTCGGCGACTGGACTTGCAGGACGGACCCAAGCGCGGCGACCGTTGCATCGTGCACCTCGTCCGGCGGCCGGACGATCCTCGCTCGCGGCTGACACACTGCCCACATGGCGGTTGATCCGGTCGAGTTCCGCGACGCGCAGCGAGAGTCATGGGATGACGCGGCGAGGGGATGGAAGAAGTGGTCCGACTGGCTCGACGGGTACCTGGCCGTCATCAGCGAGCGGCTCGTGGAGCTGGCCGGCGTCGAGCCGGGGAGCCATGTGCTCGACGTCGCGTGCGGCTACGGCGAGCCGGCGCTGACAGCCGCCAGGAAGGCCGGCCCCGATGGCACGGTGGTGGCCACCGACATCTCGGCGGAGATGCTGACCTACGGCCGCGAGCGGGCGGCCGCTGCCGGGGTGGAGAACGTCGAGTTCATGGAGTCCGACGCCTCGGCTCTTGACTTCCCGGCGGAGAGCTTCGATGCGGCGCTTTCGCGGTGGGGAATCATCTTCGAGCCCGACGGGGAGGGGGCTGCCGGACGCGTCCGCGGCTTCCTCAAGCCGGGCTCACGTATGGCGATCAGCTCATGGGGCGCTCCCGACCGGGTGCCAATGATCGCGAGGCCCATGCGGACCGCGTTCGAGCGACTCAACATTCCGCCGCCTCCGCCGGGGATCCCGGGCCCACTCTCACGCCCCACGCCCGAGGCGATCGGCGGCCTGCTCGAGGGCGGTGGCTTCACCGACGTCCAGGTGGAGGAAATCGACGTCACGGTCGAATGGGAGTCGCCCGAGGAGTTCAGCGTCTACATCAGGGAAATCATCGCGCCCATCAGGAAGATGGTCGAGGCCCAGCCCCAGGACGTGCAAGTGGAGGTCTGGGAGGCGATCGCCGATGACATTCGCGGCGAGTCGGAAGACGGCGGCACCCTCCGCCTCACCAACCAGGTGCTGCTGGCGGTCGGGC
>JAWVFG010000094.1:0-12078 GCA_033856335.1 Solirubrobacterales bacterium
GGGTTGGTGAGGCCGTCATGGGTCATCGCGTCGATCGCCGTGACGTCGCCCATGCGGAAGCCGAAGCGAGCGCCGGGCAGCAGGTATGGGGCCTTGCTCATCGACTCCATGCCGCCGGCAACACCGACATTGACGTCCCCGGCGCGGATTGCCTGGTCAAAGATCCCGATCGTCCGCATGCCTGAGGCGCAGACCTTGTTGACGGTCTCGGAGGGCACGTCACGCGGGATACCGCCCTTGATCTGGGCCTGGCGCGAGGGAATCTGTCCCTGTCCCGCCTGGAGCACCTGTCCGTAGACAACGCCCTGGACCTCATCGGCCTTCACGTCGGCGCGGTCGAGTGCCTCCGAGATCGCGGTGCCACCGAGGTCGGTGGCATCGAGGGACGAGAGCCCGCCGCCCATCTTCCCGAAGGGGGTTCTGGCGGTGGAGAGGATGACCGTCTTCGACATCTGCGCCTTTCGTTGTGCCCGCGGCGTGTCCGCGCGGCTGTAGATCCGGCGGCGGTGCTCGTGGCCGCCGAAGAAGTTGCCGTCAATGCTAATCACTCGCCTCGGGTCGCCCCTTGGCCGAGGCGTGGCCCTACCTATACTGCCGCCCCTTGCGCGTCGAGGTCGCAAACCAGCCGCTCTCCGAGGTCACCTCCGACCTACTCGCGGTGCTGCTCTTCGACGGCGACGAGCTCCCAGCGCCGCTCGCCGGCGCGCCCGGCTCGGACGACGTCAAGGGCGCATACCGCAAGACGACCCTGATCTACCCCGAGAGCCCACGCCGGGCGGTCGTGGTCGGCCTCGGTGAGCGCGACGAGTTCGAGCCCGAGCGGGCCCGTGTCGCCGGAGCCATCGCGGCCCGAACCGCGGGGTCGGTGGAGGGAACGTCACTGGCGCTCGCCGGCCCGGACTCGACCGATCCGGAGGCACTGGCCACCGCGGCCCTTGAGGGCGCGATCCTCGCCTCCTACCGCTTCGACCGCTTCAAGTCCAAGAAGGACGGCGACGAGGACTCCGGCAAGCACCTGGAGCAGATCACCGTGATCGGCGACGGTGGGATCTCGGATGCGGTCGAGGCAGCCCGCATCGCCGCCGAGGCCGAGAACTTCGCGCGCGAGCTCCAGGACCTGCCGTCCAACGTCGTCACCCCCTCCTACCTGGCGGGCCGCGCCAAGGCGATCGCCGACGAGCACTCGTCGGTGACGTGCGAGGTCCTCGGCAGGAAGGAGATCGCGGAGAAGAAGATGGGCGGGCTGGTGGCGGTCTCGCAGGGCACCGCCGAGGAGCCCCAGCTGATCGTGCTGCGGTACCAGGCCGGCGGCGAGGGCGAGACCCTCGGCTTGGTCGGCAAGGGCGTCACCTTTGACTCGGGCGGAATCTCGATCAAGCCCGCCGGCGGGATGCACGAGATGAAGATGGACATGTCGGGCGCGGCCGCGGTCCTGGAGGCGGTCTCCGCGATCGCCAAGCTCGAGCTGCCGATCAACATCCTCGCGGTGATCCCGTCGACCGAGAACATGCCGAGCGGCACCGCCGTCAAGCCCGGCGACATCATCACCCAGCTGAACGGCAAGACCGTCGAGGTGAACAACACCGACGCCGAGGGTCGCCTGATCCTCGCCGACGCCCTCGCCTACTCGGTCGAGCTCGGGGCCGATCGCATCGTCGACCTGGCCACTCTGACCGGCGCGGTGATCGTCGCACTCGGATCCACCTACGCCGGGCTGATCTCCAACGACGACGCCTTTGCCGCGGAGGTCGAGGGTGCCGCCGGACGGACCGGAGAGCTCGCCTGGCGCCTGCCGCTCCACCCCGAGTACAAGGAGCTCACCAAGGGCACCGCCGCCGATCTCACCAACGCCTCATCGAAGCGCAAGGCCTCGACGATCTATGCCGGCTCGTTCCTCGAGGAGTTCGTCGGCGGCAAGCCCTGGGTCCACCTGGACATCGCGGGGACGGCCTGGGACGTCGGGCGCGAGTACGTGGGCAAGGGGCCGAGTGGATACGGCGTCAGGTTGCTCATCGATCTGGCTCGCAGCCTGGCCGCCTAGACGCGCCCGAAGCTAGATCGCGAGCAGCCGCAGCACGCGACGAGCCAGCGCTCGGTCGCCCTCGACCCGCACCCGCCCGCTGGCGATCCTGCGGAGGGCTCGGCGACCATGCGGGCGGCGCGGGTCCGGAACCCCGTGGAGGCGGCCGCGCAGAGTCGGCACGGTCGCGAAGTGGACGATGTCGGGGAGGCTTCCGGCGATCACCAGGTCGGGTCTTCGGGAGTCGCCATCCTCGACGACCACGCTGCGCGGCCTGAAGTGGATGCGGATTGGCGAAAAGTCCTCCGCGAAGCGAAAGACAACGCGACCGCGCATCTGGGAGGCGAGCTCGGGCTCCCGGGCAATACCGCGCTCGATCAATCCGAAGATGCTGGGGGCGACCCCGTCCTCGACCACCCGGCCGAGGCGAATGTCGGGCGCGCGATCGACCCGCGCGGGCCTGCCGTTCCGCGATGCCATCCCTCGATCCTAGGGACGGATCCTGCCCCGCTACTCGATCAGGCCCAGCCGCATGCCCTTCGCGACGGCGCCCGCTCGATCGCCGACGTCGAGCTTCTCGTAGATGTTCGCGAAGTGCGTCCTCACGGTGGCCGGGCTGAGGACGAGCTCCTCGGCGATCCCCGGGCCGGCGAGGCCATCGGCAGCCAGTTGGAGGAGCTCGAGCTCCCGAGGCGTCAGTAGGGATCGCGGAACGGGATCCAGCTCAGCCGCTTGAGTGGGCTTGCCGTCGTGGAAAGGCGGCGCGGCGAACGCGAGCACATGCTGCCCTGGGAGCGCATTCGCCAGCCCCCAGAAACGGATTTCGAACCGCCCGCCGTCCGGCGTCGCTACGGGGTAGGGGTCTGTGCTCCTTCCCGTCTGCATCAGCCGCCGCCAAGCCGCCACCATCTGGTCAACGGAGTCGGCCGGGGTGAGGTCATCGATCCGAAGTCCCCGCATCTCGGCGAGGCTCAGCCGGAAGGTCAGCAGTGCCGGCCAGTTGACCAGCAGGTAGCGGCGCTCATTGTCGACGACGACCATGGGCACGCGGCTCTCGTCCACGACGCGCCTCAACTGGGTCTCCTGGCCGCGAGCGGCGAGCACAGCGTTCGCGGTGTCACTGGCGGTGCTCGGCAGGTCCATCACGCCTGATGTCTCATCTGGGTACGTCACTTGACTACGTCAATCGTACCGAACCGGTACCATCGGCGTAGCCTTTACCGTCACATCCGCCTAGGCAGGGAGAATCTGGAAATGCCGGACAACAACGAGATGGGCAACAGACTCAGAGCCGCACGGGAGCGCCGCGGCTGGAACAGGGAGACCCTCGCCTTTCACTCCGGCATCAGCTGGTCTGCGATTGGCCAGCTCGAGTCCGGGCGCCGCAGGAATGCGCGGCCCAGCACCCTCTCGGCCCTATCGGATGCGCTGGGCGTGACCCTTGACTACCTCGTCCGTGGGACCAGCACGCGCCCGCCGATGCTCGAGCACCAGGCTCTGATCTATGACGGTGACGAGGCGCTGTTGAAGGCGGCAGCCGACTTCCTGGGGGAGGCCGGCGGCCGCGGGGAGGCTCTGATGGCGGTGACGAGCGAGCCCAAGATCGAGCTAATTCGCCGTCATCTGGGCCCAGCGGCCGATCAGGTCGAATTCGTCGACTCGGCGCGCTGGTACGAAACTCCGGGGGCCACACTCGACGGATATGTGAGGTTCTGCGACGAGAGCGTGAAGAGCGGTGCCCCCTGGGTTCGCGTGCTCGGTGAGCCGGTCTGGGAGGGAAGATCTGAGTCCGAGGTGGATCAGTGGACCCGCTACGAGTCGCTTCTCAACCTTGTGTTCGCCGCCTCGCCGGTTTCCATCCTCTGTCCCTACGACTCGAGGACACTGGATCCCGAGATCGTCAGAGCTGCCCACGTGACTCATCCGCACACGACCGATGACGCCGGGCCAGCGAGCAGCCCGGAATACGCGGATCCAGGGGTGTTCGTCCTCGATTCTCGGCGGCCTGACTACCCCTAAGTAGTACGCAATATGCGGCGATTGCCCGATTGCGCACG
Source organism: Solirubrobacterales bacterium (assembly GCA_033856335.1). Taxonomy (GTDB): domain Bacteria; phylum Actinomycetota; class Thermoleophilia; order Solirubrobacterales; family 70-9; genus DASUPK01. Next base: position 4,078 of record JAWVFG010000094.1, read on the forward strand.
TGTCGTCGATCCACCACTCTTTGAGAGCACGCTGCTTGCGCGAGGAACGCGCGGATCATGGTGATATAGCCGTATCCGATCTTGAGGGGCCTGGAGTGCCGGAGATCAAGCCCGTTGTCGAGTAGGGGAGGTCTCGCGTGCGAAGGCTCCAAATAGCTGCCCCGATGATGGCGCTCCGCTTCGCGCAAGCGGTTCGGCGCGGCCAGGTCTTTCTCGAGTACCAACCGATCGTGTCGCTGACCACCGGGGAGCCGTTGGCGGCCGAGGCTCTGCTCCGGTGGAGACACCCACGACGCGGCCTGATTCCGCCGGCGAGCTTTGTGCCGCTGGTGGAGCGGAGCGGGTACGGAGGCCGCCTGGACAGCTTCGTGCTCGAGGCCGCGGCCGCACAGGCGCGCGCCCTGCGCGAGGCCGGGATGCACGTGCCGATCGCGGTGAACCTGCGCCCGAGAGCGTTTCAGGACCCGAGCCTCCCCGCCCGGCTCGAGCAGCTCAGCCGCCGCTGGGGACTGACCCCATCGGACCTGCAGATCGAGCTGACCGAACGTGCTCTCGGGGACGGCGATGCTCCGACGGGCGTGATCACAGAGCTCGCCGACCGGGGGATCCCGACCGCCCTCGACGACTTCGGTGTCGGGTACTCCTCGCTGAGACGGCTTGCGCTCCTGCCGCTCGACACCGTCAAGATCGATCGGTCCCTCGTTGATCAGATCACCGATTCGCCGGGACCTCGCAGAGACTGCGAGCAGCGTGCCCGCGTGGTCGTCAGGGCGGCGGCCGAGCTCGGGCACGCTCTCAACCTCCGCGTCACGGCAGAGGGCGTCGAGACGGTCGAGGCCTTGGATCTGCTTCGCGATCTCGGTGTGGATGCGGCGCAGGGGTTCCTGATCTCGAGGCCGGTAGTTGCGAGTGAGCTCGCCTCCAAGCTGAGGGAGAACGCCCTCAGCGGGCTCGAATCCCACCAGGAACCGAGGTCCCCCGCGACGATGATGATGGACACTCCCGGGCCTCCGAGATCAGCCGAGGAAGCCGTGGGGCTCAGGCATTTACGTCAATTGCCCTATGGCTGAGAATTCGCTTTACCTAAAGAATTGAGCGGGATGGGAGCGCGGCCCCACGACCGCCGGTCGGTGGCGGGAAAGCTTCCTTAACGAGCCCTGTAAGGGGGGAACCGCGTTTGGATCCGCTTGCGATCGTCCGCCAGAATTTCGACGCCTTTCAGGCGCGAGACTTCGACGCCGTGCTCCAGGGCATCGACGAGGACTGGCGGTACGTCCCAGGCCCCTGGAGCTCCCCCGGCCTCAGCTATCACGGCCACGAGGGGTATCGCACCATGCTGCAGGCCGGGAACTGGCGGGATTCGGACTTTGAGATCGACGTGGAGACGCGCCGAGTCGGCCCCTACGTCCTGGCGGTGGGAACTGCCCGGATGGAGGACCGCGACCGAGTGCTCAATTCGAGACCGACCGCCACCCTCCATCTGGTCCACGACGGCCGCATTCGTGTCAGCCAGGGCTTCGCCGACGTGAAGGAGGCCCTCGCTGCCGCGGCCCTGACGGCCGACGAGGAGTTCCGGCTCGCATTTGACGCGGCACCCGACGCCATGGCGCTTCTCGATGACCAGGGGAAAATCGTGCATGCGAATCGCGTCGCGGCTTATCTGCTGGGGCTTCCGCAGCGTGAGCTGCCGGGCCTCCCGATCGCGCGGTTTGCCGCGCCGGAGCTGCAGGCGAACGCCCTCGAGTTGTGGGAGCGGTTCAAGCGGGACGGGCAGGCGAGCGGTGCGGGTGCGCTCCTGGGAGCCGACGGAACCCGGCGATTGGTGGAGTTCCGTGCATCGACCAGCTACGTCACCGGTCGCCACCTGGTGATCGGGCGTCTCCGAGACGGCCGCAGGCGGCCGCGAGTGACGGAGGAGGGCGTGTTGACGCCACGACAGCGCGACGTGCTCACCATGCTGGCTTCCGGGCTGAACGGCCCAGAGGCCGCGGCGAGGCTCTATCTCTCGCCGGCCACGGTGCGAACCCACGTCCAGAACGCGATGAACGCACTAGGCTCGAAGACTCGGGCACAGGCCGTCGCGGAGGCGCTGATCCGCGGGGAGATCGAACTACATCCGCCGGAGCAGGCCTAGAGCACCAGGCAGGTGCTCGTGCCGGTGGCGAGCAGCTTGCCGCCCTCGACGGCCGTCAGTCGCGCCTCGGCGGTGGCGGTCTTGCGGCCGCGGTGGATCACCTCGGCTTCTGAGCGGACGGCGCCCGTATCTCGTGTGATCGGTCGCAGGTACTTCACCTCGAGCGTCTGGCTGGTGTAGCCGACGCCGGCGGGCAGCGTCGTGTGCACCGAACAGGCGAGCGCAGAGTCGAGAATCGTCGAGGCGTAGCCGCCATGGACGACCCCGATCGGGTTGTAGTGCTCCTCGCCCGGCTCGCCGATGAAGACCGCCCTCCCCTCCTCGAGCTCGGCGATCGAGAAGTTCATGACCACCGCTATCGGCGGCGGCGGGATCTCCCCCGACTGGATCGCTCGTACGTAGTCGAGCCCCGGCATCTCCGCGCCGACCGCGGCGCTCGCCAACGGATCCTGCCAGGTGATCGTCCGGCTACGAGTCTCGCGATTCGTCATCAAACGGGTTGCTCCTCGGCTGTCGCCTGGGAGCACCCTCGCATCACTCACGGGCGCGTCGGGCGGCGACGGTCCGGCTTGCGCTCGCCCTGTTCGCGACGTCGGCGATCCGGATAGCGCAAGTCGGCGAGGATCTCCTCGGAGCTGATCCTGACCTGCTCTGGGTGGAACTCGAACCGGAGTGCTCTCATGACGCGTCCTCTCTGAGGGAATGTCGGTTGCTTGACGCAACTACAACGCTCGGGACCCTAACAGCGTGAGTTGCATGACGCAACTGAGTGTGCGAACATCACACTGATGCTGGGTAACGAGTACGAGGGTCAGATCTGCTCCATCGCGCGAAGCCTCGAGCTGATCGGCGAGCGCTGGACCCTCCTGGTGGTGCGCGAGATCTTCCACGGCCGGCGGAAGTTCTCCGAGATGCAGCGGTCCCTCGGAGTCGCCCGCAACGTCCTCACGGCTCGCCTCCAACGCATGGTCGACGAGGACATAATCGAGCGGCGTCCGTACAGCGTGCGGCCCGAGCGCTACGAGTACTTCCTGACTGAGAAGGGGCTCGACCTCTGGCCGGTGATGACGGCGCTGATGTTCTGGGGCGACAAATACGAGCCCCTGCCCGACGGGCCCCCAGTCCTCGTGATCCACAAGGGGGAATGCGGCGGCGTAATCGACGAGCGCCGGATTTGCACGAAATGCGGGAAACCGCTGATGGTGCGCGATACCCGCGCAGTCGACGGACCGGGCATGAAGGCTGCGCTCGAGACCGCGGCCTAGCCGAGCTTCCTACACTTCCCCGCTCCATGGACTTCGACCTGACCGACGAGCAGCGGCTGTTGCGTGACACCGTCCGCGATTTCGCCCGCCAGGAGATCGCGCCGGTGGCCGAAGAGCTCGACCGCACCAAGTCCTTTCCCTACGAGCTGGTCAAGAAGATGGCCGGCCTGGGCCTGATGGGCATCCCCTTCCCCGAGCGGTACGGCGGAGGCGGAGCCGACACGCTGGCCTACGCGCTGGCCGTCGAGGAGATGACCCGCATCGACTCCTCCGTCGCGATCACGATGGCGGCCCACACATCGCTCGGCACGATGCCGATCTACCTCTGGGGGACGGACGAGCAGAAGGACGACTGGCTGCCTCAGCTCTGCAGCGGCGAGAAGCTGGCTGCGTTTGGGCTCACCGAGCCCGAGGCCGGATCGGACGCCGGCAACACGCACACGCGCGCGGAGCTCGAGGGCGGCGACTGGGTGGTGAACGGCGCCAAGCAGTTCATCACCAACTCCGGCACCGACATCTCCGGCTGCGTGACCATCACCGCCGTCACCGGAAAGGTCAACGGCGACAAGGAGATCTCCAACATCATCGTCCCCAACGGGACCCCGGGCTTCGAGCCGGGCGAGCCGTACCGGAAGATGGGCTGGAACGCCTCGGATACCCGCCCCCTGAGCTTTGACGATTGCCGCGTCCCGGAGGGCAACCTTCTGGGCCCGCAGGGAGATGGCTACAAGCAGTTCCTCGCGATCCTCGACGGCGGCCGGATCGGCGTCGCGGCGATGGGAGTCGGCCTGGCGCAGGGCGCGCTCGACGAGGCGATCTCATATTCAAAGGAACGCCGCGCCTTCGGCCAGCCGATCGGCAAGTTCCAGGCGATCCAGGGCAAGATCGCCGACCTCTCCGCTGCCATCGAGGCCGCCCGACTATTGGTCTACCGGGCGGCCGTCCTCAAGGACCGCGGCGAACCGTTCACGCTGACCGCCGCCCAGGCGAAGCTGATCACGGGAAGGCTCGCGGTCCGGGCGACGGAGGAGGCGGTCCAGATCCACGGCGGCTACGGCTACATCGAGGAGTACCCGGTCTGCCGCTTCTACCGAGACGCGAAGATCCTCACCATCGGAGAGGGCACCGACGAGGTGCAGCAGATGGTGATCGCCCGCCAGCTCGGGTGCTGATCAGTCTTCAGCAGGGACAGCGGTGATCTCGTCCGCGTCCTGCTCGGCGACCTCGGCCGCCCTCCCCTGCCCCTCGCGGATCCCCCAGTGGGCGCAGAGCTCGAGCTCCTGCAGCGCGGTCAGCGACTCGTTCGGGCGAAAGCGCGGAGCCTCCTTGATCCAGTCGCGATCGTAGGCGGCCCAGAGGCGGCCGCCCCCCTCGGCCACGTGCTCGAAGGGGATCGCGGTGCAGCCGGCCAGCGGCCCGAGGCGGATCAGTGCCCAGCGGGGCTCGCCATCCGTGGCATCCACGTGGATGCCGGCGAGCCGGCCCAGGGTCTTGTTGCCGAGGCCGTCGATCTGCATGCCGTCCCAGGCGAGCGCCTCGTCGAGGCTCGGCAGTGGCGGCTTGCGGGGTTCCTTCGCCTTCGTTGATCCTGCGGCCTTTTTTGTGGTCGCCGATTTTTCTTCAGCCATCCTCACGCTCCAGGAGGTCCTTGGCCGCACTGGCCGGATCTATCTCACGCTTGACGACGCGGTCGAGCAGCTCGCGGACCGATGGATCGTCCGCGACGGTGGCCTCCAGGCGCCGCCGCAACCGAGATGCTGCCAGCTCCAGTACCTCGTTGCGCAGGTTCCGGGCCCGCCTCTCCTCCAGCGTCCCCTCGGCCTCGATGTGCGCGCGATGCTCGGAGATCTTCTCGGCGAGCTCGGCCACCCCCTCGCCCCTGGCAGCCTCCGTGCGCACGATCGGGACCCGCCAGGAGGTGGCCGGGCCCAGCGAGAGCACCCCTCGGATCTCGCGGATCATCGTGTCGGTCATCGGGTGATCGGCCTTGTTCACGCAGATCACGTCCGGGATCTCCATCACTCCGGCCTTCAGGGCCTGGATCGAGTCCCCCGAGCCGGGCATCAGCACCAGGACGATCGTGTCCCCGTGGTCGACGATGTCTATTTCGGCCTGGCCCACCCCGACCGTCTCGATGAAGACGTCGTCCTTGCCTGAGGCGTCCATCAAGAGCGCCGCCTGGAGCGTTGCCTCGGAGAGGCCGCCGAGCGCGCCGCGGCTCGCCATCGAGCGGATGAAGACGCCGGCGTCGAGGAAGTGGTCGGAGAGGCGGATGCGGTCGCCGAGGAGCGCACCGCGAGTGAAGGGGCTCGACGGGTCGATCGAGAGGACGGCGACCTGGCGGTCGGCCTTCCGCATCTCGGTCGTGAGGGCGCCGATCAGGGTGCTCTTCCCCACCCCAGGCGGCCCCGTCAACCCGATGACCCGGGCCCTGCCGGTGCGGGGAAAGACCTCGCGGACCAGCTCCCAGCCGGCCGGGTCGTCGTTCTCGATCAGGGTGATCGCCCGGGCCAGAGCCCGCTTGTCGCCGGCGACGAGGCGCTCGGCGAGGTCGGATTCCGTCTTCTGCGCCATCCGCGGTGAGTCTAGGCCCGCGACCGGAACCTAGAATCGCCGCCGTGTTCCGTCTGCTCGGCTTCCTGCGCCGCAACGGCATGTTCAACTGGCGCTACGCACGCCTCTACTGGCGCTACCTCTGGCGCAGGTTCCTGACCCCTGCCGGCTGGCGCTGGAAGACGGACGGCCCCGTCTTCTTCGGCAAGAACCTTCAGCTGCAGATCGCGCCGGGCGCCGAGATCCGGTTCGGCCGTTTCTCCTGGATCGGCGACGGGACCAAGATCCGCTGCCACGAGGGGGTCGTGGAGATCGGCGCCAAGACCGTCTTCGGTCAGGAATGCACGATCTCGGCCTACCGCCGTGTCCGGATCGGCGAGCAATGCGTGATTGCCGACCGGGCCATGTTCATCGACTTCGACCACGGGGTGGTCGACGTCGAGCGCCCGATCCGCCGGCAGGGCATCTACATGCGCGAGTGCGTGATCGGGTCCAATGTCTGGGTCGGCTACGGCGCCTGCGTCCTGCGCGGGGTCCGCGTCGGTGACAACGCGATCGTCGGCACCAACTCGGTCGTCACCAGGGACATCCCAGCCAACGCGGTCGTCGGCGGGGTCCCGGCCAAGGTCATTCGGATGCGCGAGGCGCCCAGGCGATTGGCGTGGCCCGATCCGGTCGAGCCCGACTTAGACGAATAACGGGCGGCCCAAAAACGCGGATGCGCATATACTCGCTTCTGGGCAAGGTGCCCAAGCCGTTTTGGCAAGGAGCCACAGGGGACAGATCGGAGAGGCATGAGGCGTACTCCACGGCGTCTGGTAGGGGTGTTGATCGCGGTTGCTGCACTGATGGCGGTGATTCCGGCGTCGGCCAATGCGCTCGGGTTTGGGTCGCTCACGGCGGCGCCGACCAATCTCCAGGCGGGGGCCCACAGCAACTTCAACATCACCATCCCGCTCACCAGCCCAGCGGATGACATCAAGAACCTGACCATCGGCCTACCTCCGGGCGAGGTAGGCGACCCGAACGCCGCCCCCTTCTGTTCGGTCACCGATCTCAACAGCGACGCTTGCCCGTCCAACACCATCGTGGGCACCGCGAGCACCGCAGTCAACGTCATCATCGTCGCCGGGCTGATTCAGGTTCCGCTGACGGTGAACGGCAACGTCTACAACGTCACGCCGCATGCGGGCGAGCCGGCCAGATTCGGCATCGTGCTGCACTCTCTGCCCGTAACCGTTCCGGTGCTCGGCGCCATCGTACTTCCGCCCATCATCCTGCAGTCCGGAGTCCAGCTCAGGCAGAGCGACTTCGGTCTCGACACGGTCGTCCAAAACATCCCGAACACGGCGACGGTGCTGCCCGGCGTCACGGTCCCGATCGACGTTACGCAGCTCAGCCTCGGGCTCGACGGCACGGCCCCCGGAACCGGAAGGCCGTTCCTGCGCAACCCCACCTCATGCGACTTGCACACCACGCATTTCAGAGCCACCTCGTATTCGGGATCGACCACTACGACTCCGGCAACCGGCTCGGCCTCGTTCACTCCGACGGGCTGCGCCAATGAGGACTTCTCGCCCTCCTTCAGCGCCGAGGTGGGCGGGCCCGGGCAGGACGCCAACGGCGACCCGACCACCGCCATCACGGCTATCGACCAGGACCCGGATGAGGCGGGTTTGCTGAATGCCCGGGTGTTCGTTCCCACCCAGGACGTCGCCCCGAACCTGAACATCTTCGGCAACACCTGCGCGCCGGCCGACTTCCAGGCGGGCAGCTGCCCGACGATCTCGATCGTCGGTGCCGCGCTCGCGTCCTCGCCACTGCTCAGCCAGCCGCTGATCGGCAACGTGATGCTGGTTCAGTCCGGCGGCACGTTCCCCAACATCGGGTTGGACCTGAAGGGCCAGCTCCATCTGCTCCTGCAGGGGTCGCTGGGACTCGACAGCAGCGTGACCTTCAACGGCCTACCGGATATCCCGATAGCCCACTTCCAGCTCGCCTTCCTGCCAGACCCCGGCATGCTGCTCGCGAACCGTGACCTCTGCGCGC
>JAWVFG010000095.1:0-26734 GCA_033856335.1 Solirubrobacterales bacterium
CCGAAGAGCCGCCCCTGCATGTCGGTGAAGGCGGTGACGATCGTGTCGATCGTCCCGTCCTCGCCCGCCTTGCGGAGATCGTCCAGCGAGAGCATTCCGCGGGTGCCACCGGGGCCGCCGGGTCTGGGGGCAGCTTCCTTGCTTTTGTCCCCTGATGCCACGTGCGGACCCTATATCGTCGAACCGTGGCGAGCAAGGAAGCGATCCGGGTGATAGAGCCGGCCACCGAAGAGGTGATGGCGGAGCTGCCGCGCGCCGGCAAGGAGGAGACGGACGCCGCGATCGAGCGAGCCCGTGCGGCGTTTCCGTCCTGGCGGGCGGTGGCACCCGCCGAGCGCTCGGCCCTGCTCCACCGGCTGACCGATGCGATCTCCGAGCGCGTCGAGGACCTGGCCAACCTGGAGGCCCGCAACGTCGGCAAGCCGATCTCGGACGCAAGGGGCGAGATGGGGATGGTCGTCGAGACCTTCCGCTACTACGCCGGCGCACCGGAGCGGCTCACCGGCAAGACGATCCCCGTCTCCGGCGGCGTCGACATGACGTTCCGCGAGCCGCTCGGGGTGGTCGGGCTGATCACGCCGTGGAACTTCCCGCTCACCATCGCCTCCTGGAAGGTCGCCCCGGCGCTGGCTGCCGGCAACACGATCGTGTTGAAGCCGGCGGAGCTGACGCCGCTGACCGCGATCGAGCTCGAGAAGATCGCCGTCGAGGCGGGGATGCCCGAGGGCGTCCTCAACGTCGTGGCCGGCCCCGGGTCGGTATGCGGCCGGCGCCTCGTCGAGCACCCGGACGTCGCCAAGATCGCTTTCACCGGGTCGACCGAGGTCGGCCGCGGAATCGCCGAGGGTGCGGCGGCGACGATCAAGCGCGTCACGCTGGAGCTCGGCGGCAAGAGTGCAAACGTGGTCTTCGCCGATGCGGACATAGAGGCCGCGGCCAGCTCGGCGCCGCTCGCCGTATTCGCCAACGCCGGGCAGGACTGCTGCGCCCGCTCCAGGATCCTGGTCCAGCACTCCGCGGTCGATGACTTCATGTCGGCGTTTGAGAGCGCGGTGACCGCCATGAAGGTCGGGGACCCGCTCGACGACTCGACGCAGATGGGACCGCTGATCTCCGCCGACCAGCTGGAGACCGTCTCCTCCTACGTCAACGGCGACGCGCCGGTCGCCTTCCGCGGCTCGACGCCCGAGGGCCCCGGGTACTGGTTCCCGCCCACGGTCCTGGCGCCGGTCTCCAACGAGGATCGCCCGGCCAGGGAGGAGATCTTCGGCCCGGTCGCCTGCGTGATCCCCTTCCAAGACGAGGCCGAGGCGATCCGGATCGCCAACGACACCGTCTATGGGCTCTCGGGCTCGGTCTGGAGCCGCGACGGCGCCAAGGCCCTGAGGGTGGCGCGGGCTATGGAGACCGGCGTGGTCTCGATCAACTCGAACACCTCGGTTCGGGTGTCGACGCCGTTCGGCGGCTTCAAGCAGTCCGGCGTGGGCCGCGAGCTGGGACCGGATGCGCTCGACGCCTACACCGAGGTCAAGAACGTCTACTACGCCACGGAGATGCGAGGGCCCTCCGCAGGCGAAGCCGAGGAGGGACCCGTTTGATGGCTGGTCGACTCGAAGGAAAGGTCTGTGTGATCACCGGAGCCGCGAGCGGGATCGGCGCCGAGACGGCGCGGCTCTTCGCGGAGGAGGGAGCCCGCGTCGTCGGGGTGGACATCTCCGAGGGCTCCGAGGGCGAGCTGGCGCTGCAGGCCGATGTCGCCGACGAGGACTCGGTCCGCGAGATGTACGCCAAGGCGTCGGAGGAGATGGGGCGCATCGACGTCCTCTTCAACAACGCGGGGATCAGCCCCGACGACGACGTCTCCGTGCTGGACACCTCCCTCGAGGCCTGGCAGCGCGTGCAGGACGTCAACCTGAAATCGGTCTTCCTCTGCTGCAAGCACGGCATCCCCCACCTGCTCAGCGCGGGCGGCGGCTCCGTGATCAACACCGCCTCCTTCGTCGCCGTGATGGGCGCCGCGACCTCGCAGATCTCCTACACGGCGTCGAAGGGCGGCGTGCTGGCCCTCTCCCGCGAGCTGGGCGTCGAGTTCGGCAAGCGCGGCGTGCGCGTGAACGCCCTCTGCCCCGGCCCGGTCAATACGCCACTCCTCCAGGAGCTGTTCGCCAAGGACCCCGAGAAGGCGGCGCGCCGGCTCATCCACCTGCCGATGGGCCGCTTCGCGGAGACCAGGGAGATCGCCCAGGGCGCGCTCTTCCTTGCGAGCGACGACAGCTCCTACGTGACGGCCTCGACGTTCCTCGTCGACGGCGGGATCTCGGGCGCCTACGTCACGCCGGAGTAGCCAGCGCCGCGACCGCGCCTAGCTGAGCGTGTCGAGGAACCGGCCGCAGAGCTCCCTCCCCAGCCGGTTCCAGTCCCCGATCTTCTCCCGGGTCTCCATCCGTAGCGCGTCGGGGTCGACGCCGATCCGCACCGCGTCCTCGTCGGAGCGGTAGTCGTCGATCCACCTCTCGGCGTCCTGAGCGGTCACCTCGGCGTGGAACTGGATCGCCCAGGCTCGCTCGCCGACCCGGTAGGCCTGCGCGCAGATGGGGCTGCGCGCCAGCATCGCGGCTCCGTCGGGCGGCAGTGCTTCGTAGCTGTGCCACTGAAAGGCGGAGAAGCGCGGCGCCAGCGGGCCGATCACAGGGTCCTGGGCGCCCTCCGCGGTGACCTCGACCTCGTGCCAGCCGATCTCGGGCTCGCTCGCTCGCCGCGCCGATCCGCCCGCCGCCTCGGCGAGCAGCTGGCTGCCCAGGCAGACCGCCAGCAGCGGCATGCCGTCGTCGATCATCGCCGCCAGGAAGTCCTTCTCGAAGTGCAGCCAGGGGTGGCGGTCCTCCTGATCCGCGTGCATCGCACCGCCGAAGGTGAGAACGGCGTCGTACTCCGCGATCTCGACCCCGGGGCCGGTGCCGCGCTCGGAGAGCAGCCATTCGTCCAGGTCGACCCCGCGCTCCCGAATCTCCTCCATGAAGACACCCGGTCCCGCGTCCCGCTGGTGCACGATGGCCAGGGCTCGCATGGGTGGGATACTGGCGAATTGGGCATGGACGCATCCCAAAGCGCACGGAGAGTCATCGAGACCGAGGCGGCACCGGCCCCGATCGGTCCGTACTCCCAAGCCGTCGTGGCGAACGGAGTCCTCTACTGCAGCGGACAGGTGCCACTCGACCCCGCGACCGGCGAGCTCGTCGAGGGCGGGATTGCGGTGCAGGCGAGCCGGTGCCTGGAGAGCCTCGACGCGGTCTGCCGAGCCGCCGGCGCCCGGCTCTCGCAGGCGGTGCGGATCGGGATCTACCTGACTGACATGGCGGAGTTCGGAAAGGTGAACGACGTGTACGCGACCTTCTTCGAGAAGCCGTTTCCGGTCCGCACGACCGTCGGGGTCGCGGCGCTTCCCAAGGGCGCGATGGTCGAGATGGACGCCACCGTTCCGCTCTCCACGGATTCCGGCTGAAAGACCGGCCGTGAGCGACACGGTCTCGCTCGAGGACATTCAGCGCGCCCGAGTGGTCGTGGCGGATGTGGCCCGCCGCACCCAGGTGATCGAGTCCCGCTACCTGTCGCGGACCACCGGCGGGACCATCGCTCTGAAGGCCGAGAACCTCCAGCGCACCGGCTCGTTCAAGCTGCGGGGCGCCCTCAACAAGATCGCCGAGCTGGACGAGGGCACCAAGGGCGTCGTGACCGCGAGCGCCGGCAACCACGGCCAGTCGGTGGCCTACGCCGCGCGCGCCCGTGGCCTGGCGGCGACCATCTTCATGCCCGAGCGCGCGGCGCTGGCCAAGATCGCGGCGGCCCGCGAGTCGGGCGCGGAGATCATGCTGCGCGGCGAGTCGATCGCCCCGTGCCTCGAGGACGCCCGCGCCCATGCCGAGAGCGAGGGCCTCGCCTTCATCCATCCCTTCGACGACCCCGGGGTGATCGCGGGTCAGGGGACGATCGGGCTGGAGCTGCTGGAGGAGGTTCCCGACCTGTCCAAGGTCCTGGTCCCGGTCGGCGGTGGCGGGCTGGCGGCGGGAGTCGCCACGGCGATCAAGGCCGGCCGAGACGACGTGGAGGTGGTCGGCATCCAGGCCCACTGTCCGCTCGCCGACGGAATCGCCGTGAAGCATCCCGGTGAGCTCACAGGGCCGCTGCTCGACCGTCTCCTGGACGAGACCGTGACCGTCGACGAGGACGCGATCGCCGACGCGATCATGCTGCTCCTGGAGCGGACCAAGCTGGTGGTCGAGGGAGCCGGGGCGGTCGGCGTCGCCGCCCTCCGCCGCGGCGCCGTGGGGCCGGCAGAGTCCGGGACCACGGTCGTGATCCTCTCCGGCGGCAACATCGACACTGGGGTGCTGGCCGACATCGCCCGTCATCACGAGACCGAGCGCGGCCGCCGTCTGCGCGTCTTCACCACCATCCCGGACGAGCCGGGGTCCCTGGCGGCGCTGCTCACCAGGCTCGGAGAGGGTGGCGCCAACCTGATCGACGTCGATCACGTCCGCGAGGGCGTCGGCCTGTCCGTCGGCCAGACCGGGGTCGAGCTGGTCATGGAGACCCGCGGCCCCGACCATGCCGAGCGGCTGATGAAGCTGATCTCCGAAAGCGGATACCCGGCGAGGGTGCTGGACTGAGGCCGTAGAACCTCAAGACCGAGCGAAGAAAGGACCCAATGCCCAGCCACGAGACGATCGACCTCATCATCGACGGCCCGGCGGCCCGCATCGTTCTCAACCGCCCGGATGCCCTCAACGCCTGGAACGAGCAGTTCGGCAACGACCTGCTCGACGCGGTGACGACCGTGGCGGCCGACGACTCGATCCGCGCCGTGACGATCACGGGCGCGGGGCGCGGCTTCTCCTCCGGGGCCGACCTGAAGGAGCAGCGCGGGAGCGATGGCGGCGTGCCCGACCTGAGCGCTCGGCTCAAGGGGGTCTATCACCCGATCATCAACGGGTTGCGCGAGATGCCGAAGCCGGTGGTGGCCGCCGTCAACGGACCTGCGGTCGGGATCGGCTGCTCGCTCGCTCTCGCCGCCGACCTGATCATCGCCGCCGAGTCCGCCTACTTCCTGCTCGCCTTCGTCAACATCGGCCTCGTGCCCGACGGGGGCTCGACGGCCTTTCTCCCCGCCCGGGTGGGCTACGCCCGCGCCGCGGAGATGGCGATGCTCGGCGAGCGCGTCCCGGCCTCGCAGGCCCTCGACTGGGGCCTCGTCAACCAGGTCGTCCCCGACGACGAGCTCGAGGCGGTCTCCACCGCCCTGCTGGACCGCCTCGCCAATGGGCCGACGGCGTCGTATGCGGGAGCGAAGCGGCTGCTCAACCGGCGCATGTACGCCGACCTGGCGGGCCAGCTCGAGGCCGAGGCCGAGGCCCAGGGCGACCAGGGACAGAGCAAGGACTTCATCGAGGGCGTGATCGCCTTCGTCGAAAAGCGCCCACCGAACTTCACCGGATCATGAGAGGGCGCGCGCCACCGCGACCCGATCAGCGTTGTCACCTAAGCTAGTCAACAATGCTCTTCCGACAGATCCTGCACGAGGACCTGAGCTGCGCCTCCTACCTGGTCGGCGACACCGGGTCCGGCATCGCCGCCGTGATCGACCCTCAATGGTCGATCGAGCCGTACCTGCGGCTGAGCCGCCTGCACGGAGTCCGGATCGAGCACGTCCTCGAGACCCACAACCACGCGGACCACGTCTCTGGCCACGGCCGGCTGGCGCGGGCGACGGGGGCGACGATCCACGTCCACGAGCTCGCCGACGCCGAGTATCCGCACGAGTCCTTCACTGACGGCTGGCGTCTCGACCTCGGCGGAGTCGAGATCGAGGCGCTCCACACGCCGGGGCACCGGCCGGAGCACACCTCCTTCCTGCTCCGCGACGCCGGCCGCGGAGGCGATCCCTGGGCGGTGCTCACGGGGGATTCGCTGTTCGTCGGCGATGTCGCGCGCCCGGATCTGGCGATCGAGCCACGCGAAGGTGCCGCCGGGATCTTCCGCTCGCTGCACGAGCGCCTGCTGTCGCTCCCCGACGACGTCGAGGTCTGGCCAGGCCACCTCGGCGGATCGGCCTGCGGCAGCTCCGGGATCGACCACAAGTCGACCTCCACGATCGGCTTCGAGCGCGGGCACAACCGTGCGCTTCGCTTCGCGAGCGAGGACGAGTTCGTGGACGACGCCGTGGCGACGCTCGGCACCCGGCCACCCAACGTCGAGCACATCGTCGCGATCAACCAGGGTCCGCTGATCGAGGAGATGGGGACGCCGGTCCCGCTGGCGCCGCGCGCCGTCGAGGTCGGCATCGCCGAGGGCGCCCTGCTGGTCGACGCCCGGACAAACGAGCAGTTCGACGAGGCCCACATCCCCGGCGCGATCAGCGCGTCCGCCTATGAGACCGGTTTCGCGACCAAGGTCGCGAAGGTCGTCCCGCCCGATGTCGAGCTGATCGTGGTCGCTGCTTCAGACGGCTACGAGCTCGAGGCCGCCGAGCTGCTCGCGTCGGTCGGCCTCCGCGTCCGCGGATACCTCGCGGGCGGGATGACGGCGTGGCGCTCCGAGGGCCGGCCGGTTCGCCGGATCGAGCTGATCGACCCGGATCAGCTGGCCGCGCGGCTGGAGGCCGGCGATCTGATGGTCCTGGACGTCCGCGACGACGACGAGTTCGCCGACTTCCACATCCCCGGGTCGATCAACCTCCCATATGGAGACCTGCCCGGGCGTCAGGGCGAGCTGCCGCGCGACCGGCAGATAGCGGCGATCTGCAGCGGCGGTAAGCGCAGCGGCCTGGCCGCGTCAATCCTCCAGCGCGAGGGCTTCGAGCAGGTGCTGCACGTCGCCAACGGCGGAGTCGGAACCTGGCGCCGCAGCGGCCGAGCTGTCGACAGCGGCTAGCGGCCTCCCGGCCGCGATCTGATCGCGAAGCCGGGCTACTTCGCGCTGATCTCTCCGAGGAAGGGGATCAGGCGCTTCAGGAACGCGTTCATCTTCGGCTGGGCCGCGCTCGGATCGTTGTGCGCGTAGGTCGCCGAGCGATCGACCAGCTTGAGGTTCCTGCGCGGGATCCTCGCCTCGGCGGCCAGTGCCTGAGCGGCGCTGATCACACGCGCCCCGCCAAGCGCGGCGCCGAAGGCGTAGATCCGCAGGCGCCTGGGGAGCTTGGACGCGTCGGTCGAGTGCACGTCGAGCACCGACTGCGCCGGGTTGGCGACGCCGTCGCCGACCGCGCCCGAATCGATCGACAGGCGATTCGGGTGGTACCAGGCCGTGCCGTCGAGGTTCTGCAGGCCCCAGCCGGAGAACATGCTGGCCCAGCGCTGGATCGGCGTGATCGCTCCTGCCCGGTCCCACCCGCGTGGGTCACCGCTGGCGGCCAGCTGGCCCGTGTGAACCTGGGCGGCGACGAGGGAGGGAGGCGAGGTCTTCGCGTCGGTGGAGTAGCCGAATCCGGCTTCGTTCGTGGGATGCACGCCCGGCGGCGGCTTCAGGTTGGACGGCAGCAGCGGCCAGGTGCCGAACACCGACGGCGAGTTCGGATCCGCCTTCGTCAGCGCCGAGCCGACCGTCCCGAAAAGGCCCGCGAGCGGCGCCTGGATGCCCCCGAATGCCAGCCAGGGCGATGAGGTCTGCAGGTTGGCGAGCGACTGACTCGCCTGGTCGGCCGTCACGGGCGTCGGGCTGCTGGCCCCATCGATCAGGACGAGGCCGGAGAGGTCGCGCCCGCCAGGCCGGCCGTTGAAGTCCCACGTCGCATACGCGGTGGTGATCGACCCACCCAGCGAGTGGCCGCCCATCGCCACGTTCCGGCCCTTGCGCCCGGCCGCCTTGACCACCACGCGGAGGTCCTGGATCTCGGTGTTCATCCCCCAGTTGCGGGCGAACGGCACCTGCGAGTCCTGAACGGGGTGGTAGTGGTTGGTGACGCTCGAGTTGCCGATGTATCCGAGGTAGTAGTTGAAGAAGTCGGTGGGGCTGACCTTTCCCTGCTTGAAGAGGTTCAGCTCGGACTGGTCCTCGAGGAAGTTCTCGCGCCGCTCCACCGCCCAGACCTGCCAGTCGGGCAGCGTCTTGGCGATCGTCCTGGCGAGCGGCTCGAAGTACGCGGCGCTCGCCGAGGTGCCGGGATTGAGGACCAGGACGTTGGGGGCCTTCGGGTCGCCGGTCTTCAGGACTCCGACCCTGTTCAGGTTGGCGGGAGTGCCCGGCTCCTGAAAGCCGGCCATGCTCTTGAACCTGACCGGGACCTTCGCGGTCGCCGTCGGGGCGAATCCTGCCCAAAGCGCTCCGGCCGCGATCGCGATCACCGCGAGCCGAGCCGGCGTCCTCTGCCGTATCCGCATTCCTCTCTCCTCTTCGGGGTGCGCCCTGGTGCCGCACCTTGATACATCCGCAGCGAAATGTATCGCTAAGCGTCGCCGCCAGGCGGGCTGCCAGTATGGGCGCAACTTCTCGGTGACCGAGGGGTTCTGAACGGTCCATGAAGCGAATCGCCCTCCTCATCTCCCTGATCGCGGTGCTCGCCGGCCTCGTCGCCGTGCCGAGCGCGTTGGGGATCAAGGCGGGCTTCAACCTGGCGACCCAGCGGCTGGAGGCCGCGTACAAGATCGCCCTCTTCGAGAGGCGATTCAGCGAGGACGGCTGCTACCCGGCTCCGCCCCAGCTCGCTCAGGCGATCCACCAGTCCAGCCATCGGAAGGTGGGCGTCGCACCCAACACCAGGTCGCTCGCCCACGTCAACCAGGTCTACGTCTTGAAGCAGGGCACGAATTGCGAGCACCTCCGCATGGCGCTGCGGGCGGCCGGGGGCACCTACGTCCTCGACTCGAAGCTCGGAACGGTTCGCCTCCAGGGCCACAGGGGAGCTGCGACGCCCGGGCTCGCCAAGCCGCTGACCAACCTCACGCTCGCCACCAAGACCTTTCACGTGACCAAGCCCGACACGGCACCGCGCCTGGAGACGCTCTGTCCCGGCGGCAGGTTCCCGGTCGGCGGCGGCATGTCGATCAGCCCACCGACGGGGGCCGACGGCGAGGGGATCTACCCCCATTCCTATGAGCGCCTCGGGGCTCAGCGCGGCTGGCACATCAGCGTCGTCTTCCTCGATCCGAGCCGCGCCAGCACGACTGCGCGTGACGTCACCGTCCAGGCACTCTGCGGGTTCGGTGTGATCCCGGCCACCCCGACACCGCATCGCACCGTCTACCTCAGGCCGGGTGAGACGAAGACCGTGACGGCACGGTGCCCCAGCGGCCAGTACCTCGTCTCTGGCGGCTTCCAGCGGACAGACTTTCGCAGCGACGGCGGGGACTACGTCACCGAATCGCACGCCGCCGGGCCGAAGGCCTGGACGGTCAGCGGACATGCGTACGGAACCGGCTCGGGAGAGCTGACCGCGATCGCCTACTGCGTCCGGATGAAGCGGCCGATCCTCACCGAGGTCGCCTCCTCACCGGCTCCTGTCGCGGCAAGTTCGTCCGTGACGACCACCACGCCGACCTGCCCGGCGGGCAAGCGACTGATCACGGGCGGCTTCAGCATGAACGGCTCGACCAATGCCCTGTTCGCAGCCGGGAGGTTCAACCCGGACGGCACCTGGTCGGCCAATGGCTACGGCTTCTTCGGCGCCGCTCCGCAGCTGACCGCCTACGGCTACTGCCTGCCGGCCCGGTCCTAGTCGTCAAACGGCGTCGCCATCAGGTCGCGGCCACAAGCGGCCGCCCCTGATTAGTCGCTTCGGGCTTCGCCCTACGCTCCTGAGTACAGCGGCCTGGTGGCCGCTGCGGCGGTGATCTGGTCCGCCAGCTCCAGCGCCTGGGAGCGGATCTCCGGCATCGCGGTGGTCTCCCAGAGGCGGCCCTTGCGCATCGGCCCGACTGTAGTGAGCAGTGAGGAGGGCACACCGCCGGAGTCGATCAGCACCCCACGCGAGTCGTGGTCCAGCCCCAGCCCCAGCGGCCCGGGCCGTACGTGGCCGTCGGCCAGCAGGCGCTCCAGCAGCGGCTCGCCGGCGCGGGCCAGGTCGAGTGTCGGGCCGGTGCAGTTGACGACGCGGTCGACGCGGAAACGGGTCGACTCGCCCTCGCCGAGCGCCATCGTCACCTCCACGTCCAGGTCCCGGGGCCGCATGGCCTCGAGGCTCCCGCGTGCAAGCCGCAGACGGCCCTCGGCTCTCATCACCTCCAGGGTGCGCGCGATCTCCGGCGCCATCCGGTGGCGCACGACGTCCCAGCGCCGCGCAAGGTGGCGCACGAACTCCTCGCGGTCCTCGTCGGAGAGGCGGCGCCAGATCCGGTTGGTGTAGGGGCGGAGCGCGTCGATCACCTCTCGCCAGTCGGCTCCGTTCTGCTCGGCGCTGGCGATCTCCGACTCAATGCGGGTGACCAGCTCGGCGAGCCGAAGCTCGGTGGGCGGCAGCTCGAACCAGCGGTTGGGCGGGGCGAGGCCGCGGCGGTGGCGGGTTGGCAGCAGCCCGTTGCGCGAGATCGCCAGGATCGTCCCGGGGCCCTCCCCCTCGCCGAGCGCGAGGGCCACGTCGACCATCGTCAGGCCGGTGCCGACGAGCAGCACCTTCTCGTCGGCGGCGGCCCTCCCCGGCAGGCCCGGATCCCAGGGGTCCCGCTCATAGAGGCGGCTGGCGAGAAGCTCGGGGTCGGCACCCGGCGGCGTGGCCGGTGGAAGGTTGCCCAGCGCGAGGACGACGTGGTGCGAGACCACGGTGGCGCCCGAGGCAAGGCCGATCACCATGCGGGGCGGCTCGGAGCCCTCGACGACCCTGACCGAGATTGCCTCGTCGCGGCGGCGGTCGAGCTCGATCCCGGGAAGCGCCGAG
Source organism: Solirubrobacterales bacterium (assembly GCA_033856335.1). Classification (GTDB taxonomy): domain Bacteria; phylum Actinomycetota; class Thermoleophilia; order Solirubrobacterales; family 70-9; genus DASUPK01. The sequence continues at coordinate 10,862 of JAWVFG010000095.1, forward strand.
CGCTCCGCATCGTCGAGCACGGAGCCCAGGTACTCGCCATAGACGCCACGGGCGGCGAAGTCGGCCGAGCCCAGGTCGTGCCCGCGGCCACGGGCCCAGCGGACGAAGTGCTTCGGATCTCTCGGGAAGGCGCCCATCTGGCCCGCGGGGACGTTGAGACGATGCTGCGGGTTCTCAGTCGAGTACGCGATGCCCCGTCCCAGGCGCTCCCGGCGCTCGATCACGACCACGCGCAATCCGCCGCGGTGGTGGCGGCGCAGGAGCTGCGCGGCGACAAGGGCCCCACTGGCGCCGCCGCCGATGATCGCGACCGTGGGGACGCGGGGGCCGTCATTGGTCCGAGTCGAGGCGATCACGGGGTGGCGGGGTTGTAGGGCATCAGTCGGGGATAACCCGAGTAGGGCCGGTTGGCCGCGGCGTCGTTGGGACCCGTGTACGCGTTGTTCTGGAACGTGCCGGGAAGCCCGAAGGCCGTGCCGGGCTCGAGCCCGACGAAGAAGCGAGCGAAGTGGCCCTTGGAGTCGCTCCCCGCGCCGAGGTCGCCGGTGTTGGTGAACCAGGCCGCGACCGAGGTCCGGCGGTCGGACAGATATTTGATGATCGGCTGGAGGTTGCGCAGGGCGGCGCTCAGCGGCTCGGCCGCCGGGGCTGCGAGGCCGAGCACTCGGTCGGTGTGATCGAGGAACGGCAGAGCCGCCTTGTTGAAGGCGCCGAGGCCGGCCAGCACCCCGTTGGCGCTGCGCGCCGCCGGCGGCACGTCGAGCAGCGCGGCCCGCAGCGGCTTGGCCGCGGCGGCGAGGTCGGTGGCGAGGGGACGGGCCTCCCCGATCAACGGTCGCGCGTCGGTCAGGGTCGCCCGGGCGCTATCGAGCAGCCCCGGCAGCTCGGCCAGACCCGTGCGCAGCGAATCGCTGCGTGACGCGAGCGCGCTCAAGGTCGCGCGGCCCCCCGAGACGATCCGCCGGATGGAGGCGTCCCGCTGCGCGAGGGTGTCGACGACCGTGCCGCCGTCCTGGACCGCGGCCGCGATTTCGCCCTCCTGCCCGTGGAGCGTCTGCGTCAGGCGACGCAGCTCGCTGGTCGTCCTCGCCAGCCCGCCGATCGTGGAGCTGATCTGTCCGGAGGCGTCCGGGATCGAGGCGCCCCGGCCGAGAGTCTGCACGACTCCCTGGAGGTCGCGCCGCGCCGGCGCGTTGAGCGCCGAGAGCGCCTGGTCGATGTCGACGGCGGCTGGGAGCACCTGGGAGGCGGCGAGTTGTGCCCCGCTGGGCAGCGGAGACACGGCACGGCCGAGATTCAGGTCGATGTAGCTCTCACCGAAGAGCGTCTTCTGGGCGACGCGCACCGTCGTGTCGGCGGGGATCGGCGCGTAGTCGCCGTCGATCGCGAGCTTGACCAGCGCCCGGTCCCCTTGGACGTCGACGCTCTCCACCTCGCCGAACTTGACCCCCCGGTCGAGGACGTCCGAGCGCGGCGCGAGCCCCTCGCTGTCGGGAATCGCGGCGCTCACCTCGTACGACGAGGAGAGCTGTACCGACGGCCCGCCGAACCGCGACATGAAGAAGAGGAACAGGGCGACGGCCGCGACCACAGCGACGATCAGGCCGAGAGCTCCCAGCTTGGGAATCCGAAGGGTCACGGCAGCGCCCCCTTCCCCTTCGGCACCACGGTCCCCGGCAGGCCCGGGACGAGATAGCGGACCAGGCAGGCGAGCGGGTTGGACCCGAGGCAGACCTGCGTCAGCGCCTTCACCGCGGCCGTCTTGGCCGTCTGCCGGTCGCCCGCCGGGAAGCCGAGGTCCGAGGGATTGAAGGGCTCGAAGAACCCGAGGCCGCGCAGAATCGGCCCATTCGAGTCGTTGGTGGAGAAAACGCCGCTGAAGCGGTCCCCGACCTCGCCGATCCCGTTCTTGTTGCGATCGATGGCCTGCAGCGACGGAAGAGCCTTGAGCGTCGGCGAACGCAGCCCGGTCGCCGCGGGGCCGAGCTCCCGCAGCGACCCCGCCAGGTCCTTCAGCGGGGCGCTCCCCTGGGTGGTCAGGGTCTCGAAGTCGTCGATCAGGCGCGATCCGGACGGCAGGAATCGCCGCAGTCTGCGCAGGGCGTCCGGCATCCGCCGCGCGAAGGGCCGCAGCTCGGTGAGCGCCGGCGCCAGCGGCTTCGACAGCGCGTCGACGGAGTTGAGCGCGGCGCCGGCCTGCGACAGCGTCGTGGGAAGCTCCCGCATCGCAGCCGCCAGCTCACGGTCGCGGCTCGCGGTAACGGAGACCGTGCGCTGCCCGGCGTCGACCGCGCCCGCCAGTGCGTGGTTGCGATCGCCGAGCGTGCTGAAGATCGAGTCGAGATCCCGGGTCAGCCTGGCGAGCAGCTGACGACGGGCCGCGAGCGCGCCGGTTACCCGGCTGGTCGAGTCGACAAGGGTCGCGAGGTCGGAGAGGTCAGCCTGCAGCGCCGGCGAGCGGCCCTTCAGGCCGGCGGCGAGCTGGCCGACCAGCACCTGGACCTGGGCACGGGTGTCCGCGTCGAGCACACCGACCAGCCGGTCCGGCCCGACCGTGCTGGACGTGCGCGACGGCGGGATCACGTCGCCGTCGTGCAGGGCCGGCGCAGCGGCCGGGCCCGGCTGCACGTCCACGAACAGGTCCTGCAGCGCGGAGCGCGAGACGATCTGGGCCGTGGCGCCCTGATGCAGCCGGCCCTCGGCGCCTCCGTCCAGCCGCAGCGTCGCCACCGCCAGGCCGTTCTCGTATTGGACGTCGGTGACCTGGCCCTCCGGGACGCCCGCGACCGTTGCCTGCGCGTGGCTGTCAGCGGAGAGCCCGGCGGCGTCGGCGAACTCGACCTTGACCGTGAACCCCTGGTCGATCAGCGGCGGGCGGACGCCCTCATTCCAGAGCAGGTAGCCGAGGAAGGCGAGGGCGACGGCGAGCTGGATGCCGATCACGCCGAGCCTCCACCGGAATCGACCGAGCGGTGCGCTCACGGTGTGCACCCCCCCGCGGTCGAGATCTCGGCGGCGAGCGGCTGATTGGCCTTGCCGAGCAGCGAGCAGGGTGGGAGCGGGATGCCCACGCCGGTCAGGAATCGGAGCCCGAAGCGCATGAAGTGCCCCTGCCCGCCGCTCATGCCCGGGATCCGGCTGGGCTGCGCCTCGTAGGGCCGCGATGCCCCTCCCCCGCCCTCGAACAGGTTGAGGAAGGAGAGATAGGAGGGAATGCCGAGCTCGGCCGTCGGCTTGTGGAGCGCCGGGAGAAGCGAGCTGTTGAGCAGGTCAAGCGACGGCTGCGCCGCGTGCATCAGCGACTGGGTGGCCGGCGTCGCGTCGGCGCCGGCCGTCAGCGCCTCGCGAATGTTCGCGACCAGCGGGCGCGCCCGATCGAGGACGGGACCGGCGCGTCCCACCAGGGGCGTCGCCCGGTCGAGCGTCAGCGGCAGGCTCGCGAGGCCGGGTTCGATGTCGCGGGCTAGCGGATCGAGCCTGTCGACGATGCCCACGGTCGCCCGCCCTCCGCGGTCGGCGGCGTCCAGTGCCGCCGGCAGCTGGGCGATGGTCGCGTCGAGCTGCCTTCTGCCGTCTGTGCCGATGGCCGCCAGCGTCCTGTTCGTCCCGGCGATGAGCGGCTGGAGCCTGTCATCGCGCGAGGCGATCGCATGGGCGGTACGCGACATCCCGGCGACTGCGCCGGCGAGCTCGTCTCCGCTGCCATCCACGGCGGCTGCCGTCTCGGCCAGGCTGCGGCTCAGCGCGGGGGCGCCACGCAGCGTCCGCTGCAGCGCGGGCGCGCCCTCTCCGCCGAGGGTCGCCGAGGTCTCCCGGATCACGGCCTTGGTGGCCCGGCGGGTGTCGGGCTGGAAGGTCCGCAGGGCCTCGTCCAGCGGCACGTAGGTCTGGGTCCGGGCGAGCGGGATCAACGTGTCGCCCAGCCCGGGAGTGCCTGGAGTGCCAGGGGTGAGGTCGACGTACGCGGTGCCCTCAAAGGCGAGGTGGGGGCGCAGCTCGGCGGTTGCGTCGCGATGAACCTCCGGAGCGCCGCCGTCGAGCTTCATCGTCACGACCGCCGAGTCGCCGGAGCGCTGGACATCGCTGATCTCGCCGACGGGGACTCCGGCGGCACGCACCTGCTGCCCGACCACGCCGATGCCGGAGGCGTCGCTGAAGACCGCCTTTACGGTCGTCCGCGGGAGCGGGTTCGGCTTGAAGTAGGCGACGGCGACGATCGCTACGGCCAGCGCGACGACCGCCGCTCCGATCAGCTTCGTGACGCGCGGGTCGGGCAGCGACTGACCGTGCTCGCGCCGGGGCTGGTGGTTGGTGGAGCCGCCTAGAAGCACGACTGCCGGTCCTTTCCGGCCTGGTCGGGCCCCGGGTATGGGTCACGGCCGGGCGCGCACGTGAACACGGGCGTGAAGCGCACCGCCCGGTGTCCCGGCGCCTGGCCCTCGTTGTAGGAGAAGTTGCCCCAGGTCGTGAACCCGGTCGGGCCTGCCAGCACGTCGTCCGGGAACCGGCCGACATAGCTCGTCAGAGGCTCAGCTGCCGAAAGCAGCGGAGAGAAGGTGAGCAGCCCAGGCCGCAGGTCGCTCATAACGGGCGCCGCCAGCCCAAGCGTCCGGTTGGCCTTTCGCGCCAGCTGCGAGAGGCGGTCGAGCGCCGGCCGCTTGGCAAGCAGTGCATTGACCTCGGGGAGCGCCGCGGACAGGGCACGGGTCCCGGGCGAAAGCGCGCGCGACGCCCGGGTCAGGTCGTCGAGCAGCGGATCAGCCTCGGGCAGGACCTGGCGGGCCGTATCCATCGTCGACGGGGCGTTGCGGATCGCCGCCGAGATGGCACCCGACTCCGCCGCGGAGGCACCTAGGGTTCCGGCGCCTCCCGAGATCAGCCCCGCGAGGTCGTCGGCCCGGCTGCCCGCCAGGGCCCGAACCGTCCTATCCGTGCCTGCGACCAGGCCACTGAGCGCGCCCGGCCTTGGACTGATCGAGCGGAGAAGCGGTGTCCCCTGCTCGAGGGCCGGCGGCAGGTCACCGAGTGCCTGGTTCAGGTCCTGACCGCGGCCCGCGATCCCTGCGCCATAGGAGACGAGAGACCGAGAGAGGGCACCGCGCGTCCTGCGGTCGAAGGCGGCAACGACGTCGGTGAGCTGGGTGCCGGTCCCGGTCCGGGAGGGCGGGATCGTCCAACCGTCGGGGGCCCTCGGTCCGTTGCCCGGCTCGAGCTGGATGTAGACGGCGCCCGCCAGCCCGCGGAGGCGGACCGTCGCAGAGGCGTCCTCGGTGATCTCGACCCCGTTGACATCCATCGCCACGCGCCGGCCCTGCTCGGCGCTGTCGACACCCCGCACCTGGCCGACCTGCTGACCGGCGACGCGCACCTCGTCCCCGGGCCGCACGATCGGCGCGTCCGCCGGGACGATCGCCCGGAGGTGATCGGGGTTCGTGAAGGGAAGGCCGTCGATCGCCATCACCGAGACGACCGCAGCCACCGCTGCCGCCGCGGCGACCCAGATTCCGAGAGCGAGGTGGTGCCGGTCGAGCCGCTCCGCTGCATGGGTGATGGATGGGCGCCGTCTCTGCCTCATCGGCCCAGGAGGAAGTTGAGGAGGTTGTCGGTTCCCTGCGGCGAGACGGGTGCCTGACCGGACGGGATCTTGGGCAGCGCGTTCTGGACCTGGCCCAGGCTCGGCAGCGGGAGCCGTGAGGTGCCATGCGCGGTGCCGCCGAGGCCCAGCCCGGCGCCGCCCTGCTTCGCGCGCGCGGACCCGCCCGCCTTGAGGAAGTCCTCCAGGCAACCTGGATGGATCCGCACGCCGAACGTCTGGCAGGTGAGCACCGCCGCGCCGCGCCAGTAGTGACGCCGAGGGTCAGCAAACGGATCGAAGGGCTGCTTGCCCGGCTCGGCCGCCTGGTCGGGGAAGTTCTTGAAGAAGCCCGCGGAGATCGCGGGCGCCGCGGGCTCCACGGCGTTCATGAAGCGATCCAGGGACGGCGAGTCGTTGACGGCCTGCCCGAGCCCCTGCCGTAGAGCGGCAAAGGTGCCGCCGTTGTCGGAGAGCAGGCTCGCCGCCTTGCTGATCGTCGGATGGAGCTCCTGGGCCGCACGCTTGGTCGAGCGGAGGAACGGCCCAAGCCGAACCGCCGCCTCGGACAGCCCGGGCGCGGTGGTCTGCAGGGACCGCGCCAGGGGCAATGCCGCCTGGGCGGTCGAGCTGAGCCGCCCGGTCGTCGATCGGACCTGCGCCAGGGTCGGCGGCAGCGCGGCGAGGCTGCGGTCGAGCCCATCCGAGCTGGACGCCGTGGCGCTCAGGGTCGTGTCGAGCGAGTCCACCAGGTGGCCGAGGTCGCGGTTGCGGCCGGCCGCCTGCGAGGTGACGCGCTCGGCGTCGCGGACGAAGGAGCGCAGGTCGGCGTTCTGGGAGCCGAGCTCGCGCATGGCTCCGTCGGCGGCGCGCAGCGCCGGGCTGAGCTCAAGGGCGGCCTTGTTCAGGTCGGCGCCGCGGCGGTCGAGCGCCACCCCGCCCTCCACCAGCAGCATCCTGAGCGCCTCGCGCTGGGGCTCGCCGAAGACCCGGAGCAGGTCGTCTAGCCGCGGCGCATTCAGCGTCCGGGATAGGGGGATCGCCCCCTGCAGAGGGGCGGGCGAGCTTCCGGGATCGAGCGCCAGGTAGGTGTCCCCGAGCAGGTCGACGGGCCGGATCGCGGCCGTCGCATCGGCGGTCGGGCGCTGGATGCCGTCGTCGAGCTTCATCGTCACCATCGCTGTGCCCCGGTCGGTGAGCTGCATGTCCTCGACGGTCCCGGCCGGCGCGCCGTCGACCCGCACGTCGTTGCCACTGACCAGACCGCGCGCGTCCTGGAATTCGGCCTGGAAGGTCGAGCCTCCAGGCGATCCACCGGTTGCCAGGGCCCGCAGGGCGAACGTGAGCGGCGCGAGCACCAGCATCGCCAGCACGAGGCCTGACGCGATCCTGCCGGTCATCCGCTTCCCCCGATGAAGCTCGAGCTGTAGCCGTTCCACGGATCGCCTTCGAGCACGCCGGGGGTGCGCAGGAACGGGGCCATGAGGTTGCCGGGGCCGCTGTCGGACGGCCCGATGGTGTTCAGCGGCGCCGGCGGGAAGACGATCCCGACCTTCGCCGCGTGGCCGTTGACGTCGTAGTCGGAGGTGAAGTCAGCCCAGTTCGAGAAGAACGAGAAGAAGTCGGGCGTCCGCACCCGCGCCTGGTCGAGGATCGGGCCGGCGGAGCGCACGACCGGTGCCAGGGTCTTGAGGGTCGGCTCGGCCGTGCTCAGCAGAGGATCGAGCCGCCGCAGATCGCCCGGCGCGGTCCCGATCAGCGAACGGGCCTCGGCCAGCGTCGGAACGGCGGCGCGCAGCGCCGGTCGGAGCCGCCGCGAGAACGGGACGAGCTTGGTGATCCCGGGTCTCGCGACGCCGACGAGCCGCCGCAGTGTCCCCACTGACGAGTCCACCCGGTCGAGCGCCAGCCGTGGCGAGCGGATGCCAGGCCCAAGAGCCGCGGCCACCCGGGCGAGATCCTGCTCGTGGGCACCAGTGGTTGCGAGCACCGACCCGAGCCGGTCGGTGACGCCGCCGAGTGCCTGAGGGTCCTCGGCCAGGGTCCCGAGGATCTGGTGCGCGTCCCCGACCAGAGTCCGGACCTGCTCGCCATCGGAGTTCACCTGGCGGACCAGGTCCGAGGTGTCGGCGAGGGCCGTGCCGCTGTAGGTGAGGGTCTTGGCGAGATCCTGCCCGCGGCCGGCGGTCCCCCTCTCCAGGCCATCGAGCGCGCCGCGGAGCGCCGCCCTGGTCTTCGGGTCGAAGGTCGAGAGCACGTCGCCGATCTCGACGGGCTGATCGGTGCTCCCGGTGCCCAGCGTCGTGTCGGCCGGCAGCTGGTTGCCCCCGCCCGAAGTCAGCGCGACGTAGCGGTTCACCTCGCCGGACGCCGACGTCGCCCGCACCTCGGCGGTGCCGCCCTGGCGCATCCGGTAGCCGTCGTCGATCTCCATGGCGACGTGCGGCAGACCGTCGTCCCCGAGCCAGATCCGCTGGACGCTGCCGACGTCTACCCCAGCGGCCTTGACGTCGGCTCCCTCGACCAGCCCGTTGACCTGGTCGAAGACGGCGTTGAGCCTGTAGCTGCCCGAGAACGCCCCGCTCAGCAGCAGCGCGATCGCCAGGGCCGCGATGGCGAGGGCCGCGACTGCGGCGGCTCGCTTGGACCTCCGCCCGACTCGTATGGTCGTCGCCCACACGGCGTCACCCGAACGGGATGCGCGGGCTGGCGCCCCAGAAGAGCAGCGTCCCGACCGTGCTGATCAGCGTGACGGCGACGATGTTGACCGCCATCGACCGCGCCGTTGCGACGCCTACGTCCGTCGGCCCCCCGCGCACCGTGTAGCCGAAGTACAGCGAAGTGGCGATCACGAAGACCGCGATCACCAGTCCCTTGATCACCGAGTAGACGAGGTCCATGGGGTCCTGGAAGAGGTAGAAGAAGAGCGACCAGGTCCCGCCGGAGACGTCGTGGAAGCGCTCGGCAGACATCAGCCACGCGGCGAAGTAGGACGAAGCGATCGCGAGCACGTACGCGATCGGCAGCACGATCGCCGAGGCCGCGAGCCGCGAGCCGACCAGAAACGCGAGGGAGCGAACACCCATCGCGTCGAGCGCGTCGATCTCCTCGTTGATCCGCATCGCCCCCAGCTCAGCGACGATCCCGCAGCCCACCTTGGCGGCGAGGATGTAGCCGAAGACGAAGGGGACGACCTCGCGCAGCGTGCACCAGCTCGAGAAGCCCGCGGCGATCGGCCGCGCGCCGAAGGCTCGAGCCAGCGAGCTCGACTCGAGGCCGCAGCTCCCCCCGGCGAGGAACGCGATCACGCAGATCACCAGCACGCTGCCCGTCGCGATCAGCCCCGCCTGACGGAGAGCCTCGCCGCCGAAGGTGCGCCAGCGCCGCAGCTGGCCGAAGGAGCGCCAGACGAAGATCGCGATGTCTCCGGTCCGGAAGGCGAAACCGCTCTCGGCCCGCTCGTCCTCCGCGAAGTCACGGCCGTGGACGAGATCGTCGAGGGCCCCGGATTCGTCCGCCCGGACGCTCATCGCAGCACCGAGACCTGCGGGTAGGCGGCCAGGAAGTACTGGGTGTAGACGAGGTTGACGAGGAAGATCGCCAGCAGGCAGCCGACGACCGCCTGGTTGACGGCCCTGCCGACGCCCTCCGGGCCCCCGCTCGCGGTGAGGCCCTTGTAGCAGCAGATCACCCCGATCAGGAAGCCGAAGATCCCGACCTTTACCACGCTGCCGAACAGGTCGATCGCCGTGGTGTTGGCGAAGAAGTTCTGCAGGAAGCCGCCGGTGGTACCGCCGAGGACGCCGACGTCGGCCACGTATCCGCCGAATACCCCCGCGACGAAGGCGAACAGGTCGAGAACGATCATCATCACGACCAGCGCCAGGACACGGGGCGCGACGAGGTAAGAGATCGGGTCGAGCGCCAGGACCCGCAGCGCGTCGAGCTCCTCGCGGATCTTGCGGTTGCCCAACTCGGCGGTGATCGTCGTGCCGACGATGCCGGCGAGAATCGTCGCCGTGACGAAGGTCCCGAACTCGCGGATGATCGCGACCACCATGAACCCGCCAGAGCGGTCGATCGAACCGAGGGTGACCAGGAAGTTCCCCGCCTGCAGGCCCGGTCCGGAGAAGCCCCACGCCGCGATCGACACAACGATCGGGATCAGCGAGACGCGCAGGATGAAGATGCACTGCAGGACGAACTGACGGCGCCAGACGAACGGCGGCCTGACCAGGGCCACCAGTGCCCGGACGCCGAGCGCTGCCATCCCGCCCATCGTCTCCAGGCGGTGCTTCGTGCCCCAGGCGAGCGAGTGCCGCTGATCAGGCGCCTCCATCCGGCCGAGCCGGGCATCGGCGCGAATGTCCTCGGCGAGCAGGTCCCCGAGCCCGAGCCGAGCCGGCCTCATCCGATCGTCCCCCTGGATACCAGCGAGGGCACCGGCGCCTGCAGCGGCGGGCCCAGCGCCTGCGAGCTGAGCCGCGTCCAGCTGCCGTCGGTGAAGAAGGTGCCGTTGAAGCTCTCGCCTCCCACCTGGGTGGGAATCAGAGTCGGCGGCAGGAAGTTCGCGTCGACCATGGTGAAGCGCTGATTCCCCGCGGCCGGCGCGTCGCTCCGCCACGGAGCGAGCAGCGCATCGGTGAACGGTGCCGGCTGCCTCAGGCTGTCGGCAATGTCATTCGGGTCGGTGCCGTTGGCGACTCCCTGCTCCAGGGCCAATCCGGCCACGTACCCGCGGAGCCCGTCGAGCGTCGGCGCCTCACCCGGGTAGACCGCCGGCACGGCTCGCGCATATGACTGCGCCGTGGCGCTGTCTGGAGTGACCTCGACCGGTCCCTGGATCGCCTGGGTACGCCCCAGAGCGCCACTGGACTCGAGCAGCCGCTCGCTGAGCAGCTGCGAGGGCGCGAGCAGGACCGCGGGGTCGAAGTTCAGGGCCCCCTGCCCCAGACCGCCGAAGGTGCTGGCGAGTTTGTGCGGGTCGCCGTCGATCATCACCGCTGCGGCGCTGTTACGGTCGATCATCGTCCGGAGCTCGCCGGTACCGCGCTCCAGGGAGTCGGCCGGGATCTCCTCCGTGCGCAGCTTGCTCCCCGTCAGTGCGGCCCTCAGGCCCGCCAGCCGGCGGCGGCCCGCATCCTCAGTCGGCCTCACCACGCGCACGACGTTCGAGGAGGCCGTCGGCTCGACCACCGAGCTCAGGTATTGCCCGTCGGCGTAGCCCTCCGCGTAGGGGTCACCCGCCAGCCGGAAGACGCGATCGCCAGGGACCAATGGCACCGCCGGGTCGGCGACGATCGCGGGCACATTCTGGACTGCCGCCTCGCGGACGGCCGCGCCCGCCGCGGCGCCGCAGGGCGCGGCGAGTGCGATCGGGTCGTCGCCTAGCGCTCCCTTGGCCAGCTGCTGAGCCCGCTGCGGGGAGCCGCCGTCGTCAAGGGCGAGCACCGCCACCTTCCGGCCCCCATCGAGGCCGCCCAGCGCGTTGATTCGCCCCACACCGAGTTGCAGGCCGAGCAGGTGCGAGCGGCAGCGATCGGCGCCTTCGCCGCTGTAGTCGCCGACGGAGAGCACCTCGAGCGGCTTCGGCCCGCGGGCCTGCGGAACCCCGACCGGCAGGGCAACCGGGGATGCGGCCCGGCCGGAGAGGCTGATCCGCGCGTACCAGGGACCGTCGTCGGGAAGATCGACGGACGAGGCCCAGGCTCCGCCCTCGGTCGCGTGAAGCGTCGCGTCCACCGACCCGCCGGAACAGCTGCAAAAGAGCTTGGCCGAGACGGAGCGGGGCGCCGGCGGCGCCGTGTCGCCGGGCGCCGGCTCCTGGAGGACGCTGAGCTCGTTGTGTCCCGTCCTCGCGGGAGCGAGCGTCACGCGCACCGGCCCGCCGGGGGCGACGGCGCTCGCAAGCGCCGCGCCGGGCAGCAGGTTTCCGCGCTGGGCCGGCAACAGCTGGCCGCGGCCGGGCACCATCGCGGTCAGGGCGACGGCGAGGCCGAGGATGGCGACAACCGCGAAGCCCTCGACCCGGGCGAGCCGGCCCCGGCCATCTCCGCCTTCGGAGCGCCGCGCGCGCCGTGCGACCAGTGCGGCGATCCCGGCGACGGCGAGGACGAGCAGGGCCTTGACTGCCACCACGTTGCCGTAGGAGGACCAGCGCAGGAAGTACCAATGGTCGATCTCGCGGATCGCGGCGATGACGCCGGTGACGACCGCGAGCCCGAGGGAGGTCGCCGCGACAGGGGCGAAGGCTCGAGCGGCAGGTCCGAACGGCACCCTCGTGGACCCCGCGGTGACCAGCAGCAGCGTGAGCAGCCCGCCGAGCCAGATGCCAGCGGCACCGACATGGACGATCTGGGTGAACGCCCCGAAGGCGATCCCGCTGCCCAGGGTCTGCACGTGGCCCGTGATCGCCTGCATGACGAGCACGCCGAGCCCAGCCGCTGCAAGAGCGAGGTCGCGCTGGCGGTCTCGCTGCCGCAGCCCGAAGACCAGGCCGAGCGATCCGACCGCGAGGACGAGCTGAATCACGATCCCGACCCCGGTCGCCGAGCTGAAGAGCAGGCCCGGGTCGAATCCTGACCCCACCCCAGCGCTCGACTCCGCCCGGGCCTCCTCGGAAGCCGCCATCACCAGCATCAGCGGCGCGATCGGCACGAGCATGCGCCAGCGCTCCCTGGCCGCGCCCGCCTCGGCGCGCGGCAGCCGGCGGCGCAGGCGCTCGAGAAGGAGCAGGCCGCCGAGCATGCAGGAGGCGGCGAGCACGGCAAGCCACCGGCCGATCGCATCGAAGGCGCCCGTCGACGAGCTCGAGCCGCCGGAGCCGCCGCGCGAGCCGAAGGCGGCGACGGCCTGCGCTCCATCCGGCGGCTGCCCGTCCTTGCCGGCTACCCCGAAAGCGAAAGAGCCGGAGACCGCATGGCCGTCGTCGCCCAGCGTCGCCCAACGCACCTCGTAGGTGCCCTCGCCGAGCGGCTGCGATGGCCTGACGGCGAGCGTCTTGTCGCCGTCGGCCCCCCGCAGCGGCCCGGTCGGGATCTCAGCCCCGCCCAGCTTCGTGACGGTGATCTGCGAACCGCCGATGACGGCCGGCTCGGAGAGCGAGAGCTCCACCTCCGGCACGTCTTGCGGCGCGATCAGACCGGGGGCCGGCGAGGACTGCAATAAGGCGGGATGGGCAACCGCGGTCGCCGGTAGCAGCGCCAGACCGCTGACGGCCAGCGCCGCGACCACGGCTACCCACCCCATGTTGTGAACTCTGAAGTTGTGCTTTCTCATCTCTTGACCGGCTCAAGTAGGTCCGCTTCGGGGCGCCCGGGCCACACATTCGGGCCGGGGCGCCCCTCGCGGAGCCGGAATCAGTCCTGAGGACAGATTCCGGGCGGGCAGACCCAGAGCATCGAGTGCGGCTTGTAGAAGCCGGCATCCGGCGATCCGGGCCAGTTACGGCGGTTGAAGTCGACCCCGAGAGCTCCGGTGTTCTCATCCCGGAAGCTCGTGTCGTAGGACAACTTCCCATCTGGTGCGATGTTCACCGTGTAGAAACGGTGGTCACCGTCGATCCCCGTCCGAGCGACGAAGTAATCCGAGAACGTCAGTCGCTCGGGCGAACCATCAGCCCGGAGGGTGTGGTTGTCCAGGGCCGCCCAGTGCGGGCCGCCGCTGGTGGGATCGTTGACCTTCAGCGTCGAGATCAGCGTCGGGCAATCCGCAACCTTGTCGCCCGCCGCCAACTTCTGGAACAGCTGCATTCCGGTCAGGTCGTAACCGTCCGTGTGAATTCCACGGCTCAGGTCACAAAGGACATGACCATCCGCGGCGCTCTGGATCAGCGGCGCGATGTTGATGTCGTAGAGCATCTTGCCCTGACCGGTGTCGAAATAGTTGTCGGAGCCAGGGTTGCGACCCTGGACCGAACGGAACAGCGTTCGGTTGTTGCGCGACACCTGATGCCACGCACCTCCCGCACAGCCACCCGGCTCTTGCGTGGTCGGGTCCTGCGCGAGCTCCGACAACCCGTCGTTCCAGACCTGCTGGAACTGATCACTCGAGTCACCCTGCAGCTTGGTGACGTCGGGGGCGAAGAAGATGCCTCCCCCGCACATCGAGCCTGCGAACACGCCCTTGGAAGGCAGCATGCCCTTGTAGCGGGGATCGGTGGGCCAGGTCTTGGCGTCCTCCATGATCCCGTACTGCTCGTGCGCCCTCTGGGCCGGCTGAAGCGGACCGTCGGGCATGTGCGCAACCGAAACCAGCTTCGGATGCGACGGATCGGACGTGTCCCAGGTACGCACCGTCGGGCGGAACGCGTACTTGTCGACCGTCTTCACCGGGTCGAGCACGATCTCGCGCGGCTCCGCGTAGTCCGCCGTGACCATACGACCGAGGTCCTGGCGGATCTGGATGCCGTGCGGGTTCGCGCACGTCCCCAGCGGGCGTCCCTCCCTGGCGGTGCAGGGCTCGGGAACACCGTTGGCGTTGCCGGTGAAGACACCGCCGACGTTGCCCGCGGGGGTTTCTGAATCGAGAACCAGACCCTTCTGGGGGTCGGGCTTGAATACGTCCACCGAACCGGGGGAGCCGCCGAAGTTGGCCTCCGGGCCTCCCATATACGTGCCGATGAACTTCCCGTCGCCGACCGCATCGTAGGCGTCGGGAATCGTCCCCTGCAGGGTGTCCTGCGGGGCGATGATGTTCTCCAGGTTCAGGTTCGGGATGTCCTTCGCCCCGAGCACGAACGTGGTGTCGTTGAACAGACCACCCGCGATGATCGGCTGGCCGTCTTCCCACTGGTACTGCATGTGGTGGGCCTCCGCCTCGACTCCCCAGGGAAGCGGGAGCTGCACGAAGTTGACGACCTTGCCGTAATCGGGGTTGTCGGTGCCGTCGACGTTGAGCTTGCGCTCGTCGATGATCTGGAACCCGTCCAGACCCGGCAGGAACTGCGGGTTGAGCAGATCCGAAAGACCCTGCGGGTTGACCGCGGGGTTGTTCAGGAACTTGCCGACGTAGTCGGAGTTGACGTCACCGGCGTTCTGCTTGCTGGACCAGACGACCGAGTACTCCGGCTTGGCCAGCGGGTTCGGATGCCCATGCGCTATTGCGTCCTTCCACGCTGCGATTGCTTGATCACGTCGATCAATCGCCTCGGGGAGCGTGTTGTTCTTGACCGACGTCGTTGTCGACGCACGCTCCAGCGTGTTGGCAAGCCACTCGGGGTTGATCGGAAGATCACCCGGGTCGAGTGGGTTGGTGCTGCTGGTGGTGCTGGTTCCCGTGGAACCGCCGCTCCCGCCACCGGGGACGGGGAGCGTCGGGGAGTTCCCGAGATCCACCGCCCCACTTCCGGTGGGCAGCGAGCTGCTTCCGGATCCCCCGGTCCCCGAACTGGGGAGACTGGGGAGTGAGATTGCCCCCGCACCGGCGGCCGAGACACTGGCCACACCGAGAACGGCAGCGCAGAGGGCGAGGAAGGTGGCCCGGCGCCGCGACCTGTGTCGCGAATCCCGGGTTCCCCCGTCAACACCTCCTGTCCTTTGCCTCATTCAGGCGCCTCCTCTTGCGTTGATTGGCGTCCTCGGCGCTACCGACTTCCGAGTACGCGCGGCACAGTAGCACTTTCTTGACTCTTTCTATAAAGAAAGTGCTGAAGGACGCTTGTGGTCGCTTTGGCTCGCCCTGGCGTGCATAGACGTCCACAAGCCGCGCGGCACCGGCCGGGGCGCCCCTTCATCGCCCGGTGTTCGTCTGGCGCTACTGCTGTGCGGTGACGGGCTCGGCGGAGACCGACCGATCGCGCTGAGTAGCTCGAACCGGCCGTTCCTGCCGGCGGAAGTAGAGCTCGATGCCGACGAAGACCCCGGCGATGGTGGCGAGGCTCCACCACACCCCCTGCGCAAGCTGGCCGGCGATCGGAGCCGGGCAGGAGTCGGTGACCGCCCAGCCGAGCCCGAAGAGGAAAGCGCCGGCGACGTGCTGCCGGGCCGGCCGCTCCGTGACCCAGGCGACGAGGTCGCCGCTGATCAGGGCTCGAGCGTGGAATCGACGCAGCAACCGGACGCCGACGAAGCCGATCGCCATCGCACTGAACATCATCTCGTAGAGGTACGGGTCCTCGAGCAGCAGCATGGCGCGGATCCTGTCGGGGCTCGTGAACTGACCCCAGGAGAGCAGGAAGCCGAAGGCGCCACCGAAGAGGATCGCCGCGACTCGGATGGGCATCGACCGGTCACGCATCAGAAGACCGCCCTCAACAGGAAGCTGGCCGCGATCGCCGTCCCCATGAACGTCGCTGTCGCCGA
>JAWVFG010000096.1:0-3581 GCA_033856335.1 Solirubrobacterales bacterium
ACGTCACCGCGGCGCCGGTGCGCTCTTACCGCACCGTTTCACCCTTGCCTGTGCGCGACTCACGTGTGGCCGCGCCATCGGCGGTCTGCTCTCTGTTGCACTTTCCCGCGGGTTTCCCCGGGTGAGCGTTACTCACCGCCCTTGCCCTGTGGTGTCCGGACTTTCCTCGAAGACTCCTTTCGTTGTCTCCGCGACTGCCTAGCTCGCACCAGCGAGGATACCTCCGGTCAGCGCGAGGGATGCGGAAAGGGCGTCAGGCGAGCTGGGACCCACAGGTCTCACAACCTGAGGTCACCAGCTCTCCGTGACACACCGGGCACTCCGCCCGGCTATGAGCCGTCAGGGCCTCCCAGGCGCCGAGGATCGATTCTTCAAGCGTCACCTCGGACGGCTCGAACAAACGGGTCTCCGCTTCAACCGCGAGAGCGGTCACGAGACCCTCCTGAAAACCCCCACGACGCGCCCGAGCAGGCGCACGTCGCGGGTGCGAATCGGCTTCATGCTCTTGTTCTCCGGCTGGAGCCGGACCTGATCCTTCTCACGGAAGAAGCGCTTGACGGTGGCCTCCTCGCCGACCAGGGCGACCACGATCTCACCGTCGCGGGCGCGCTCCGTGGGGCGCACCACGACGAAGTCCCCCTCCAGGATGCCGGCGTCCTTCATGCTCTCGCCGCGCACCCGCAGGATGTAGTCGCCGTCCTCGCCGCCGACGACGTCCGGGACCTCGAGATAGTCCTCGATGTTCTCCTCGGCCAGGATCGGCTCGCCCGCCGCAACCTGCCCGACCAGCGGCAGCCCGGTTGGGCGGACGGCCCGCTTGGCGCGCTCGACCATCACCTCGAGCGCACGCGGCTTCGACGGGTCGCGCTTGAGGACGCCGAGGGTCTCGAGCTTCGCGAGATGGGCGTGCACGGTCGAAGAGGAGTGCAGCCCGACCGCCTTGCCGATCTCCCGCACCGTCGGCGGATAGCCGTGCCGGCTCAGGTAGCGGCTGATGAAGTCGAAGATCTCCTTCTGGCGCTTCGTCAGGTCCTTGACGAGATCCACTTGATCCTCCTCAGTCAGCCGCGTTGCGATGGCGGCATGGATGCGCCGGCTGTTTGTGGCCGACGGATATGCAGGGGCGAACACATGTTCGGAGAGTAGCGCGGCCCACGGACGGTTGCAAGCAGCGTTCTGGGGCGAACCATCTCCCCCTCCGAAGCCTCCGAGATGGAGCGGCCTGGTGGCCACTATCATCGGCGACCCTCGCGCCCGTGGCGGAACTGGTAGACGCGCAAGGTTGAGGGCCTTGTGGCCCTAACGGGCCGTGGAGGTTCGACTCCTCTCGGGCGCATCGAAGAACCCGCTGGAAATCAGCGGGTTCTTTGCGTTCAGGGACAAGACGCGACAATCGTTGGTCACTTTGACTGACTCAATGCGCTAAACATGTCTATGACGGGGGGACGGGAGAAGATTTGTGCACGTAGTGCCCGCCGAGACCCAGGTCGAGAACCGACCCGGAACACAGCGCTCCAGCATCCTGATCACGGATGACGATGACGCTGCGCGGTCGCTTGTCGTCAGCGTGCTCGGCCCCCAGTACCGCTACGAAGAGGCGTCGGGCGTCGGTGAGGCTCGGCAGAAGCTGTCCGAGGAAGAGTTCGATCTGGTCATCTGCGACGTCAATCCGTCTGGCCAATCGGGCTGGGCGCTCGCGGAGGAGATCCTCGCCGAGCACCGGCACACCTCGATCATCTTCGTGACGGCCGAGGACGACCTGCGTCTCGCACGGCAGGCGTTCGAGCTGGGAGCCCACGGCTATGTCGTCAAGCCCTACAAGCCGGGGCAGCTGCTGATCGTGACGATGAACGCGTTGAAGCGCCGCGAGCTCGAGATCGCTCACGAACGCTACGAGCAGAAGCTCCAGCAACAACTGCAGACGGTGATCGACAACGCTCCCCTGCGGATCTTCGTCAAGGACCGCCAGCGCCGCTTCATCGCCATCAACGTTGCGGCGGCCAGGCCGACGGGCCGCCTGCCGGAGGAGCTGATCGGGCACACCGCCGAGGAGTTCATGCCGGCCGCCTCAGCGGCACTCGCCCGCGCCGGCGATCTTCGGGTGCTCGAGGAACGCGAGACTCACGAGGCCGAGGAGGAGATCACCATCGGCACGGAGACCACGACCCTCCTGACGAGCAAGTTCCCCTTGTTGGATGAGCAGGGGCAGGTCTACGCCGTCTGCGCGATCTCCGCCGACCTGACCGAGATCAAGCGGTCCGAGCGGCGCCTCGAGGAGCTCCTGACCGCGCAGGATCGCTCGATCGAGGAGCTGCGCACATCCCGCCTGGAGTCCGTGGAGCGCCTGGCGAGGACGGTCGAGCTGCGTGATACGGAGACGGGAGAGCACGTCAAGCGGATGGCCGACATCGCTGCCTTCCTGGGCCGAGTGCTGGGTCTGGGCGATGCACACGCCGACCTCCTGCTCGTCGCGGCAACGATGCACGACATCGGAAAGGTCGGCATTCCCGACGAGATCCTGCTCAAGCCCGGCGCCCTGACCGCGGACGAGCGCCGGGAGATGGAGCGCCACACCACAGTCGGATACGAGCTGCTCGGCGACTCCGAGAGCGCGGTGCTGCGGATGGGGGCCGCCATTGCCTTGACTCATCACGAGCGCTGGGACGGGGCGGGCTACCCGCACGGGCTCGTGGAGGAAGCCATTCCCCTCGAGGGGCGGATCGCCGCAGTCGCAGACGTCTTCGACGCGCTGCTCAGCGATCGTCCGTACCGGCCCGCGATGTCCCTCGATGAGGCGCTCGAGATCATGGAGAACGGCAGGGGAACGCACTTCGATCCGACGATCGTGGAGGCTCTGCTCGGGAACCTCGACGAGGTCCTAGAGCTGCGCGGCTGACCGCCTAGCCGGTGAGGCGGGTGAGCCAGACGCCCGAGAGGACGGGAATGACGCCGGCCGAGTCGATGCCCCGGACCGACCCCTCCACTCCGATGCCGCTGACTGGGCCGCCGACGGTGCCCAGCAGCGGATCCGACGCCGCGGCCCGCAGCCCCGAGGGCCCAAGCGGGTCGGCGACCTCCACCGCTCCCTCCTGAAGGAGACGGAGGCGCTGCGAGGGCTGGCGGGCGACCACGAAGTTCACTCCGTCGAGCGATGGCCCCAGCCCCTTCGAGCTGCCCCACCAACCCGCGAAGCGGGACAGCATCATGCGGCCGCGGCCCGCCGGCCCAGGCTGGAAAGCGCCGGTCCCCGATCCGGCCGTCTCCGGGGCGAACCGGGCGCCCTGCCCGCTCGAGGGGTCGAGGGCCCTGGGCGACACGATCCCGAGCTGGGGCGACGCCAGCCGGCGCGCCAGGTCGGGTACGGGCCTGTCGAGCAGGAAGCGAACCTCGTCGGGTCGCGGTGCATCGACCGCGAACAGGTGCGGCAGGAGCGCCCGCCCCTCCGGATCGCTCTGCCAGCGGCGCGAGTTGACGAGGACCGCCTGCGCGTTGAAAGGGGTGCCGTCCTGGAAGCGCACGTCGGAGCGGAGGGTCACGGTCCAGGTCGTGCGATTGGGCGAAGGGCGCGCCGTCAGGGCGAG
>JAWVFG010000097.1:0-5457 GCA_033856335.1 Solirubrobacterales bacterium
ACGGCATCTGGGACTGCGACGACCTCGTCGCGCTGATCCGGATCGCCTGTCGCAACATGGGATCGCTCGATCGCTGGCGGCGGCGCCTCCACCCCCTGCTCGCGCCACTCCAGCGAACAGTTTGGCGCGTGCCCCGGAACAGTCGCCGTGCCTCGCGCCGCCACATCTCCGCGCACTACGACCTCGGGAATGACCTCTTCGCCCTCTATCTCGACGAGTCGATGATGTACTCGTCCGCGCTCTTCCCTGACCCGGAGTCGACTCTCGCCGATGCCCAGGAGAACCGGCTGGAGCGGATCTGCCGGACGCTCGAGCTCGGCCCCGACGACCACCTGCTCGAGATCGGCACCGGCTGGGGCGGGATGGCTGCGTTCGCCGCCAGCCGCTACGGCTGCCGGGTGACGACCACGACCATCTCCCGCGAGCAGCGCGAGGGGGCGTTGCGCCGGATCCGTGACTCCGGCGTCGAGGACAGGGTCACGGTGCTGCTGGAGGACTACCGCGACCTGCAGGGCCGCTTTACGAAGCTCGTCTCGCTGGAGATGATCGAGGCGGTCGGCTGGCAGTACTTCGACGTCTTCTTCCGTCGCTGCTCGGAGCTGCTCGAACCCAACGGCCTCTTCTTCCTGCAGGCGATCGTGATCGACGATCGCCTCTACGAACAGGAGAAGGCCGCCAGGAGCTTCGCCAACACGCTGATCTTCCCGGGGGGCTGTCTGCCATCGGTCGAGGTGATCCAGCGCAGCATCGCGCGCGAGACCGACATGAGCACGGTCTGGCTCGAGGAGATCGGCGCACACTACGCCCGCACGCTCGAGCTCTGGCGAGAGCGCTTCATCGCCAACTCGGACCTCGCCGGGGAGTTCGGATACGACCAGCCGTTCCGGCGCCTGTGGACGCTCTGGCTGGCGATGAGCGAGGCCGGCTTCCGAGAGGGCCGGCTTCGGGACGTGCAGGTGCTGTTCGCCAAGCCCGACCACTCCAATAGGGTCACGGAGGATCAATGGGCGAAGGCGACGGCAAAACAGTCCTCGTAACAGGCGGGTCCGGCTTTCTCGCGGGCTGGTGCATCATCGGCCTGCTCGAGCGCGGGTATCGGGTCAGGACGACCGTCCGCAACCCCGCCCGCGAGCGGGATGTCCACTCCGCCGTCGAATCGCAGACCGGTCCGGGGCAACATCTCACCGTCCACGCGGCCGACCTGACGAGCGATGAGCACTGGGCACACGCGATCGAGGGCTGCGACTACGTCCTCCACGTGGCCTCGCCATTCCCCGAAAAGCAGCCGAAGGACCCCGACGAGCTGATCGTCCCGGCGCGCGAGGGCACCCTGCGCGTGCTGCGTGAGTCACTCGACG
This sequence comes from Solirubrobacterales bacterium, assembly GCA_033856335.1. Lineage (GTDB taxonomy): Bacteria > Actinomycetota > Thermoleophilia > Solirubrobacterales > 70-9 > DASUPK01. The sequence continues at coordinate 1,359 of JAWVFG010000097.1, forward strand.
CCGGGGTCAAGCGGGTCGTGGTCACCTCGTCGGTCGCCGCCGTCAGGCTGGACGACGGCGTGGAGCAGAGGCCCCTCACCGAGGAGGACTGGACGGATCCGGACAGCGCGGGCCTGACTCCCTACGCTCGCTCGAAGACGATCGCCGAGCAGGCAGCCTGGGATCTGGTCAAGGAGCGAGGTGAGCAGGAGCGTCTGGCCGTGGTCAATCCCGGGGCGATCATCGGGCCCGTGCTGAACGACGACATCTCGTACTCGATCCAGTCGATCGAGCGGATGCTCAAGGGCCTGCCCGGCGTGCCCCGGCTCGGCTTCAGCTTCGTCGACGTCCGCGACGTCGCCGACCTCGAGATCAGGGCGATGACCGCTCCCGAGGCGGGCGGCCAGCGCTTCATCGCCACGACCAAGTTCCTCTGGATGGCGGATACAGGCGAGATCCTTCGCGATCGGCTTGGGGATCAGGCCTCGAAGGTGCCGACCCGAACGATCCCGGACCTGCTGGTGCGGGGCATGGCGCTGTTCGACGGCGGCATCCGGTCGGTGGTCGGCGGCCTCGGCAAGCGCACCGAGCTCTCATCCGAGAAGGCCAGGACGAGCCTGGGCTGGTCACCCCGCCCGATCGAGGACACGATCGCCGAGACCGGCGAGAGCCTGATCCAGCACGGCGTGGTAGCGACACCAACCGCCTAGGTCTACGGCTTCGCCATCAGATCGCGGCCACAGGCGGCCGCCCTGCGCAAGTCGCTCCGGGCTTCGCCCTTCGCTCCGAGGTGGAGCGGCCTGGTGGCCGCTAGGGCAGCGAGCTGGAGTTCGAGTCCTGGACGTGGGACGGGCGGTCGCCGAGCTTCACCGTGACGTCCTTCTGCTGACCGCCGCTGAAGACCGTCAGCGTGATCGAGTCGCCGGGCTTGTGCCCGTTGACGGCCGAGACGACGTCGTTCATGCCGGTGATCGCCTTTCCGTCCACCTTGGTGATGATGTCCCCGCCGACGGGGAAGGTCTGTCCGGCGATCGTGGCCTGACCAGTGGCGCCCTTGATGCCGGCGGCCGCGGCGGGTCCGCCGCTGAGGACGCGCTCGATCAGGACACCCTGGGTGACCGGCAGGTTGAGGGCGTGTGCGATCTGCGGGGTGATGTCGCCGCCGCTGATCCCCAGGTAGGCCTGGTGCACCTGGCCGCCGTTCTCGAGCTGCGAGACGACGTCGGCGGCGGTCTTGATCGGGACGGCGAAGCCGATGCCCACATTGCCGCCGCTCTGGCTCTCGATCTGGGAGTTGATCCCGATCACCTGGCCGGCCCCATCGATCAGCGGTCCGCCCGAGTTGCCCGGGTTGATCGCGGCGTCGGTCTGGATCACGTCGCTGATCGAGAAGCCATTCGGCGCCTGTATCTGGCGCTGAAGAGCCGAGACGATGCCGCTGGTGACGGTCCGGTCGAGGCCGAACGGGTTGCCGATCGCGACCACGGGGTCGCCGACCTGCACCGTCGATGAGTCGCCGAGCGGCAGCGGCTGCGCACCCTCGGTGTTGTCGACCTTGAGCAGTGCGATGTCGCTGGAGGGATCGGAGCCGACAACCTGGGCCTGCTGTTGCGAGCCATTGCCGAGTTTGACCTCGACCTTCTGCGCCCCATCCACGACGTGTGCGTTGGTGAGGATGTGGCCGCTGTTGTCGATCAGGAAGCCCGACCCGGTCGCGGTGCTCTGCTGCTGCTGCGGGAACCCGAAGACCGACTGCGTCTTCTGAACGATCTGCGAGGAGATGTAGGCAACGCCCGACCCGTCCCGCTGGTAGATGTCGTGGACGGTCAGCCCCTTGCTGGATGAGTCGCTCGCGGGCCGGGCCAGGGCAGCCGGAGCGATGATCGGCGACGACGAGCTCCCGTTGCTCGTGTCGACCGCACCCGCCTGGATCAGGATCAGGCCGGCGATCAGCACGACGAGGCCGCCGGCGATGGCAGATCCGAAGCTGGTCGAGAAGAACCTTCTCAGCGGCTGCATGCGAGCCAGTGTCGGCCCCGCCGCTTAACCCTCTCTAAGCCGGATCTTCCGGTTCCGTAAGAGCGGCCGGCCGCGGATACGCCGGATCAAGAGCACCGCCAGCACGAGCACCGCGATCGCCACGGGCACCAGAAGGCCGAGATCCCCGAGCGCGCCCGCGATGCTCGGGCCGAGGAAGAACGCGGCGCCACCGTAGACCACGGCCCAGCCGATCGCCGCGACCGCGTTCAGCGGCAGGAACCTCGATGCCCGCATGTTGTGGACGCCTGCGGCCCAGGACGGCGCGAGAAACACCCCGAGCGGACCGTGGCGCTCGAAGAAGCGCTCGCCCCGCGCGATCATGAATCGACGAGGCCTCCGCAACGGGCCCGGCCCGGTCAGGACGGGGCGGCTCGCCTTCATCCCGACCAGCCAGCCCGCCACCCCACCCGCGGCCGCGCCGGCGGCGGCCACGGCGATCACCATCCCGATGTCGAGCCGGTGTTGGGCGGCGAGGACGGCGGCGGCGATCAGGACGGCCTCTCCCGGACCCGGAAGGCCGAACCAGCCGACGGCAGCAGCGAGTGCGATGCCGGCGTAGTCGATCGGCGGCCCATGGACCTCGTGGTGCACCAGGGCCAGCGGCACAACGATCAGCGCCGAGCTATAGAAGGTGCTCCCGCGTCGAGTCCTCGTCGGGAGTGAGCTCGCGCAATTTTGCAACGGGATCGTCGGCACGCATTAGTGCCTCCCCGATCAGGACGGCGTCCACACCCACCCTCTCCAGCTCCTCCAGCGTGGCGCGATCGGAGATCCCGCTCTCCGAGACGACCGTCTTTCCCGCCGGGACGTCGGTGATCAGCTCGAACGTCGTCTTCAGGTCGACGGTGAAGTCGTCGAGGTTGCGGTTGTTGATCCCGATCACCTCGGCGTCGACCGTGAGAGCGGTCTCGAGATCCGGCTCGTCATGGACCTCGACCACGACGTCGAGATCGAGCCCGCGAGCCTCGTCGTAGAGCCGGGCCAGGTCCTCCGGCTCGAGGGCGGCGACGATCAGCAGGACGGCGTCGGCGCCGGACACCGCTGCCTCATAGAGCTGGTAGCGATCGACGGTGAAGTCCTTCTGAAGCGCGGGCAGGACGCAGGCCTCACGCGCATCGCGGAGGTCATCGAGCGAGCCGCCGAAGTGCGGGCCGTCGGTGAGCACGGAGAGAGCGGCGGCGCCCCCCTCCTCGTATCCGCGGGCGACCTCGCCGGGAGTCGCGCCCGGGCGGATCTCGCCGGCGCTGGGCGAGCGGCGCTTGAACTCGGCGATCACGGACAGCCCGGGTCGGACCAGCGCCTCCCCGAAGGGACGCTGCTCCGGCCTCTCGGCCAGCCGCGCCTCCAGCTCCTCGAGCGGAACCTCGGCGCGTCGTCTCTCCGCGCCAGCGCGCGCGGCATCGATCAGCTCTTCGATCATGCCCATCTCGTCAGCCTCACCCTACGCGCCCGAGAGCTCGCGTGAGCGGGCGATTAGACGGTCGAGCACGTCGCGGGCCGCGCCGGAGTCGATCGCCTCGCCCGCCTTGGCGATCCCCTCCTGGAGATCGGCGGCGCCACCCGCGACGTAGATCGCGGCGCCCGCATTGAGGATCGAGACGTCGCGTGCCGGCCCCGTCTCTCCGTCGAGAACCGACCGGACCACCGCTGCGTTGTCGGCCGGCTCACCGCCGGGAATCGCGTCGAGAGGAGCCTCCTGGAGGCCGAACTCGCCGGGCTGGACGAACCATTCCTCCGTGCCCCCCTCCGCGACCTCGATCACCCTGGTCCGGGAGGCGATGCTGAGCTCGTCTATGCCGTCGTCGGCGGAGACGACGAGGGCCCGGTTGCAGCCGAGCTGGAGCAGGGCGTCGGCGATGATCTCCTGGTAGCTGCGATCGGAGACGCCGAGCAGGTGGGCGCTCGCGCCGGCCGGGTTGGTGAGCGGGCCGAGGAAGTTGAAGATCGTCCGCACCGCGAGCTCCTTGCGAACCGGCACGACGTGGGCCATCGCCCTGTGGTGCCTGGGCGCGAACATGAAGCCGAAGCCGACCTCGTCGATGCAGGTCGCGACCTCCGCCGGGGAGAGCTCGATGTCGAC
>JAWVFG010000098.1:0-3473 GCA_033856335.1 Solirubrobacterales bacterium
CGACTTGTATGGGGCGGCCGCCCGTGACCGCGATCTGATGGCGAAGCGGGTTCGAAACCGGGAGAGCCGGGTATGTGAGCCTCCGCACTTGAGGTGGGCGCTGGGGCGACCACTACTCGAGGGCTGATTGACTGGTCAGTCAGCCAGTCGGAATCGGTATTATCCCGCGCCGCCCGTCTCAAAGAGAGGACCGGAACTTGAAGATTTGCGTACTCGTCAAAGAGGTCCCGGACGCCGCAGTAGACAAGCGGATCGACCCGGAGACCAAGCGCCTGGATCGCTCAGGCGAGAAGAACCTCAATCCCTTCGATACCCACGCCCTCGAGGCCGCCATGCAGGTCAAGGAGGGTGGTGCCGACGTCGAGGAGATCGTCGCCGTGACGATGGGCCCCGAGAGCGCGGTTCGCGCTCTCCACAAGGCCGTCGCCCTCGGGGCGGACCGCTCCGTGCATCTGACGGATGCCGCCCTGGAGGGATCGGATGTATGTGCCACGGGCTACGCCCTCGCGAAGGTGCTGGAGGCCGAGAGCCCTGACCTGGTCCTGCTGGGCCAGCAGTCCGATGACGGCGAGTGCTACACGATCGGCGCGGTGGTCGCAGACCACCTGAAGATGCCCTCGCTGACCCAGGTGATCAAGATGGACGTCGCCGACGGCAAGCTCACCTGTGAGCGTCAGGCCGAGTACGGCTACGACACCGTCGAGATCGAGATGCCGGCCGTGATCAGCGTCGGTGACGCGATCAACGAGCCTCGCTACCCCAGCCTGAAGGCGATCATGGGCGCGAAGAAGAAGCCGCTCGACACCAAGGCGATCGGCGACGTGGGCATCGAGGGCGACCGGGTGGGCGAGGGTGGCTCGCGCACCGCCGTGCTCGAGTTGAAGCCGCCTCCCCAGAAGGAGTCCGGCGAGATCATCGAGGACGAGGACACCAACGAGACGGTCGAGAAGATCGTCGCCTGGCTCGACGAAAGGAAGCTGATCTAGATGCCCGGGATTCTGGTCTACGCCCTGCACGACGATGAGGGCAACTTCAACAAGAACTCCCTCGGCGCCCTCTCCGAGGCGGCGAAGCTCGCCGGCGAGATCGGCTCCGAAGCCGCGGCGGTGGTGGTCGGCGACGTCGCCGACGACGCGGCCGCGGGCCTGGGCGCGTACGGCGTCAAGAAGGTCTATCGCTGCAAGGAGGCCCCCGAGGGCCTGGCGCAGCCGATCGTCGACGTGATGGCGAAGGTCATGACCGACAACGACTTCTCCTACGCGCTCTTCGGCGGCGGCCTGCTGGGCTTCGAGATCGGCGCGGGCCTGACCGCGCGGCTCAACGCCGGCGTGACCATGGAGGTCACGCAGGTGAACGTCCAGGACGGCAAGCTCGTCGCCGAGCGGCCGATCCTCCAGGACTCTCAGATCGCGGATGTCGGCTACGTCGAGGAGCCCGGGATCATCATCGGGCGCCTCAACGCCTTCGACGAGAACGAGAGCGGCGGCACGGCCGAGGTCGAGGACGTCCAGGTCGAGCTCTCCGAGTGGTCCACCAAGGCGAAGATGGTGACCCGCGGCGAGCAGCGCGGCGCCGACGTCAACATCGAGGACGCCGACATCCTGGTCGGCGGCGGCCGCGGGCTGGGCAAGAAGGAGAACTTCGAGCTCGCTGAGCAGCTCGCCGATTCGATGGGCGGCGCAGTGGCGGCGACCCGCGCGGTCGTCGACGCGGGTTGGTATCCGTACGCCGCTCAGATCGGGCAGACGGGCAAGACCGTGGCGCCGAACCTGTACCTGGCGCTGGGGATCTCCGGCGCCATTCAGCACAAGGTCGGAATGCAGAACTCGGAGAACATCCTGGCCATCAACAAGGACCAGAACGCTCCGATCTTCGAGTTCGCGGACCTCGGCGTGGTGGGCGACCTCCACAAGATCGTCCCCAAGCTGACCGAGGCGATCAAGGCCAAGCGAGGCGGCTGATGCCAGTCGAGCCGGCTGAGTTCCCGCCGCCGGTAAAGCCGGCGGAGGAGTTCATCGCAGGGATCACCGACCCCGAGGAGGAGCGGATCGAGGTCGGTGTCGCGATCGTGGGCGGTGGCCCCGCGGGCCTCGCCTGCGCGATCAGGGTCATGCAGCTGCTCGAGAACGAGCCGGAGCTGACGGAGAAGCTGGGCGAGGTCCCGGTGGCGGTGGTCGAGAAGGGCAAGACCCCCGGCGCGCACCTGCTCTCGGGGGCCAACATGAAGCCCTCGGCGATGCGGGAGCTGTTCCCTGATCTCGAGCCCTCCGAATGGCCCGTCTACCAGGAGGTCACCAAGGACGCGGTCTATCTGCTCACCAAGAAGATGGCGCTGCCGCTCAAGCCGATGCCGCCCAACTTCCGCAACCACGGCAACTACGTCACCTCGGTGGCCAAGCTCGGCCGTTTCCTCGCCGAGAAGGCCGAGGAGGCGGGCGTCTACATCCTCAGCGAGACCGCAGCCGACAAGCTGCTGGTCGAGGACAGGATCGTGCGCGGCGTGCGCTCCGGGGACAAGGGCCGCGGCAAGGACGGCGAGGAGCTCTCCAACTTCGAGCCCGGCTCCGACGTGGTCGCCAAGGCGACGGTGCTGGCCGAGGGCACGCTCGGACACCTGACCGGCGCCGCACTCGACTACTTCGACCTGCGTGGCCCGAATCCGCAGCGCTGGGAGATCGGCGTCAAGGAGGTCTGGGAGGTGGAGAAGCCGCTCGACCGGGTCATCCACACGCTCGGCTGGCCGCTGCGCTGGTCGGCCAAGCGCAAGGAGGCGGGTGGCAGCTTCATCTACCCAATGGGCGAGGACAAGGTCTGCATCGGCCTGGTGGTTGGCCTCGAGACGACCGACGCGACCTTCTCCACCCACGATGCCCTGCAGCAGCTGAAGACGCATCCTTTCGTGCGCAAGATCCTCGAGGGCGGCAAGCGCGTGGCGTGGGGCGCAAAGACCATTCCTTCCGGCGGCTACTGGTCGATGCCGAAGCGCCTCGCGGTGCCGGGGATGGTGATCGCCGGCGACAACGCCGGAATGGTCAACATCGCCGAGCTGAAGGGGATCCACTACGCGATGCACGCCGGCATGTACGCCGCCGAGACAATCATCGAGGCCCTGAAGAAGGACTCGGTCAACTTCGAGGCCTACGACGAGAAGGTCCACAACTCGGTGATCGAGAAGGACCTCTACCGCTCGCGCAACATGCGCCAGCCGCTCTCCAGGGGGCTGCTGTTCGGCGGTGCGATGGGTAGCGCCATGGTGCTTACCGGCGGCGCCTTTCCCGGCGGGCACTGGAAAAACGAGGACGACGCCGAGGTCCCGGTCGAAATCGACGGAGCGCGGGAGGCCTATCCGGTGCCCGACGGCGAGTACACCTTCGACAAGCTCTCATCGGTCTTCCTCTCGGGCAACGCGACCCGCGACGATGCCCCCAACCACGTGCGCGTGCAGACCCACGTCCCGCGCGAGATCGCCCAGG
>JAWVFG010000099.1:0-5694 GCA_033856335.1 Solirubrobacterales bacterium
TCCTGGGTGACGGCGACCGTGAACTCGAAATGCGCCGCCAGGGAGTCGTCCTGGGAGTAGACGGCCCACCCGTCCGAGCCCATGCGGACGTCGGCGCCGCCGGCGTTCACCATCGGCTCGATCGCGAGAACCATGCCGATCTCGAGCTCCGGTCCCTTTCCGGGGTCCCCGAAGTTCGGGATCTGCGGATCCTCGTGCATCTCGCGGCCGATCCCGTGCCCCACCAGGGTGCGGATGATCGAGAGGCCGTCGCGCTCGACGCGCTGCTGGACGGCGTGCGAGATGTCGCTGAGGTGGTTTCCGGGCACCGCCTGGGCGATCCCCTCGAAGAGAGCGTCGCGGGTCGTCTCCAGCAGCGGCTCGGCCTCGTCAGGGGACTCGCCGATCGGCACGGTGATCGCCGCGTCCGCGACCCAGCCCTCGTAGGTGACGCCGACGTCGATCGAGAGGATGTCGCCGCGCCGGAGCTCGTAGGGACCCGGGATGCCGTGAACGACCATCGAGTTCGGGGAGGTGCAGATGGAGCCGGGGAAGCCCCGGTAGCCCTTGAAGGAGGGAACCGCGCCCTGCGAGCGGATGAACTTCTCCGCCGCCTCGTCGAGCTCCTTGGTGGTGACGCCGGGCCGCGCCTTCGAGCGGAGCATCTGCAGGCAGCGTGCCTGGATCCGGCCGGCGGCCGCCATGGCCTCGATCTGCTCGGTCGTCTTGCGAATGATCATGCCGCGATACATGGTCCCGCCCGTCTCACATCCCCTCCTCTTCCTCTCGGCGCAGAGTGGCGAGGATCCCGTGGATCCCCTCCTCAACTTCGTCCGGCGAGCGCTCACCGTTAACGCGATTGAGGATGCCACGCTCCTCGTAGTAGGAGATCAGGGGCTCGGTCTTCTCACGATATTGCGCGAGGCGGTTCTTGATCACGTCGGGCTTGTCGTCGTCACGGACGGTCAGCTTGCCGCCGTCGATGTCGCAGACGTCCTCCTGCTTCGGGGGGTCGAAGTCGAGGTGGTAGATGTGGCTCGGATCGACCTCGCAGGTGCGGCGGCCGCCCAGCCGGCGGACCACCTCCTCCTCGGAGACCTCGATCAGGATGGCCGCGGTCATCTCGCGCCGCAGCTCCTTCATCTTGGCGTCGAGCGCCTCTGCCTGTGGCACGGTGCGAGGAAAGCCATCGAGGACGAATCCATCGGCCGCCTCCTCGGTCTGAAGTCGCTCGGCGATCACCCCGATGATCACCTCGTCGGGGACCAGGTCGCCCCGGTCCATGTAGTCCTTGGCCAGCTTGCCGATATCGGTCCCGTCCTTGACCGCGGCGCGCAGGATGTCGCCCGTCGCGAAGTAGGGCAACCGGAAGTCCTCGCGGAGCCGCTCCCCCTGGGTCCCCTTCCCGCTGCCGGGCGGGCCGAGCAGGATCAGATTCAGCTCGGGCAAGCCCGGCACCCCAGCGCAGGCGTCACTTCAGGAAACCCTCGTAGTTCCGCATCATCAGCTGGGCCTCGAGCTGCTTGACCGTGTCGAGGGCCACGCCCACGACGATCAGGATCGAGGTCCCGCCGAAGAAGAAGTTGGCCGACGTCTGGCTGATCAGGATCGTCGGCAGCGCTGCGACCGCGCCCAGGTACAGGGCGCCGGGGAAGGTGAGCCTGGACAGGATGCGGTCCAGGTATTCGGCGGTAGGTCGCCCGGGCCGTACGCCGGGGATGAAACCGCCGTATTTCTTCAGGTTGTCCGCCTGGTCCACCGGGTTGAAGGTGACCGCCGTGTAGAAGTAGGTGAAGATCACGATGAAGAAGACCTCGCCGACCACGTAGTGCCAGCTGCTCGGGCTGAAGAAGGCGGCGAAGTCGAGCGCCGCCGGGGTGTTGATCATCTGCCCGACGGTCGGCGGGAAGGCCATGATCGAGGCGGCGAAGATCACCGGGATCACGCCGGCCATGTTCACGCGCAGCGGTAAGTAGGTCGACCCGCCCGCCGTCATCCGGCGGCCCACCACTCGTTTGGCGTACTGCACAGGGATACGCCGCTGGCCCTCCTGTACGTAGACGATGGCCACGACCACGGCCAGCGCGATGAAGGGCATCATCACGACGAAGACCTGATCGGGGTTGGTCCACCACTTCTCGATCCCGGTGGGTAAGCGGGAGACGATCGAGGCGAAGATCATCAGAGAGATCCCGTTGCCGATCCCTCGCTGGGTGATCAACTCGCCCATCCACATCAGGATCGTGCACCCGGCTGTCAGCGTGACGACGATCAGGAAGACCTTCGGGAAGGTGCGCTGGCCGATCACGCTCTGGCCCGCGAAGCTCCCCGAGCTGAAGAGGAAGACGTAGCCCAGGGACTGGGCGAAGGCGAGGACCACCGTCAGGTAGCGGGTGTACTGGGTGATCTTCTGTTGCCCGACCTCTCCCTCCTTCTGCAGGCGCTCCAGGGAGGGCACGACCACGGTCAGGAGCTGCAGGATGATCGAGGCCGTGATGTAGGGCATGATCCCCAGCGCGAACAGGGAGAGCCTCGACAGGCTGCCGCCCGAGAAGAGGTTGAGGAAGCCCAGGATGTTCGAGCCGCCGACGTTGTTGACGCCGTCCTTGATCGCCTGCGCGTCAACCCCGGGCGACGGGATGTAGGCGCCCAGCCGGTACAGCGCCAGGATCCCGGCCGTGAAGATCAGCTTCTTGCGGATCTCCGCAACCGTGAAGGAGTTGAGGATCGTCTGCAGCACTAGGAGATGACCTCGGTGCTGCCGCCGGCCGCCTCGATCTTCTCCTTGGCCTTGGCACTGAACGCGTGCGCCTTGACGGTGAGCTTCTTGGAGATCTCGCCGCGGGCGAGGATCTTGACCGGATGGCGTCGCTTGGCGAGACCGGCCGCGCGCAGCGACTCGGGCGTGACCTCGTCATTCGCCTTGAAGCGGGAGTCGAGGTCGGAGAGGTTGACCGGCTGCGTCTGCGTTCGGAAATTCTCGAACGGCATCGACATCTTCTTGTTGGGACCGCGCAGCTTGCGCATCCGCATGTGGACCGGGTTCTGGCCGCCCTCGTAGGCGGTCCTGCTCTTGCTGCCCGCGCGGGCGCCGGCGCCCTTGTGTCCCCGACCCGAGGTCTTGCCATGTCCCGTCCCCGGCCCGCGGCCCAGCCGCTTGCGCGGGCGTCGCGATCCCGGAGCCGGCTTCAGCGTGTGCAGGCCGACGTTCTCCTGCTTGTCGTCAGCCATTCTCGACCTCAACCAGGTGGCTGACGGCGCGAATCATCCCGCGCAGCTGCGGCGTGTCGGCGTGCTTCGCCTCCTTGCCGATCCGGCCGAGCTTGAGCGAGCGGAGGGTGTCGCGCTGGACGCCGGAGGCGCCGTTCGAGGAGCGGACCTGCTTGAGCTCCACGTCGGCCATCTATGACGTCTCCTCGGGTGAGGTGTTCACGGCTTCGCCATCAGAAGCCGCCTCCTTGGGCGCTTCCTCCTTCGGCGCATCTTCGGCGACGCTTACGCCATTGCCGACTCCCAGGACCTCGCGCACGGAGATCCCGCGCAGCTTCGCCACGTCCTCGGGCCGGCGCAGGCTCCCAAGTCCCTGCATGGTCGCCTTGACAAGGTTGATCGGGTTCTGGGTGCCGATGCTCTTGGTGAGCACGTCCCGGACCCCGCCGAGCTCGAGCACGGCGCGCACGCCGCCTCCGGCGATCACGCCGGTACCGGGGCTCGCCGGGCGCAGCACCACATGGCCGGCGCCGAAGCGGCCGATCACGCGGTGGGTGAGCGTCTGCCCGTACTTGGGGATCCGGATCAGGTTCTTGCGGGCGTCCTCGACCGCCTTCTGGATGGCGAGGGGCACCTCGCGGGCCTTGCCGTAGCCGATCCCGACCACGGAGTCCTCGTCGCCGACCGCAACCAGGGCGGTGAACGAGAAGCGCCGGCCGCCCTTGACGACCTTGGCGACGCGGTTGATCTCGATCACCCGCTCCTGCAGGTCGAGACCCTTGGGACTGACGCTCTCTACGGCCATAGGACGGACGAAGGTAGCGGGTTTGCGGTGGCGGCCATCAGAACTTCAGGCCCCCTTCGCGGGCGCCCTCCGCGATCGCCGCGACGCGGCCGTGGAAGCGGTATCCGCCGCGATCGAAGACGCACGTCTCGACGCCGGCGGCCTTGCCGCGCTCCGCGAGCAGCTCCCCGACGCGCTTGGCCTGGTCCATCGATCCAAGCTTGCGCAGGTCGGCCTCGGTCCAGGAGACGGAGGCCACGGTGCGGCCGGCGTCGTCGTCGATCAGCTGCGCGAACACGCCGCGATTCGACCGGTACACGGACAGGCGGGGGCGCTCCGCGCTGCCACGAATGCGTGCCCGCACGCGCCTGCGGCGGCGCAGCCTCCTCTGTGGCTTGGTGAGGACCGTCATCAGGCTCTCTTCCCGACCTTGCGCGCGACGTGCTCGCCGGCGTAGCGGACGCCCTTGCCCTTGTAGGGCTCCGGCGGGCGCGACTTGCGGATGCGTGCGGCCGTCTCGCCGACAAGCTGCTTGTCGATCCCGCGGACCACGACCTCGGTGGGCTGCGGGACCTCGAACTCGATTCCGTCGGGCGCCTCGATCGAGACCGGGTGCGAGTAGCCGAGCGCCATCTCCAGGTTGTTGCCCTTGAGGTTGGCCCGGTAGCCGACCCCCTGGATCTCGAGGCGCCGCTCGAAGCCGTCGGTGACGCCCTCGACCATGTTCGCGATCAGGCTCCTTGTGAGCCCGTGCAGGGCGCGGTGCTCGCCCCGGTCGGTGGGTCTGGCGACGGTCAGGGTGCCGTCGTCGATCGCGACCTTCATGTCGCGGTCGACGTCCTGGTTGAGCTCGCCCTTGGGGCCCTTGACGCTGACAGCGCCGGGCTTGACGTCGATCTCGACGCCGTCCGGGATCTCGATTGGCTTTCGTCCGATTCGACTCATCAGAAGTTGATCACCAGACGTGGGCGACGACCTCGCCGCCGACACCCCTCTGCCGGGCCTCGTGGCCGGTCATCACGCCGCGCGAGGTGGACATGATCGTGGTGCCCATCCCTCCGAAGACTCGAGGGACCTCGTCCTTGGGAACGTAGCGGCGCCGGCCCGGGCGCGAGACCCGGTCCATGCCGCTGATCACCGGGTCGCGGGTCTCGGTGTAGCGGAGGCGAACCTTGATCACCTCGCCGATCCGCGCGGGCTCCACGCTGAAGTCGGAGATGTAGCCCTGCTCCTTGAGGATGCGCGACATCTCGCGCTTCAGGCGCGAGGCGGGGATCTCCACCACCTCGTGGTCGGCGAGCAGCGCGTTGCGAATTCGGTTCAGGTAATCGGATATCGGGTCGGTCAGCATTCCTACCAGCTCGACTTGGTCATTCCCGGCACATAGCCGTTGTGCGCGGCATCGCGCAGGCAGATCCGGCAGAGGCCGAACTTGCGGTAGTACGCACGCGGCCGGCCGCAGCGGCGGCAGCGGTGGTACCCGCGGGTCTTGAACTTGGGAACGCGGCGCTGCCGCACCCTCTGTGATGTCTTTGCCATCAGCCTTCTTCCTTGCTCGAAGTGTTCTCTGAGTCGGCGCCGGGCTCGGGCTCGGCCTTTGCCTCTCCGCCGCCTTCGCCCTCGGCACCCTCCTCGCCCTCCTCGCCCTCCTCGGGCTTCTCGGGCTTGGCGTAGGCCTCGGGGTTCTCCTCCTTGAGCTGCTCGAGGGCGGCCGCCTCGGC
>JAWVFG010000100.1:0-4464 GCA_033856335.1 Solirubrobacterales bacterium
AGCGACCTCGGCGAGTTCCAGCGCGACTACCCGGGCTGGAAGCTGACCCAGGGCATCGAGTCGATCCTCCAGCAGATCCACGACGTCAACGCCGAGCGCTGGGTGAGGGCGCCGGCATGAAGCTCTCCGTCGTCATCCCGGCCCACAATGAGGCCGGCTCCATCGCCGAGTGCGTGTCCACCACCACCGCGGCACTCTCCGGGGCAGCGATCGACTACGAGATCCTGGTCATCGACGACGCCAGCACCGACGGGACGAGCGCGGTAGTGGAGCACCTCGCCGAATCAGACGGGCGCATCCACTGCTACCGCTCCCACTACAGCGGCGGCTTCGGCCTCACCGTCAGGGCCGGCCTCGACCGGTTCCAGGGCGACGCCGTGGCGATCATGATGGCCGACGGATCCGATGATCCCGCCGACCTGGTCCAGTACCACCGCGTGCTGGAAGACGGGTTCGACTGCGCGCTGGGCTCGCGCTTCGTCGGCGGCAGGGGCCGGGTGAGCGAGTACCCCTGGTTCAAGCTGATCCTCAACCGGCTGGTCAACTGGGGAATCCGCGCGCTCTTCCGCCACGGCTACGACGACACCACCAACGCCTTCAAGGCCTACAAGCGGGAGGTGATCGAGACCGTCCAGCCGCTGCTCTCGAACCATTTCAACCTGACGGTCGAGATCCCGCTCAAGGCAATCGTCCGGGGCCACAGCTACGGCGTCGTTCCGATCTCCTGGCGCGGGCGCAGCTCGGGGACGTCGAAGCTCGATCTACGCGAGATGGGAAGCCGCTACGCCTTCATCGTCCTGTACGTGCTGCTGGAGCGGTACATGAGCCGAGGCGACTACCTGAAGCCCGGCCTGGATCCGAAGCCCCGGCGGGGCGGGCGCCTGAGGCCGGGTCGGCGCACTCGCGGTGAAAATCAGGCGGGGTCACCCGCCCAGCGCTCTCGCGACGAACACTAGGAGGCGCGGGCTCTTAGCCCTGCTGCCAGGCCACGCTGAACGCCGTTCCGCCGCTCACTGCGGATGGAACGGCTCGCGCGACGCCCTGCTGGGTGACCATGGTGATCGGCTGGGCGTTGGTGAATGAGCCGAGGTTCGCCGTCACGCCGCTGATCGTCGCCGAGGCAGCCGTGAAGGGTTCCGTGCCGAAGTTCGTGAGGAGGCCTCTCGATGGACCCTCCATCACCCACTCCACCGAGGTGCGCTTCGCCTTCTTGGAGGACTGCGTGGTCTGGAACGTGCTCGAGGTCGTGTTGTTGGTCAGCTTGAGGACGTAGGTCCTGGAAGTGGTGTAGGTCACCTCGCCGGTGAACGAGTCACCAACACGCAGGGGGATGGCGATGGTGACGAGGCTCTTGGGGTACATCTCGTACCAGGCGTAGTAGTAGGGCGTTCCGTTCGAGCAGTCGGAGTCGGTGCCGATCTGCTCGACGGTGCCGCTGTTATTGCCATCGATTCCGACCCACGGGGAGGACCAGCTGTTCTCGCCCGATCCGCAGGTCGAGGCCTTCACGGTCCAGGTCCCGAGCACATGAGTTGCGTTGGTTCCATCCACCGCGTATCCCGACCAGTTGGTGCTCGTGCCGCGCCCGTACTTGTGCTTCACGCCGTTGGAGCCCGAATGCGGGCTTGCCGCGCTCAGTGCCGGGAGCAGAGCAAACGCAGCGAACGCCGCGAGGGTGAGAATGCCGGTGTGGATTCGCCTACCGATGCTTGGCAGGCTAGGCACAGATTCGGGGCGCGTCATCGGTAGTTATCCGCGTAAAGACGCACTCGCAATATTGGGCCGGCTAGCCCTGGAAGACGAAGGGGAGCTCGCTCTCCACGTCCTTGAGGAAAGGGGCGTTCGCGTCGCGATCCGAGGCGATCAGCTCGACGTCCGGCCACTCGATGCCGACGTCGGGGTCGTTGAAGGCGATTCCTCGCTCGATCTCGCTGTCGTAGTAGTTGGAGCACTTGTAGACGACGTCCGCAACGTCGCTGGTGACGCAGAAGCCGTGGGCGAAGCCGACCGGGGCGTAGAGGAGGCGGAGGTTCTCGTCGTTGAGCGTGAACGCCTCCCATTCGCCGAAGGTCGGCGATCCCTTCCTGATGTCGACCAGGACGTCGAGCACCTCGCCGCGCGCGACCCGCACGAGCTTCGCCTGGCCGGCGCCGATCTGGAAGTGCATGCCCCTGACGATCCCCCTGCCGGATCGGGAGTGGTTGTCCTGCACGAAGTCCTCGTCGATGCCGAGCTCGGCGAAGGCATCGCGCCGGAAGCTCTCCAGGAAGAACCCGCGCTGGTCGCGGTGGACAGCGGGCTGGACCAGAATCGGCCCATCGAGTCGTGTGGGTAGTGCCTCCACGCGCGCGGGATGGTGGCAGATGACGGCTAACCTGCTGCCGCCCAGACGTGACGCTCGATGCCGCCGAGGACGCCGAATTGCTCTCCGTAATCACGCCCGCGCGCAACATGGCGCGCTACCTCCCGGACACGCTCGACAGCGTGGCCGCGCTGACGACGCCTCATGAGCACATCGTGGTCGATGGCGACTCCGACGACGGCTCCGTGGAGTTGCTCGAAGGGCGCGAGGACCCACACCTGACCTGGATCTCGGAGCCCGACAGTGGGCAGACCGAGGCAGTCAACAAGGGCCTGAGGCTGGCGCAGGGGGACCTGCTCGCCTGGGTCAACGCCGACGACGCCTACATCCCCGAGGCGGTCGACCACGCGATCGACCATCTCGATCGCAACCCTCAGGTGGGCGCGATCTTCGGGGGCGTCAACTACGTCGACGAGAACGGCGAGGTCTTCAGGACGCTGGTGCCGCCGAAATTCAGCTGGCGGAGGTATCTCTACTTCGGCACATTTGTCACCACCCCCACGATCATCTGGCGCCGCGAGCTTTTGGAGCAGGCTCCGTCGCTGAACGAGGGCTACGTGGACGCCGCCGACTACGACTTCTACCTGCGGCTGCTGCGCAGCGTGCGTGTCGACCGGATCGAGGAGCCGCTGCTCAACTTCCGCTACCACCCGGCCAGCAAGACGACCACGGACGTCTGGGTCCAGCTCAACGAGGCGAAGGAGATCAGGCTCCGCTGGGCGAGGAGCCCTGTGCAGCGGGGGATCATGCGCTCCTGGGAGGGCGCCCGGCGGGCGATCCTGCCGCGGATCTCCTCCTGGCCCCACCCGCAGCCCCGCGGCGTCGTGAAGCTGCTGCGGCGTATCGGCGCGCGTGGCTGACGGTCCTGGCGTGGGCGGGCCTGTCTTCGAGGGGCCCACGCCGCGCCTCCGGGTCGCGGTCGCGCTGGCGAGGGCGATCGAGTGGGTCCTGCGCCACCATCGCCTTGCTCGCTTCCTCTACGCAGCGGCCGAGGCGAATGCACGTCTCAGCGCGATCGCCCTACGCGGCCAGGGGCGGGAATGCCCCTGCTGCGGGGGGCACTTCAGCCGGATGTCCCGTCGCCGCCTCTCGGGCTGGGGCGGCATCTGCCCCCGCTGCCGCTCCCATCCCCGCCATCGGGCGATCGCCCTGCTCCTCGCCCGCGGCGACCTTCCCGGCCAGCGGCTTCTCCACTTCGCCCCCGAGCCGCTCTTCGACCCGGTGTTCGCGCGACTGCCGGAGGTGGAGCGCGTCACCGCCGATCTCCACTCCCCGGCCGACCTGCGGCTGGACATCACCCACATGGACCTGTCTGATGGCTCCTTCGACCTGATCCTCTGCAGCCACGTCCTCGAGCACGTCCCGGACGACCGCGCGGCGATGGCCGAGCTCCACCGGGTCCTCACCACCGGCGGCCTGGCGCTGGTGCTCACGCCGTATCGCGCGGACCGGCCCACCTACGAGGACCCCTCGATCACCTCGCCCATCGACCGCATGGTCGCCTTCGGCCAGCAGGACCACGTCCGCATCTACGGCACCGATCTCGCCGACCGCCTCCGCGCCGCGGGCTTCGAGGTCGAGGACCGCACCCCGGCGCAGCTGTTCGACGAGGCCACGATCGAGCGCTGCGAGCTCGATCCCCAAGAGCACCTCTTCCTCTGCCGGACCTCGACGCCCGCGCGGGCTTAGAGGGCCTCGCCGCCTGCAGGGAGACGAAATGGCGCCGTCATCCGTGCCCGGCTTGGGTCAGTCGGTCGTCGCCCTCTCCCGGAAGAGCACCTTGCCGTAGAGCACCTTCTCGACCGGCGCCGGGATCGGACGCCACGCCCAGTAGGTGCGGTAGGCGAGGCGGTGGAGCGGCCCGAGGTTGGTCTGCTGCGCGAACTCCCTGCGGCGGGCGAAAAGGTCGGCGTGCTTTGCGCGGAGCTGCCGGTAGACATGGCGGTAGCGGCGGCGGTGCTCCTCGTTGCCGGAGCGCTCGTGCTTGCGGTACTCGTGCGTCACCTGCGGGATCTGCAGCCCGCGCCAGCCCTTCTCGAGGGCACTCAGACAGAAGTCCCAATCCTCGTAGCCGTCGATCGCCGGGTCGAATCCGCCGGCGT
>JAWVFG010000101.1:0-7022 GCA_033856335.1 Solirubrobacterales bacterium
TAGCCCTCGCCATCGTCGGCCTTGACGCCCTCGACCCCGAGCTCGAACACGTTGCGGCTCAGCTCACTCCACCAGTCCCTGGCCCCGGCGGAGGTGAAGTCGACGATGGAGCCCGTTCCCATCCACCAGCGGCCGACGTATGACTCGCCGTCGGCGGCCCAGACGTAGTGGCCCGCCTCGGCGCCGGCGGCGTAGTTCTCCGCGGGCTCGCTGTGAAGCCGCTCGGACTCGGCGTCGGGCGGGCGCTGTCCGTCGATCGACTCGAGGTTGACCCAGGGGGTGACCCAGACGACCGTGCGCACACCGTCCTCGCGCATTCCCTTGACCAGCCCGGGAGCATCGGGGAACTGGTGGGGGTTGAATCGCCAGGTGTTGTACTGCGTCTCCCAGGGAGAGTCGATCACGATCGCGTCGAGTGGGAGGTCGTTGTCGCGATAACCGCGCCAGTCGTCCTCGACGTCCTCCTGGTGCTCGTAGACGTCGCGGCTCTTCCAGTGGCCGTAGGCCCACTCGGGCATCAGGGCGGGCATTCCGGTCTCGCGGAGGAATGCCCGCAGCCGAGACGCCGGGGTCGGGGCGACGAACAGGT
Source organism: Solirubrobacterales bacterium (assembly GCA_033856335.1). Taxonomy (GTDB): domain Bacteria; phylum Actinomycetota; class Thermoleophilia; order Solirubrobacterales; family 70-9; genus DASUPK01. Next base: position 590 of record JAWVFG010000101.1, read on the forward strand.
GGAGGCGCAGCGGCCCCGCCGCCGACCGGATCGACACCGAGGCCACATCGCCTGTTAGGTCGGCCTCGACGCCCGGCCCGGACGTCTCGATCCAGGCTGCCCAGCCGCCTGAGGAGAGCAGCCATGGGACCGGGGCGTAGTCGCCCTGCGGGATGCCTCCGTCGGCAAGAAACTCGGGCGGGCAGTCCGGTCCGGTGTAGCGGCGGTCCGCGCCGAGCCGCACGCAGCGGCCGCGCTGGTCGAATTCGAGTCCGTGCCGCGCCCCCAGGCCGGTGACGCGCTCGCCCTCGATCAGCGCCCAGCTCAGGCCGAGGCGCATCCAATCCGCGTCCGAGGGATCGATCGTGACGAGCATCCGGTCGGGGGTTGGGAAGGAGATCTCGAAGTCCTCGTCGCCGAGCGTCACGGGCGCCTCGCGCTCCTCGTGCACGAGGACGCCCTCCGTCAGGGTGATCAGCTGGTCTCGCGCGACTCCCCGGCACGCCCACGGGCGCAGTCCCGAGAGCAGCCTCGCGGCCACCTCATCTCCGCTCCACAGTGCCCCCTCGGGCACGCCCCTCTCGAATGCGACGCCCAATGAAGTCCAAGTGTGGCAACGGGCGCGTTCACGACCTCTTTACGTGGCGAACACGACTTCGTAACGGGATTTCCCCTGCATACGGCCACGCTTCGAATTGAAAAGGGAACGACGAAAGGGGTCAACGATGAACCCGATATCGACCAGCCGGGTCGACCTGCATTGTCACTCGACCGCGTCTCAGATCTCGAAGCTGGGGATCCAGCGCAGCCTCGGACTGCCGGAGTGCGCCACGCCCCCGGATGAGGTCTACGAGCTTGCCAAGCGGCGCGGCATGGACTTCGTGACGATCACAGATCACGACACGATCGACGGCTGCCTGGAGATCGCCGACCGCGGCGACGTCTTCATCTCCGAGGAGCTCACCGCCTGGTTCCGCGGCGAGCCGCAGGCTGTCCACCTGCTCTGCTTCGGGATCAGCCCCGACGATCACGCCTGGTTGCAGGAGCACAACCGCGACCTCGAGGCGTGCGCCGAGTACCTGCACTCGCGCGAGATCTCCTGCTCCCTGGCCCATCCCTTCTACGCGGTCGAGGCGCCGCTGACCCCGGCGCACAGGCGCAGGCTCGCTGAGTTGTTTCCGGTGTGGGAGACCCGCAACGGCTCCCGCGCGTGCGAGCTCAACATGCCGGCCGCGATCTACATCGAGACGCACGGTGGAACCGGAACCGGCGGCTCGGATGACCATGCCGGCGTGGACATCGGGCGGACGTTCACCGAGACGCCACCCGCCGCCACGCCGGAAGAGTTTCTGCATCACATCCGCGAGGGCCGGGCGGAGGCCCGCGGCGAGCAGGGAAGCGCCGCCAAGTGGGCGCACGCGGCGATGGCGCTCGGGACGCGGGCTCTGCTGCTGAACGACGGAGCCCCGGGCCGCCACACCGGCCCCCGCATCCCGGGAAGCGAAGCTGAGGAGATGCGGGCGGACGCAGCCCTCAAGATCGCCGAGCGCGTGATGAGCGAAGGCGACGTCCGGCGCGGCGAGACCGGGGGAGACCTCGGCCCCGAGGACGCGCGGGCACTGCTCAACGCCTTCGTCGCCGCAGTCGGAGTGGAGCCCGGCCGCGCCCTGATCGAGCACATGCAGGCGGACGAGTTCAGCCACGCCGAGCTCGCCCGGCACGCGCGCCGGACTCACGAGCGTCGGCTGCGCGAGGTGGTGGAGCGGACCGTCGAGCAGGTTGGAAGCGGGGGCGAGCCGTCGGAGCTCGCCGCTCGCGCGGTGGAGACCGGCCGCGACCTCTTTCGAGCCGCGATCCCGGCGATCCCATACGCGCCGGCCGCCGCCTTCCTCGGCAAGGAGAAGGTCAAGCTGGTCCCGTCCGAGGGCCCGAAGCGCGTAGCCCTCGTCGCCGACGCGATCGGCGGCGTCCACGGCGTCACCCACACGATCGAGCGGATCCGCGAGCTCGGCGTGCCGGGCTACGAGGTCGAGGTGATCGGGACCGACCGAAACGTCGATCGGCGCCTCTCGGCGGTCGCCGAGGTCGACATTCCCTTCTACGAGGGGCTCGAGATCGGCATTCCGAGCCTGCCCGCCATGGTTGACGTGCTCGCAGAGGGCCGCTTCGACGCCGTCCATCTGACCGCGCCCGGGCCGGCCGGGATCACCGCGGCGCTGATCGCCCGGATCATGGACCTGCCGGTGCTCGGCAGCTGGCACACGGAGCTGGGCGCCTACGCGGGCGTGCGCTCCTCACCGGAGCTCGAGCGCGGCATGGACATGGCCCTGTCTCTCTTCTACCGGCAGTGTGGTCGCGTCCTCTCGCCGAGCCCCGCGAGCGACGACTCGCTGGCCCGGCTGGGAGTCGAGCGCGAGGCGATCGGACGCTGGGGACGAGGCGTGGACACCTCGCGGTTCGATCCCGCCCTGCGCGACGCCGCTTCATACCCCGGCGAGATCAAGATCCTCTATGTGGGGAGGCTCACCAGCGAGAAGGGCGTCGACCTGCTGGCCGACTCCTTCATCCGCGCCCACGAGACGGATCCGCGGCTGCACCTGCTGCTCGCCGGCGGAGGGCCCGAGGAGGGAATGCTCCGCGAGCGGCTCGGGGACCGTGCCACGTTCCTGGGCTGGCTCGGTGGCGATGAGCTGCCCAAGGCCTACGCGAGCGCCGACGCCTTTCTCTTCTGCAGCCGGACCGACACCTTCGGCCAGGTGCTGGTCGAGGCCGGTGCCAGCGGCCTGCCGTGCGTGGCCGTCGACGAGGGCGGCCCGTCGTCGATCGTCGTCGATGGCGAGACCGGGAGGCTCTGCGAGCCGGATCCGGGCATGCTCGCCGCCGCGATCCTCCAGCTGGCCGATTCCCCGGCCTGGCGGGCCAAGCTCGGCCGCCAGGCACTCGAGGCCGCTCGCGCGCGCACCTGGGAGGCGTCGATGATGCAGCTCGCCGATGGCTACGACCGGGTCATCGAGCCGGCGGATCAGCCTCGCATCAGGCTCGTCAGAGCCGCATAGGAGACCCTCTAAGGTCTGGGTGTGACCGACGATCTCGCCCAGACGACGACCGAATCGACCGGGCCCGCGGCAGAGGGGGGCGCCGCGATCGTCCCGGAGGCTGTTCGAACCAGCGCCTCCGACCCCGATTTCACGGACCCCTCGCTCTACTTCAACCGCGAGCTCTCCTGGCTGGATTTCAACGACCGGGTGCTGCAGCTCGCCGAGGACCCGCGGGTCCCGCTGCTGGAGCGGGTCAACTTCTCCGCGATCTACGAGGACAATCTCGACGAGTTCTTCATGGTGCGCGTCGCGGGCCTGCACGACCAGGTGGAGCAGAAGATCGACGCGCGTGGCGCGGACGCGATGACGGCCGCCGACGTGATCGAGCTGATCCGCCAGCGGACGATCGATCTGCGCGCACGCCTCTGTCGCTGCTTCGGCGACGAGATACGCCCGGCGCTCGCCGAGCACGGGATTCGCCTGATCTCGCTGGACGACGCCAACGCGAAGGAGCGCGAGGAGGTCGAGCACCTCTTCACGAGCCAGGTCTTCCCGGCGCTGACGCCGCTGGTGATCGGGCGCGGGCGGCCCTTCCCGTACATCTCCAACATGTCTCTCAGCATCGGCGTCCTCCTCCGCAATCCGGAGAAGGATGAGGAGGTCGCCGCGCGGGTCAAGGTGCCGAAGGAACTGCTCCGGCGGTTCCTGTCGATCGGCGACGGCCTCACCTTCGTTCCGCTCGAGGACGTCATCGCCGCCAACCTGGACGACCTCTTCCCCGGGATGGAGATCGTCCACAACTCGCTCTTCCGAGTCACGCGCGACACCGACTACGACGTCTCGGATGAGACCGACGATCTTCTGCTCGCGGTCGAGGAGGAGGTGCGACGCCGGCGCTTCGGCGAGGTCGTACGGCTCGAGGTCACCCCCGACATGGAGCCGAGGCTTTGCGACCAGCTGGTCGAGGCGATGGAGATCGGCGCCGACCAGGTCTACGAGTCTCCGGGTCTGCTCGGCCTCGACGACCTCACCGACATCTACTCCGTGCAGGGCTTCCGCGAGCTGCGCTACCCCCGGTGGCAGGGAGTTACCCCGCCGCAGCTGCAGCAGGGGAGCCGCACCCAGCGAGAGGTCGATGTCTTCGGCGCCATGCGGCAGGGCGACATCCTCGTCCACCATCCCTACGACTCATTCGCGGGGTCTGTCGAGCGCTTCGTGCGCCAGGCGGTCGAGGACCCCAACGTTCTCGCGATCAAGCAGACGGTCTACCGGACGAGCGCCGACTCTCCGCTGGTCCCGGCCCTGATCGAGGCTTCGGAGCGAGGCAAGCAGGCGGTCTGCCTGGTGGAGCTGAAGGCCCGCTTCGACGAGAGCGCCAACATCCGCTGGGCGAGGGCCCTGGAGGAGGCCGGCGTCCACGTCGTCTATGGCATCCCCGGCCTGAAGACCCACGTCAAATGCGTCCTGGTCGCCCGTCGCGAGGGTGATGGCGTGCGCAACTACGTCCACATCGGGACGGGCAACTACAACCCGAAGACAGCCCGCATCTACACCGACTTCGGCCTCTTCACCTCCAACCAGGAGATCGGCGACGACATCGCCGAGATGTTCAACTACCTGACGGGGTACGCGCGCCCGAGTGGCTACCGCAAGGTGCTGGTCGCGCCCTTCAACCTCAAGGACGGAATCGTCGGTGAGATCGAGCGGACGATCGAGGCCCATTCGCCGGAGCGCCCCGCCCGGATCCGGATGAAGATGAACTCGCTGCTCGAGCCGACCTGCATCCGCGCGCTCTACCGAGCCTCGCAGGCGGGCGTGGAGGTAGACCTCAACATCCGTGGCATCTGCGCGCTGCGGCCCGGCGTCCAGGGCGTCTCGGAGAACATTCGCGTCGTCTCCATCGTCGGCCGCTTCCTCGAGCACTCGAGGATCTTCTCCTTCGAGCGACCGGACGACACCCGGATCTTCATCGGCTCCGCCGACCTGATGCCGCGGAACCTGTACAACCGCGTCGAGCTCCTCAGCCCGGTGGAGGATCCGGCGAACCGCGACCAGCTCACGGATGCCCTCGACCGCGCCTTCGCCGACAACACCAACGCATGGGAACTTGGCAGCGACGGGGTCTGGTCGCGGCGGACGCTCAACGGCGACGAGCCGCGCAGCACGCAGGCCGAGCTCCTCGAGCTCCATGCTGAGCGCGCGGAGGCCGTGGTCAGGACGACGCCATGAGGCACCGGGCCGCCCTCTTGCCCTCCTGCTAGGTTGCCGTCCCGGTGGCCCGGTTCTCCCTAGTCCCGAAGGACCGCGTCTTCTTCGATCTCTTCGCCGAAGGGGGGCAGAACACGCTTCGGACCGCGAAGCTCCTGCGCGACCTGCTCGAGCGGTGGCCGGACGAGGGGGGCCTTGCGACGGACATCCTCAAGTCCGAACAGGAGGGCGACCGGATCACCCACGACATCATCCGGCGGCTCAACACGACCTTCGTCACGCCGATCGACCGAGAGGACATCTACGCCCTCGCCACGCAGATGGACGACATCGTCGACGACATCGAGGAGACGGCCGACTTCATGGGGCTGTACCAGATCGAGGCAGCCATGGACCAGTCACTGGCCATGGCGGAGGTCCTCGTCAAGTCGTGCGAGCAGCTCTACGGGCTGCTGCAGAATCTACGTGGCTTCAAGGACCTCGACCACTACTGGATCGAGATCCACCGCTTGGAGAACGACGGTGACCGGATCTACCGAGACGCGGTGGCTTCACTGTTCTCCAACGGGATCGACCCGATGGTCGTGATCCGTTGGCGTGACATATTCCTGAGGCTCGAGCGGGCGATCGATGCGACCGAGACGACCGCCTCGATTGTCGAGGGCATCGTCATCAAGAACGCGTGAGCAGCAACGACATAGTCCTCGTCATCGTCGTAGGCACGGCCCTCGTCTTCGACTTCACCAACGGCTTTCACGACACGGCAAACGTCGTCGCCACTTCGATTTCGACGCACGCGATGCCGCCACGGCTGGCCGTCGCGTACGCAGCGGTGTTCAACTTCGTGGGGGCATTCATCTCCCTGGCGGTCGCGGCGACGGTGGCCAAGGACGTGGTGGACGCCAACGTGATCACTCCGACCGTGGTCTTCGCGGGGCTCGTCGGGGCGATCTTCTGGAACCTCGTCACGTGGTATCTGGGGCTTCCCTCGAGCTCATCCCATGCGCTGATCGGCGGCGTCGTCGGTTCCGCGTTTGCCGCGGGGGGCGCCAACGCAGTTCTCGGCGCAGGCGTGCTCGGCAAGGTGCTCATCCCAGCCGTCATCGCACCCGTCGTCGCATTCGTGGTGGGAGTGATCGCGATCAACATCGTCTACGGCGTGGTCGGCAGGGAGCGACCAGGGCCGGTGAACCGCGGATTCAGGCTGG
>JAWVFG010000102.1:0-3400 GCA_033856335.1 Solirubrobacterales bacterium
CATGTCGTCGAGCGTGTCGATCGCGACCCCCTCCACCCCGACCTCCCCGAGGCTGCGCTCCGCGTCGGAGTCGAGGCCCATCAGGGTCGGCATGTCGAAGGCGGTCGAGAGGCCCGTCTGGCCGTGATCGAGCAGGTAGCGGAAGCGCTCGTTGGTCTCCTCCGCGGTGCCGAAGCCGGCGAACTGGCGCATCGTCCAGAGCCGCCCGCGGTACATCGAGGGATAGACGCCCCGGGTGTAGGGATATTCACCGGGGTAGCCGAGGTCCCGCTCGGGATCCGACCCGGCGCGGTCCTCCTCGGTGTAGAGGGGCTTTACATCCTGTCCGGAGATCGTCTCGAAGAGCGCCTCGCGCTCCTCCAGGCGCTCGTAGACGTCAGCCAGCCACTCGTGTGCGCGCCGCCGCGCGTCGGGCTCCACGGCCATGGGCGAAGTCTAAGCTGCCGCCGGCTCGCTGCCTGAAGCCGCGCTACTGGCGCCGGCGGGCAGCGAGCAGAGCTTCGTCCGCCCGGTCGATCAGCTGGTCCAGGGTGTCATCGGGACGCAGCTCCGCGAGTCCCACCGATATCGCGGCGCCGTTGTTGTTCTGGGCGAGGGAGTCCTGGACCTCCTTGAATCGCTCCTCGGCCTGGCCGAGATCGACGTCGGAGACTGCGCAGACGAACTCATCGCCGCCGAACCGGACAATCGGCTCGTATGAGCGGACCTTCGAGCGGATGGCGGCCACCACCTCACGCAGCAGCGCATCCCCGGCCGGGTGGCCATCGCGATTGTTGACCTCTCTGAGGGCATCGACGTCGAGGAAGGCCAGCACCAATGGAATCTCGCCACGGCGAGCCCGCTCGATCTCGCTCTGCAGCGCGTCCTCTCCGGATCCCCGCCTGAACGCGCCGGTGAGCTCATCGAGGTGGGCGCGGCGCAGCTCCGCGAGGGCCTCATCGCGCTCCTCCGCGGCGCGCTCGCGGTCGCGGGCCGCCTGGGTTCTGTCCTCGGCAGCCCGAGTCCGGTCCTTGGCCGCCCGCGCCCGAATCTCCGAGGCGTGCTCGAGGGCCGCCCGCAGCGACGACCCGCGGGATGCCATCTTCCGCTCGATCTTTGACGAGTCCCGATCGCGCCGATCGGCGGCGCCATCCCGGGCCTGGGCCGTCAGGTCACGGCGCCAGGCGGTCACATCACGCCCCTGTGCCGTCTCAACTCGATGCTCCGCCGCATGGGCGCGGTCCCTCCCGGCTTCCTTGCGCTGCACCGAGCCCTCCTGACGTGCGGCGACCCCGAGGTCGTGAGCCTCCTCCGTGGAGCCACCGGGATGGCCCTCCAGCTCCTTGTCGGAGGCGGCCTGATCGCGGTCCGAGGCCACCTGGTCACGATCGGAGGCCTGCTGGTCGCGAGCGGACTGCAAGCGGTCGGCTTCGGAGGCCGTCTGGTCCGCATCGGACGCGGTCTGGTCCTCATCGGACGCGCTCTGATCCGATGCGACTCCTGCGTTGTCCGCTGAAATCTCGGAGAGGCGCCTGAGATCGGCATTGTCGGGCCCTCCGTTCTGGTGACGGGGCCCAGTCTCCCTAGAACTCTTCTTCGGCACAACGCTCCAATCCCGCGCCCGCCGTTGGGCGACGCCCTCCGGCGAAACACTTGAACGAGAACGAGTGTCGCAGATACAAACCTCAAAAACGAGTAGCCGCGGATCAGCACCCGGAACTAGCGGCGCAGGGAGCCGGAAACCCCGCCCAGCCGGCCGCCGTGCCGCCGCTTGGACGCCAGGGCGCCCGCCCCTCCGGCGGCCGCCGCGAGCACCGTCGCACCGGCGATCGCCAGCTTGCGGCCGAGCTTCTCGAAGCGCATCACACGCCAGCCCTCCCGGCGGGCTATCTCGAGCAGGTCGGCGTCCGGGTTGACCACCACCGCGTGGCCGACCGACTGGAGCATCGGCAGGTCGCTGACAGAGTCCGAGTAGGCATACGAGGCGTCCATGTCGATGTCGTGGCGCTCGGCGAAGCGGCGCATCGCCTCGACCTTGCCCTCTCCGTAGACGAAGGGACCGTCCATCTCGCCGGTGTACTTGCCGTCCGATCCGATCCCCCAGCGAGTCCCGATCCCGCCCTCCATGCCGAGCACCGCCGCCAGGGCCTTGACCAGATCGTTCCCCGCCGCGCTGACGATGAAGGTGGCCCGGCCCTCGTCCTGGTGGCGATGGACCTCGTCGAGCATCTGCGGGTAGATCCGCGGAAGGATCCCCGCCAGCACGGCGGGTGCCATCCGCTCCACGTCGCGCTCTGGGATCTGAGCGAAGACGCGCTTGGCTACGTCGAGGACGGCGTTGGTCTGCTCGTCAGATGACCCCCGCAACCGGTAACGAAGGTGGCCCCAGCCCCACTTGGCGAGCTGCCTGCGCGGCACGAAGCCGCGCTGGTTGGCGACGCGCGCGAACACCATCCCTGACGAACCGGCCATCAGGGTCTTGTCGAGATCGAAGAAGGCAGCGCCCTTCGGCTCCGCTGGGGCCATTACCGGAGCCTAGCTGCGGTCAGATCTCGGCCAGGCTAGGCGCCGTTGACCTCGACGAGGATGGCATCGCCCTGGCCGCCGCCGGAGCAGATCGCTGCGCAGCCCAGCCCGCCGCCGCGGCGGCGGAGCTCGTGGACCAGCGCGCCGACGATCCGGGCGCCGGAGGCGCCGATCGGGTGGCCCAGCGCGATCGCCCCGCCATTCACGTTCACCTTGTCCTCGTCGACCTCGAGCATCCGCACCGAGTTGATCGCGACCGAGGCGAACGCCTCGTTGATCTCCCAGAGGTCGACGTCACCCGGCTTCTTGCCGATCTTCTCGAGCGCCTGCATCGCCGCCTTCGCCGGAGTCCTGGCGAGATAGGCGAAGTCGTCGGCGACCTGGCCGTACGCGAGCACGGTCGCGATCGGGCTCTTGCCGTTGGCCTTCGCCCACTCGTCGGAGGCGACGACTACCGCGCCGGCGCCGTCGTTGACACCGGGCGAGTTGCCCGCCGTGTGGGTGGCGTCGTCGCCGCCGACGGCCTTCAGCTTGGAGAGGACCTCGAGCGTCGTGTCGGAGCGGATCGCCTCGTCGGCGGCGACCTCGTTCTCGCCCTTCTTCGACTTGACCGTCACCGTGACGATCTCCTCGGCGAGCTTGCCTTCCTCAGTCGCCCTGTGGGCGAGCTGGTGGGAGCGCTCGGCAAAGCGGTCCATGTCTGCCCGCGTGATCTCGAGCTCGTTGGAGACCTCGCTGGCCTCGTTGATCATCTGCTTCTCGGTGAAGGGGTTGGTGAGGCCGTCATGGGTCATCGCGTCGATCGCCGTGACGTCGCCCATGCGGAAGCCGAAGCGAGCGCCGGGCAGCAGGTATGGGGCCTTGCTCATCGACTCCATGCCGCCGGCAACACCGA
>JAWVFG010000103.1:0-11736 GCA_033856335.1 Solirubrobacterales bacterium
CCTTGTCGAGCCCGTAGGCGAGCGCCGCCGCCGTCGGCTCGTTGATGATCCGCTTGACGTCGAGGCCGGCGATCTTGCCGGCGTCCTTGGTGGCCTGGCGCTGGTCGTCGTTGAAGTAGGCCGGGACCGTGATCACGACCGAGTCGACCGGCTCGCCGAGCTTTGCCTCGGCGTCGGCCTTGAGCTTCTGCAGGATCATCGCCGAGATCTCGGGTGGCGAGTACTGCTTGCCACCGGCCTCGACGCGAACGTCGCCGTTCGGTCCGGCGACGACCTCGTAGGGGACGATGGTCTCCTCCTCCTTGACCTCGGCCTCCTTGCGGCCCATGAAGCGCTTGATCGAGAAGATCGTGTTCTCGGGGTTCATCACGGCCTGGCGCTTGGCGACGGTGCCGACCAGGCGCTCTCCCGAGTCGGTGAAGGCGACGACGGAGGGTGTGGTACGGCCGCCCTCTGCGTTCTCCAGAACGGTGGGCTCGCCGCCCTCCATCACCGCCACGCACGAGTTGGTTGTGCCCAAGTCGATTCCTATTGTCTTTGCCACGGTCATTCCTCCAAAGCTTTTCGTTTTCGTTGCTAAAGCAGAGGATAGCTCTTCCTCAGCGAGTGCCTTAAGAAATCTAAGTGAGAGTGTGGCAGATGTGTGCGGGGATGTAAACCCCCAGCCCAAAAAGAGAGGCCGGGGCGTTCGGCCCCGGCCTCTCTGTGATCCTGCTTCGCCGTAAAACGGGTTGCGCTTGCGCGCACCCTCGCATCGACTACTTGATCTTCAGCACGCTCGTCAGTGCGGCGTGATCGGACGGGTAGAGGCCATTGACCGGCGCCCGGCCGTCGACGAAGCCCTTCACGAACTTGATCTTGCTGGTGTTCGTGAGGACGTGGTCGACCTGGTGGTCGAAATCGTTGATCGAGTTCGGCCCACCGACCAGGAACGGGTCGTTGAGACAACAGCCGAGCGGGTTGGCGGTGCTCCGCTCGCTGAACCCACCGGCGGTCAGCGCGGCGTACGCGTTCCGATCGCCATTGGGCTGGACGGTGTCGTCGTCCGAGTTCATGTCACCGAGGAGGATGACCGGCCTCTTGCTGTTCGCCGCTCCCCCCGGTCCAACCAGCTCCGTCGCCTGGGCGGCGCGAATGTCGCCCTTGCCGAGGGAGGTTCCCAGGTTGGTGTTGTTGCTGCCCTGGCTGTCGAATGCCTCCAGGTGCGTGTCCACGAGGTGGAAGCTCTTACCGTGAGCCTTCACGTCGATGGCGTTCCAGCCACGCGTCACGTTGACCGTGACCACGCCACCGACCTTCTCCTGCAGCAGCGTGTGGTAGGTGCCGCTGGTCGGGTTCTTGAACTTGATGCCGGCGCCCTTGCGAACCAGGATGGCGTCGCGCATCGTCAGGCGCTCGTTGTGATCCGCGCCGGACAGGCCGGAGCCGTTGCCGTCGTCATTGACCGGCAGCTCGAAATCGAACTCCGTCTTGACGTTGGCGATCACGTAACGGACCTTGCCCTTCTTCTTTTTCGCGGAGCCGGCCTTCTTCCCGCCTGAGTTGATGGCGTTGACGAGGTCGTCGAGGAAGTTCCCGCCCTGAGGGTCGGTCTGCGTCGCGACGGGACCGTTGAATGAAGCACTTGCATTGGTCGGGCCGGTCCGCCACCAGGCCGCTTCCTGAAGTCCGACGATGTCGGGCTTGCGCTTCTTGATCTCGGCGGCGAGCGAAGCCGCGCGCACCGATGGGAACTTGGTCGCATGCACCTGGTTGACGATCTGGCCGCCGGCGTCAATCGCCTGGTTGATGTTGTTGGCCTGAAGCGCCGGCGTCAGGTCCGCGCCGAGGTACAGATTGCGGGTCATCACCGTCAGCTTGGTGCCCTTGCCCTTCTTGCCCTGGGCGTCGGCGGCGCCGGGCAACAGCGTCAGGCCCAGGGCCAGAACCAGCCCCAGGACCATCGCGATCCCCATGCGTCCCCGATTCCCCGGGACGTGATGTGCGTGACTCAACAGAACTCCTTTCTCTGAGGGGGCCTGTTGCCACGCATCGGTGCGTGCCGCACCCCTCGAGTCCTCTCTCTCTGCTGCTAACAACGCTATTTCACGCAGAGTTGCGGGCGAAACCGCAATTAGCCGCAGTAATCGGTACCGCTAGGGGCCCTGTCCGGCGACCTGGGAGACGAAGGTGGCGACCTCGTCGGCCTGCTGGCCGGTGAGGACCCCCTTCGGCATGCGGCCGGCGATGCCGTTGTCGATCGCGCTCAGGACGCGGGGCTTGATCGTCGCCGGGTCCGGGGCGCTGGCGCTGGGCGGGGCGAGCAGATCGTCGAGGTTCGGCCCGACCACGCCGTCGGTGCCCGCCTTGGCAAGGGTGTGGCAGGCGCCGCAGTTGGTGGCGAACAGGTCCTTGCCGGGCTGGAGACTCGAGGAAACCTCCTCGGGAGAGGCGCTCTGCGAGCCCTGGTGCGTGTAGGCCCAGGCGGGCACGCCGACTCCGAGGAGCAACACGACCAGCCCGAACATGACGAAGGTGCTCCGCTTCATTTCCGGCGAGGCAGCATATAGGGGCCCAAGGGCCGCGACGCCCGCCTCACCGGCTCATTTCGTCCCGGCAGGTAGCGGCCCTGCCTGATGCTGAAGGGCACCCCCGCTCCGGTACCAGGGGCACATCCGGCGCAGGCCACACTCCCCGCAGCGCGGGTTCGGCCGGCAGATCGCCCGCCCGTGCTGGATCAGGTTGACGTGGAGCTCGTAGGCGTCCTCGGGCGGGGTGATGGCGAGCATCTCGTCGTGCGCCTCCTCGAATGGGGCGCCGAGCCGGAACAGGCCCAGCCGACCGCCGACACGATGGACGTGTGTGTCGACCGGGATTTCGGGCCGCCCGAAGGCGAAGATCAACACGCAGGCGGCGGTCTTGCGTCCCACACCGGGAAGCTCCGTGAGGTACTCGAGCGCCTGGCCGCGCGGCGCCTCGGCCAGCCAGTCCAGGTCGGGATGGTCCCCGAGGCGCTCCAGGATCTCCTGGATCCGCGGCGCCTTGGTGACGCTCAGCCCGCCCGGCTTGATTGCGGCCTCGACCTCTTCGGTCGGGGCGTCGCGAACGGCCTCCCAGGTGGGGAACCTCTCCCGCAGCCGGGCGTACGCGACGTCGCGATTGCGGTCATTGGTGTTCTGGGAGAGCACGGTGCGGACCAGCTCGGCGATCGGATGGCCATGCGGATCGTTGACAGGCTGCCCGTAGATCTCGCGGAGACGGTCACGGATCGTCAGGACCCGCCGCCGCGGGGGCCGCCGCCAATCCGGATCGCGCTTGGGAACCCGGGGTGGCGTTCCGGGAGGGAGCGTCGCGGTCTTGCCGTCGGCGAGGACGAGTCTGCTGGGCAGTGGCACACCCCCATTAAACGGGTTGCGCCTGGCGACGCACCCTCGCATATGGTCCGCGCCCACCTTGCCCGTGATCGAGACCGGCACCGCGATGGTCGACGGCGTATCCACGTTCTTCCGGAGAGTGCGCGGAGACGGGCCTCCGGCCGTGTTCGTCCACGGCAACCCGACCCACTCCGAGGACTGGCAGCCTTTTCTGCAGCGCATGACCGGCCCGGCCCTGGCGTTCGACCTGCCGGGCTGGGGCCGCTCGCAGCGCCCCTCCCCGGCCGGGTTCGACTACTCGATGGACGGGCTCGCCAGGTTCACCGGGCGCTTCCTGCAGCGGATGGCCGTCGACGAGCACTCCCTCGTAGTCCACGACTGGGGATCCCTTGCCCTGATCGGCGCGCAGGAGGAGCCGGAGCGGGTCCGCCGGCTGGTCGTCATCAACGCGGTTCCGCTGCTCCCGGGCTACCGCTGGCATCCGACCGCCAGGGTGTGGCGGACCCGCGGCCTCGGCGAGCTCTCCAACCGCATCTGGACCCGGCGGGTCCTGGACCTGGGACTGCGCGCGTCCCGCGGGAACTGGAGCCGCCACGACCCCGCTTTCATCGACATGATCTGGGACCACCTCGATCGCGGCACGCTGGACGCGATGCTCAGGCTCTACCGCTCGGCCCCGCCCGACCGGCTGGCCGCCGCGGGCGAGCGCCTCGGCTCGATCGCCGCGCCCGCGCTGGTGGTCTGGGGGACGCGGGACCGCTACCTTCCGGCCCGTTTCGGTGCCGCTTTCGCGGAGCGCTTACCGAACTCCGAGCTGCTCGAGCTGCCCCGGGCCGGGCACTGGCCCTGGCTCGACGCCCCCGAGGTGATCGACCGCGTGATTCGGTTTCTCGCAACCGACGAAGATTTCGGCAATCCGTGACGAAGGTGTTACCAGGGGGTGACTAGAATCCCCGGCTTATGCGTGCCCTGATCGACAGAATCGGTAGACGGCTACCTCAGGGGTACGGGGACGCGGCGCGGCAGCTCAGTCTGTTCGTGGTCGCGGAGCTGTGCTACGAGGCCGTGCGCGGGGTCGCAGACGGCCAGCGCGAGCATGCGATGGCGAACGGGCAACACGTCATCGACTTCGAGAAGAGCCTGCACACCTTCTTCGAGCCGAACCTGCAGGCGACGTTCCTGAGTCACCACTGGACCATCGACTTCGCGAACTTCATGTACCTGAACAGCCACTTCGTGGTGACGACGACGTTCCTGGTCTGGCTCTACGTCTTCAGGAACCAGAATTTTTACTTCGTGCGCAACATGTTCATGGTTGCTATGGGGCTGGCGGTTGTGGGATACGCCCTGCTGCCGACGGCGCCCCCGCGGATGTTCCATGAGTTCACCGACACGATCACCGACTACGCGCAGGTCAACCATGACTCCGGTCTCGTCAGGCTGTTCGTCAATCCCTACGCGGCGATTCCGAGCATGCACGTCGCCTTCTCGACCATGATCGGGGTGACCGGGGCGTTGATCTCGAGGCACACGATCAGCCGGATCTTCTGGTGCGCCTACCCGGTGCTGGTCTTCTGGGTCGTGATCGTGACGGCGAACCACTTCTGGGTTGACGGTGCGTTCGGGCTGCTCGTCGCGGCGCTCGCGGCTGTCACCGCGCTGCAGGTCCTGGCCCGCGTCCGGCCCGCCGTTTGGTCCTGGCGGCCAGCGACCGCTTGAGCGCGCGAGAGGCGCTCCGTCGCTACGGCGAGCCGGGGCTGGTCGCGGCTGCCCTCGGCACCGCTTACCTGATCATCCAGCCGGACAGCGCGGATCACGCGGCCCAGGTGTTTCGCTCGGGCCTCTTCACCCACGACGGGATCGTCACCTGGGACAACTTCTGGTTCGGCGGCCATCACCTGCCCGGCTACGGGATCCTCCTGCCGATGCTCAGCGCTCTCGTCGGGCCGCGCCTGGTGGGCGTGCTGGCGGCAATCGCGGCGGCGCTGCTCTTCTCGTCGATCGCATACCGCCGCTTCGGTGATCGGGCAAGGCTGGGAGTCGCCTGGTTCGCTACTGCGACGGCGATCAGCCTCTTCACCGGCCGGCTCACCTTCGCCCTCGGAGTCGCCGTGGCCCTCTGCGCCGTGCTCGCGGCCCAGCGGGGCAATCGCTTCATAGCGGTCCTGTTTGCCGCTCTGACGCCGTTCGCCAGCCCCGTCGCCGCGTTGTTCCTGGCCTGCGGTGTGGTCGCGTTTGCGATCGCCGAGCGCAGCCGCAAGGGCCTCGAGCTCGCCGTGGTCGCGGTCGGAGTCGCCCTGCTGATCTCCGCGGCCTTCCCCGAGGGCGGAACCGAGCCGTTCGACTTCTCCAGCTTCGAGCCGGCCATCCTGGTGGCGATCGCCGTCTTCGTCGCCCTCCCACCGGAGGAGCGCCTGCTCCGCTACGGCGTGGCCGCGTACGGCGCCGCCCTAGCCGCCGCCTTCCTGATCCAGACCCCGATGGGAGGCAACGCCACGCGCATGGGATCGCTGCTGCTCGGTCCCGTCCTCGCCTTCGGGCTCTGGCGCCGCCAGCGGTTCGCGCTCGTCCTGCTCATCCCCGTCCTGATCTACTGGCAATGGTCACCGGTCGTGCGGGACCTGGAGCAGGTGAGCGCACAGCCATCGGTGACCGCCGGCTACTACGCGCCTCTCGTCGACTTCCTGCGGGGGCAACCCCATCGCGATTCTCAGCGGGTCGAAGTGCTCCCCGAGGCCCACCACTGGGAGTCGGCCTACGTCCCCACCGACGGTCTCTACATCGCCAGAGGCTGGGAGCGGCAGCTCGACCGCAAGCTCAATCCGCTCTTCTACCAATCGGCCCCTCTGACCGGGACGGAATACCGCAGCTGGCTCGACGATCTGGGCGTCGGATATGTGGCTGTCCCCAGAGCACCGCTGGACTACGCCGCGCTTGGCGAGAAGCGCCTGATCAAGCGCGGCCCGCCTCGATACCTGGAGCGCGTGTTCCACAGCAAGAACTGGAACGTCTACGCCGTCCACAATCCGTCTCCGCTGGCGATTGGGGGGAAGATGGTGAAGTTGACGCCGGAGGGCTTCGTCGTGGACGCGAGCGCACCCGGTACCGTCCTGGTCCGGGATCACTGGACGCCTTATTGGTCGATCGAGCAGGGAACGGGATGCGTCGAGCAGGCTCCCGGCGGCTACACGATGATCGACGTCACGACACCAGGCCGCTTCCGGGTCGGCATCGACTTCGCGCCGTGGCGGGCCGTCAGCTCGGGGCCGCGGTGCCATCAGGACCCGGTGATCCAGTACGGGTCGGCGCAGTCCTCGGCGGCAAACCGCGGCACTCAAAGTGCACACGCGGGCGGCTCTCGTTGACCACCGCTCGGCGGCTGCGCGGGAGATGGCTCCCGCGCGGGCCGCTCGACCTCGTGCTTCAGCTGGTCCTGCTCGGCGTGGCCTACTGGGCATGGCGCCACGGGCGCGGCGCGGTCCACGGCAGCATGGGGCTCTCCTTCTCACACGCCCGGGACCTGGTCAGCGCTGAGCGTTCCCTCGGGTTGCTGATCGAGCCCGGCGTCCAGCACTGGGCGATCGCCGCGGGCTGGCCCGCTGAGGTCGCTCGCTGGGGGTACGCCAACCTCCACTTCAAGGGCAGCTGCCTGATGCTGGCGATCCTCTATTTCGGATACCGGCAGAGCTTCGGCTTCGTTCGCAACGCCGTCTTCGCGGCGATGGCGATCTCCGTGATCGGCTATGCGCTCTTCCCGACTGCGCCGCCGCGCTTCCTGCCGGAGCTGGGGCTCGACCCCTCGAGCTCGGTGACGGGCAACAACCCGCTGCTTTCGCATCCGGGCGATGCCCTCTTCAACCCGTTCGCCGCCGTGCCGTCCATGCATGTCGGCCTCTCGGTGATCCTGGCCTGGTCCCTGGCGATGCTCGTGCGCCCCGTGATTCTGCGCGCCGCGCTCTTTGCCTATCCACTGCTGATGACCTTCGTGGTGGTGGCGAGCGGCAACCACTTCTGGCTCGATGCCGTGTTCGGGCTGGTGACTGCGGCCCTGGCGACGGGCGTGGCCACTCTGCTCGCCCGCGTCAACCCCGACTGGTCGTTCGGCCCGTTCCAGCGGACGCCGCCGGCGAGCAAGCTCGAGCCGCGGCCCGAGCCGGGAGCGGCGCCCGCGTAGGCGGGTGGACCACCGATGAGCGTCGAGCAACAGGATCGGCCCACGAACGGGGCGCCCGGGCCGGGGACGCGGCCGACCTCGGCGGCGGAGCTGTCGGCGGCGGTCCGCAACCGCCTGATCGAATCGCGCCTCACCCCGAACGCGATCTCGATGGTGGGGCTGGTCGGCAATCTGACGGCCGCGGTCCTGATCTGGCAGGGCTTTTACTTCCTCGGCGGCGTCGCGTTCATCATCGGCTCGGTGATGGACACCCTCGACGGGCGCTACGCGCGCGCGTCGGGCAAGGGGACCCTCTTCGGGGCGTTCCTGGACTCCACCCTCGACAGGGTTGAGGAGGGCCTCGTGCTGACCGCGGTGGCGTACCGGTTCGCGCTCAGCGGGGATCAGTTCGCCGCCGCGATGTGTGTGGTCGTCGTGCTCGGCTCGCTGATGGTCTCCTACACCCGCGCGCGGGCGGAGGCGCTTGGCGTGGAGTGCAAGGTGGGACTGGCCACGCGTCCCGTCCGGGTAGTCATACTCTCGGTTGGCCTCGTCTTCGCGAAGGGCGCCGGAGTATTCGATGCAGATCTTCTGGCGCCGGCGATCTACGCTATGGCGGCGCTGACGGCTTTCACCGTGGTACAGCGCGTATGGCATGTGAGGAACGCGCTCGAACGGCGCGGCGCGGAAGTGCAGCAGGCGCCCGTTGAGCACGCGGTTCCTGCCGACGACGTGTAACCACTCGGCAGGGAAAGTGTCGTTTCAAGGCTGACTCGTCATATCTAGGAGGAACTTTCAGAGATGAGCACCGTGAATGGAAGAGCGAACGGCGCCCGGCGCAACGGCGCTCGCGACGACGTGGTTCGCGTCGCGATAGTCGGTGTCGGCAACTGCGCGAGCTCTTTCGTGCAGGGCGTCACCTACTACAACGACGCAGACCCCGCCGAGCAGGTGCCGGGCCTGATGCACGTGGACCTGGGCGGCTACCACATCAGCGACATCGAATTCACCGCCGCCTTCGACATCGACAAGGAAAAGGTCGGGAAGGATCTCTCCGAGGCGATCTTCTCCGGGCAGAACAACACTTACAAGTTCTCGGACGTCCCGAACCAGGGGGTCAAGGTCCACCGAGGCATGACCCACGACGGGCTGGGCAAGTACCTGAAGGAAAAGATCACCAAGGCCCCGGGTCAGACCGCCGACATCGTCGGGATCCTGCAGGACACCCAGACGGACGTCCTCGTCTGCTACCTGCCGGTCGGCTCCGAGCAGGCGACCAAGTGGTACGTCGAGCAGGCGCTCGCCGCGGGCGTCGGCTTCGTCAACTGCCTGCCGGTCTTCATCGCCCGCGAGGACTACTGGGACACCCGCTTCGAGGAGGCCGGGCTGCCGATCATCGGAGACGACATCAAGTCTCAGGTCGGCGCCACGATCGTTCACCGCCAGCTGGCGAGGCTCTTCGCCGACCGCGGTGTGCGGATCGAGCGCACCAGCCAGCTCAACGTCGGCGGGAACATGGACTTCTACAACATGCTCGAGCGCGAGCGGCTGGAGTCCAAGAAGATCTCGAAGACCAACGCGGTCACGTCGATCATGGACCACGAGCTGCCCGCGGACGACGTCTACATCGGTCCCTCGGACTACGTTCCGTGGCTGACCGACCGGAAGTGGGCGCACATCCGGGTCGAGGGCAGGTCGTTCGGCGACGTGCCGCTCAACCTGGAGCTCAAGCTCGAGGTCTGGGACTCGCCCAACTCCGCCGGCATCGTGATCGACGCCGTGCGGATCGTGAAGCTGGCCCTCAACCACGGCATCTCGGGACAGCTCGACGGCCCCTCCAGCTACCTGATGAAGTCGCCGCACAACCAGCGGCCTGACTCACTGGCGCGGGATAGGACCGAGGAGTTCATTGCCAAGTACGCGCGTCAGCGGGGATTGCCTGAGAAGACCAAGGGCACGAAGGGCAAGAAGGGCACGAAGGGCAAGGCCAAAGCCAAGGCCAAGGCCAAGTAGTGCAGGGACGCAGAGCCGTCCGCGACTACCGCCTACTGCTCGCTGCATCCGCAGCCTCGCACGGCGGCAGTCACGGCCGGCCCTGAGGTCACTTCCCTCCTCCCCTAAGCTCGCGGCGTGCCCGGCGACTCGCTCTCGATCGCGCAGGTAAGCCCCCATCCTTGGGAGAGCCGGCATGAGATCAACGAGTTCATCCGGCGGACTTCGGAGGAGCTTGCGGGGCGCGGGCATCGCGTTCTGATCGTTGCTCCGTCCGATTCGCGGATGGCGATCCGGGAGTCGCGGAAGCTGATTCGCGAGGCGGGACGGAATCCGGGAGCCGTCCTCAAGGGCGAGAACCCGCGGGTTCTGGCGATTGGCCAGAGCATTCCGTTGCCTAGTGGCCCTCGGCGAAGGCCGGCGCCGCTTCCGCTGGACGTCAGCGGGGCATTGGAGCGCCTCCTGGGCGCGGTTCCCCTCGACCTCGTGCACGTGCACGAACCCTTCGCGCCCAGCGCCGGGTCGGCGGCGCTGCGGCACTCGCTGTCGCTCAATGTGGCGACCTTCCATGAGCCCGTCGAGCGGGTGCTCTCCACCCAGGTCGCACGGATGCTCGTCGAGGTCTTCTTCGGGCGCATCGACGAGCGCACCGCCAGCAACGAGGCGACCGGCGAGCTCCTGCAGCGCTTCTTCCCGGGCCAGTACCAGCTGATCAGGCCGGGGGCGGACGTCGCCGAGCCGGCCCTCGACGCGCCTCCGCCGGGGCGGGTGCGGATCGTGCACTGCGCGGAGGAGGAGCGAGGGGCGCTGCGGCTGCTCCTGCGGGCCCTGCGGAAGCTGCCGGACGACCTCGACTGGGAGGGCGTGATCTGGTTCGACGGCCCCACGGACCCCCTGGCGCGCGTCAGCCGGCGGCTGCGGGAGCGCCTTCACGTCGTCCGGCCGCGGGACGGCGAGCCGGCGGAGTTCCTGGCCGGTGCCGACATCGCCTGCCTGGCCTCGGGCGGCGTGCGAGCCGCCCCCGGCCTGGTGCGGAAGGCTTTTGCCGCTGGCGCAGTCCCAGTGGTCTCCGACCTCGAGCTCTACCGAGAGCTGGTCGGCGAGGGCGAACGGGGGCTGTTGTTCCCGCTCGGAGACGTGCTGACGCTGGCCGCCCAGCTCGAGCGGCTCTGTCGAGACGCTGCCTTGCGCGATCGGCTCAGCGCCGCCGGCCGACAGAGCGGCGAGGCCCGCCCATGGGCCGAGGTGACGGACGAGGTCGAGGCCGTCTACCGCCGTCTGGCGGGGCGCCGGCACGATCCCGAGGGAAACCCCGAGATTCGCCGGCGGCTGCGGGAGCGGGACTACATCCACTGCGACCTGCACATGCACACCGACCATTCACCGGACTGCGCCACCCCGGCCGAGCTGCTCCTCGAGACCGCCAAAGAGCAGGGGCTCGGCGCGATCGCGATCACCGACCACAACGAGATCTCGGGGGCACAGGAGGCCCAGGAGATCGCCGCGCGGATCGGCGGAATCAAGGTGATCCTCGCGGAGGAGGTGAAGACGGCACATGAGGGGGAGGTGATCGGGCTGTTCCTGAACGAGCGGATCGAGCGCGGGATGTCGATGGCGGAGACGATCGCCGAGATCCGCCGCCAGGGAGGGCTGGTCTATGTCCCGCACCCGTTCGACAGGCTGCACTCGGTCCCTGATTACGAGCACCTGCTCGAGGTGGTCGACGAGATCGACATTCTCGAGGTCTTCAATCCCCGGGTCGCCTTCTCGGCCTTCAACGAGGAGGCTGTGCGCTTCGCCCGCAAGTACTCGATCGTGCCGGGAGCGGGATCCGACAGCCATGTCGCGCAGGGGCTTGGCAGCGTCAAGATCCGCCTGCGGGACTTCGACGGGCCCCAGGAGTTCCTCGAGTCGATGCGGGAGGCGGACATTGTCCGCAAGCACAAGAACCTCGTCTACGTCCAGGCCCTGAAGTTCCTGCAGACCACCGGGGGGCGCGGTGGGCGGTCCCTCGCAGAACGTGAGGGTCGCAGCAAGCCACGACGCCGTTCCGCGAGCAAGAGTTGATGCACCCGCAAGGGGCCGGGACGGGGCCGAAGAAGAGGCAAGGGGCCGTGTCATCCATAACCGACGACGAGATCCGCGAGAAGTACCTCGAGCGCGCGATCCGGGAGCTGAACGACCTGGGCAGGGAGCTCGCCACCTGCCAGGACTGCCCCCGGGGCAACGTGATGCCGG
>JAWVFG010000104.1:0-5436 GCA_033856335.1 Solirubrobacterales bacterium
GCGGATCGAGGTCGACGGCTGGCGCGGGATGATGGGCCACAACTGGGGGGCGGAACACGCCGAGCGCTGGGTCTGGATCCAGGGCTCCGGGTTCGAGGGCCGCTCGCCGGAGGACTACTTCGACATGGCGGTCGGCCGGATCAAGGTGGGCGGCAGGACCACCCCCTGGGTCGGCAACGCGATGCTGATGCTCGACGGCAAGCCCCACCGGCTCGGCGGCTTTGGCCACGTGCCCAGCACCGAGGTGACCGAGTCGCCGACCGGAGCCGGCTTCGAGCTCAAGGGGAAGGGCGTCAAGCTCACGGGCGACGTTCGGGCCGCGGCCAAGGACTTCGTCGCCTGGATCTACGCCGATCCGGTGGGCCCAGAGCACAACACGCTCAACTGCTCGATCTCCGATCTGGAGCTCGACGTCGAGCTCGACGGCGGCCCCGCGCAGCGCCTCAGCGTCACAGGGGCGGCTGCGTACGAGTTCGGAACCCGCGACAAAGACCACGGGATCCCGGTGCAGCCATACCCGGACGGCTGATCGTGATCGACATGAAACGGGTTGCGCTCACGCGCGCCCTCGCATCTACTTCTTCTTGAAATAGGCCCAGGTGCCGGGCAGCCCGAGGGCGCCGGCGAGCTGAGGGCCGTTGACGGTGGTGGTGCCACCGCTCCCGACGAGGTTCGCCTGCACGATGCGCGGCGACACCCCCCGCTGGGTGACGACGATGTTCCGGAGCTTGCCCCGTAGGCCCAGCCCGCTCAGGGCCGAGTTCATCCGGCCTCGCGAGAATTTCCGCTTCCAGTGCTCATAGGGCGAACCGGCGTCAGCCTCATAGGGATCGTCAACGCCCCGCAGGTAGGGGATCGCGGGCTGTCCGAATCCGAGGGAGGAGAACTCGTTGTTCTCGGTGTGTCCCCCCGAGGTCGAGAAGAAGAACGTCTGGGCGACCTTCCCGTGGTAGAGGACCACCTGCAGGTGGGTATCGCTGACGGCCTGGTCGGTCTTCACCGTCTCCGCGGCGACCCCGCCGTAGGCCTGGCTTCGCGTGTCGTCATAGACGTCGAAGAGGCTGCCGCGCGACGTGGCCGTGGAGAGCACGTACGAGCGGGCGGCGACCGCCTGGGTCTTGAGCGCCTCGATCGGCCAGGACGGCGGGGATTCCCTGGAGACCACTCCGCGGACGTAGTCCTCCAGCTCCACCACGTTGATCGCCACGAGCCCGGTCGATGAGGCCCGCACCTCGAGCCAGCCGCGGTAGGTGCCCTTGCCGGCCACCACGACCGTCGGCGCTCCGGCGGCGGTCATCGCAGCTCCGCATCTGGCGATCAGCGTGCCCTTTTTCGACCTCAGCAGGACTCCGCCGCCCTTCCGCTTCGCGACATAGGTCTTGCCGGGCTTCAGTGCCGCGCCGCAGGCAGAGCCGGCGCCGTGAAATGCGACGCGGTTCGCGCCGTCCAGGAGCAGGACCCGCACCGTCTGATCCGAGGTGGTCCCGATCGTGGTGCCCGTGTAGTAGTGGGTCAGGATCGCGTCGTAGGGGAACCCGTGCTTCGCGTATCCGTAGGCCCCGTACTGGCTCATGCCGACGCCATGGCCGAACCCGGCTCCCTTGACGACCCAGACCTTGGCCGAGGCCGCCGCCGGGACGGCGAGCGCGCAGGCGAGCGCTACGAGCACGATGGTCTTCGGCCCCCGGAACATGCCCCAGGAATAACGGGCGAGGCGGCCGGAAGTTGCGGCGGGTTAGCCTGTGGGTAGGCGACAGAGGAGACGAACGATGGCGACCGAGACGATTCAGGCCACAGACCACAGGCTCTACGTCGGGGGCGAGTGGGTCGAGACCGGCGAGTGGTCTGAGGTCGAGGCGCCCTACGACGGAACCCTGATCGGTCGCGTGCCGAAGGGGGATGCCGCCCTGGTCGACAAGGCCGCCGACGCCGCCGCTGAGGCCTTCTCCAAGGGAGATTTTCCCCAGCACGAGCGCGCCGCTGTGCTCGACCGCGCTTCGCGGCTCGTCGCCGAGCGCGAGGACGACCTGACCATGACCATCGCCGCCGAGGCGGGCAAGCCGGTGAAGACCGCGCGGGTCGAGGCCCAGCGCTGCGTCGGCACGCTCGAGTTCTCCGCCGTCGAGGCTCGTTCGCTGACCGGAGAGACGGTCCCGATGGAGGCCGGCGTCGCCGGCGAGGGCAAGCTCGGCATCGTCATCCGCGTCCCCTACGGCGTGGTGGGGGCGATCAGCCCGTTCAACTTCCCGCTCAACCTGGTCGCCCACAAGCTCGGGCCGGCGATCGCCGCCGGCAACGCTGTGGTCCTGAAGCCTGCAGGCCAGACGCCGATCTCCTCGATCAAGCTGGCCGAGATCCTCTACGAGGCCGGGCTGCCGGAGAACTGGCTGCAGGTGGTCTGCGGCTCGGGCTCGGACGTAGGCAACGCGATCGTCGAGAACGACAAGATCGGTGCGATCACCTTCACGGGCTCTCCGCCGGTCGGCTGGGGCATCCGCTCGCAGGCCCCGCACAAGAAGGTCAACCTCGAGCTCGGCTCGAGCGCCCCTCTGATCGTGCACGAGGACGGCGACTGGGAGCAGGCGGCGGACAAGACCAAGATCCACGCCTTCTCCCACGCGGGCCAGAGCTGCATCTCAGTGCAGCGGATCCTCGTCCACGAGTCCATCGCGGACGACTTCACCAAGCGCTTCGTGTCGAACGTCGAATCGCTGGTCACCGGCGACCCGATGGATGAGAACACCGACGTGGGCCCGCTGATCACCCAGGGCGACCGCGACCGCGTCAAGTCCTGGGTGGAGGAGGCGGCCGCCGGGGGCGGCGAGATCCTCACCGGCGGCGAGCTGGTGGATGAGGATCGCTGCCTGGCCCCGACCGTCATCCGGAACGACCCGCGCGACGGCCACACCTGGCGGGACGAGATCTTCGGCCCCGTGGCCACGATCCATACCTTCAAGACCTTCGACGAGGCGATCGCGATGGCCAATGACTCTCGCTACGGACTGCAGGCGGGCGTCTTCACCCGCGACATCGGGCTCGCGATCAAGGCGGGGGAGAGCCTCGAGTTCGGCGGCGTCCTGGTCAACGAGGTTCCGACCTTCCGCACCGACCAGATGCCATATGGCGGCATCAAGGACTCAGGGAACACCAAGGAGGGCCCGCACTACGCGGTTCGCGAGCTGACCGAGGAGCGGCTGGTCAGCTTCCAGGGCTAGCCGGGTCAGTCGTTCGGGCGGGCCATCTTGCGATGGTCGAGCGCCTCGTCGAGGACCTCGTCTGAGACCCCCATCTCCCGCGCGACCTCTCGCAACGGACGGCCGGAGGAGTGGGCCTCCTTGACGATCTCCGCCGCGCGGTCGTAGCCGATGTGAGGGTTGAGGGCGGTGGCGGTCGCGAGCGTCGCCTCGGCGTGCTTCTCCAGCATCTCCTCGTTCGGCTCGATCCCGCTGACGCACTTCTCGTCCAGCGCCCGCGTGGCGGCCGCCAGCAGCTTGATCGAATCGAGCAGGTTGCGGGCGATCAGGGGCACACGGACATTGAGCTCGAACTGGCCCTGGCTTCCGGCCAGGGTGATCGCCGTGTCGTTGCCGATGACCTGGTCTGCGACCTGGATCACGACCTCGGGGATCACGGGGTTGACCTTGCCGGGCATGATCGAGGAGCCCTTCTGCAGCACCGGCAGGACGATCTCCGCGAGTCCGGCGCGAGGACCGGACCCCATCAGGGCGAGGTCGCTGGCGATCTTGAGCAGCGAGACGGCGACAGTCTTGAGTGCGCCGGAGAGCTCAACCAGCGCGTCGCGGTTGGCCTGAGCCTCGAAGGGGTCGGCTGGCTCGGAGATGTCGAGGCCGGTATCGGCGCTGAGCTTCTCGCGGACCTTGGCCGCGAACTGGGGATGCGTGTTCAGGCCCGTCCCGGTCGCCGTGCCGCCGAGCGGGATCTGCCCGACGCGCCCCAGGGTCGATCGAACGCGCTCGGCTCCGAGCCGGATCTGCGCGGCGTAGCCGGAGAACTCCTGACCGAGCGTGACCGGCACGGCGTCCATCAGGTGGGTGCGCCCGGCCTTGACGAGGTCAGCGAACTCGTCCGCCTTGCGCTCGAGGGCTCCCCGCAGCCCGTCGAGCGCGGGCAGCAGATCGGAGTGGACCTCGTCTAGCGCCGCCAGATGGACGGCCGACGGGAAGACGTCGTTCGAGGACTGGCCCATGTTGACGTGGTCATTGGGATGGACCTCCTCGCCGGCCAGCTCCGCGATCACCTCGTTCGCGTTCATGTTCGAGGAGGTCCCCGAGCCGGTCTGGAAGACGTCGATCGGGAACTGGTCATCGTGCTCGCCGTTGGCGACCTCGTCGCCGGCCTTCGCGATCCGCTCGGCCAGGTCGGCATCGAGCTTGTCGAGCTCGGCGTTCGCCCTGGCGGCGGCCGCCTTCAGGCGCCCCAGCCAATGGATCACCGGGGCGGGGATCGGGTGCCCTGAGATCTGGAAGTTCTCGACGGCTTTCGTGGTCTCGCCTCCCCAGAGGTGGTCGGCGGTCTTGGCTTCCATCGCCACCCAGGCTACCTAGCCCGAGCTGTGGCCGGTTGCGTAGCCGCGCCCGAACGCCCGCTCGAAGCTGGCGGGGAGGGTGGCGCCCGTCTGGCTGAAGCGGGCAGCCGAGTTGAGGCGCCTGACCAGGTCGGTGTGGATCGGATCGGCTCCCTTGGCGATCGCACCGAGCAGGTATCCGAGCTGCAGCGTGGCGCTCCCGCCCGGATCCCGTCGCGCTTCCGCGTTCAGCTTGGTCGCGGCGATGATCATCTCGTGCCCGATGTTCGCCAGCTGCCCGGCGTCCTGCTCAGGGACCAGGCAGTTGGAGATCGCGGTGGTGCCCGCCAGCCGCACCGCGGCTGGGGCCCGCTGGAGCGCGCGGAGGTAGCCCTGGTTGGTGACCAGACAGGCGGCCGGGGCCAGGTCGTTCTTCTTGCTGCCGCAGCCGGCGGCTCCAAGGAGGGCGACGGCGGCCACGAGGATGGCCACAGATCGCGCGATGGCAGGTGAGCGGGGCACCGGAGGATCCTACGTCCGCCGCGGTGCATAACTTGATCGCGTGACCGACGAGGCGACGCCCCTTCGCCCCATCGATCCGCTCGCGCATCGTGCACTGGAGGCGCTGGTGCGGGCGCAGGCGAACCTGACCCGCCGCCTCGCGGCGGACCTCGAGCGGATCGGCGTCTCGGCGACCGGCTTCACGATGCTCGTGCTGCTGACCAGCGCCGGCGGCCGACTGGAGCTCCGCACGATGCGCCGCCGCCTCGGGGCCTCCAAGGCGACCGCGACCGAGGTCCTGGACACGCTCGAAAACCGCGGCTTCGTCAATCGCAGCCGCCTCGAGAGCGACCGCCGTGCGGTCGCCGTCGGCCTGACCCAGGCCGGCTACAACCTCGTCACCCACGCTT
>JAWVFG010000105.1:0-3812 GCA_033856335.1 Solirubrobacterales bacterium
GAAGCACGCCGCTCCGTCTCGGGATCGAGTGCGACTTCGTCCCGGGCAGCGAGGACCGGATCGCGACGCTGCTCCAGCGCAACTTCGACTACGTCATCGGGTCGGTCCACTACCTCGGGGAGAACGGCGCGATGGACGACCAGCGCTACGACGTCTGGAGGAGGATCAGCGACCCGGACACGCTCTGGAGCACCTACTTCCGCTGGCAGGCCGAGCTCGCGCGCTCGGGCCTGTTCGACATCGTCTCTCATCCCGATCTCGTGAAAATGTGGGGCGCCGACAGGTCCGCCCCGAGCCGCGACCCGCGATTTCACTATGAGCCTTTGATCGAGGCGATCGCCGAGACCGGAATCGCCGTCGAGGTGTCGACGGCGGGCCTTCGCAAGCCGGTCGGCGAGATCTACCCGTCCCGCGTATTCGCCGGCATGTGCGTCGAGGCCGGCGCGGATTTCGCCCTCAGCTCGGACGCGCATGCCCCTGACCAGGTCGGATTCGCCTTCGACCAGGCGGTGGACTTCCTCGAGGATCTGGGGGTGGACCAGATCTGCGTCTTCGAAGGCCGCGAGCGGAGGCTCGAGCCGCTCACGCGCGCCGGCGGCGATGCGGCGGAGATCTCCGGTCCCGGCGAGGCGAGCGGCTGATGGCGCTCCGGGTGGGGATCGGCTACGACAGCCACCGCCTCGTCGAGGGGGAGAGGCTGGTGATCGGGGGAGTCGAGATCGATCACGACCGCGGCCTGACGGGACATTCGGACGCGGACGTGCTCACCCACGCGGTGATCGACGCGGTGCTGGGCGCCTGTGGCCTCGGCGACCTCGGCGAGCTCTTCCCGGAGACCGAGGAGCAGTGGCGCGATGCGGACTCGATCGACCTGCTCCGCATCGTGATCGGCCGCATGTCGGGGGCCATCTCGAACATCGACCTGACGGTCATCTGCGAGGAGCCCAAGCTCGGTCCCTACAAGGCCGAGATCGCCGCCCGCCTTACGGATGTGCTCTCGGCCCCGGTCAACGTCAAGGCATCCACCAACGAGGGGATGGGCGCAATCGGCCGGGGAGAGGGAATCGCCTGCATCGCGGTCGCTCTGGTCGACACGGGGGACGAGTACCAGAGGGCCTGACGTGCCTCCGGCCTCGCAAAACGGGTTGCGCTCACGCGCACCCTCGCACCAACCCCCATAAGCTTGGGCGGGATGGCGCAGGACCGGCTGAGAGAGGGGCTCGCTGGCATGGCCTCACGGCTGCCGGCTGCGCTCGGCGACGCCGTCTTCGACCTCAAGGTCTTCTCGGAGGTTGGCCTGCTCCGCCCGATGCGGCCGGACAAGCTCGTCCGGACGGCGCAGCTCTACATGCGCTGGCGCGCCTCACCGGCGCTCGGATCCGCCTCCAATGCGATCACCGTTCCCGACCGGACAGCGATCGTGGACGAGGCGGGCGCTCTCACCTGGGCTGAGACCCATCGCCGCTCCAACGCGCTCGCGCGTGCGCTTCGCGACGAGGGTGTCGGGTTCGGCGACGGGGTCGCGATCATGTGCCGGAACCACCGCTACTTCATCGAGGCGACGATGGCCTGCGCCAAGCTGGGCGCCGTCGCGCTCTACCTCAACACGGCCTTCGCCGGGCCGCAGCTCGCCGACGTGATGGAGCGCGAGAAGCCGGCGGCCCTGATCTACGACCAGGAGTTCACCGAGCTGCTCTCCGAGGCGAGCAAGGGCCTGCGCCGCTTCGTCGCTTGGGAGGAGAAGGAGGGAACCGACGAGGTCACAGTCGAGAAGCTGATCTCGGGCTCCCACGGAGAGGACATCGACCCTCCGCCCGAGCAGGGCCGCTACATCATCCTCACCTCCGGGACCACCGGGACGCCGAAGGGCGCGCGGCGCAGCCAGCCCGAGGGGCTGGGCGCCCTCGCCGCGCTCCTCTCCAAGATCCCGAGGCGCTCGGGCGAAACCGCGATGATCGCCGCGCCCCTCTTTCACTCCTGGGGGTTCCTGCATTTCATTCTCAGCCTGCCCACGGCCGCGACGATGATCCTGCGGCCGAAGTTCGATCCCGAGGACACACTCCGGGCGACCGCCGAGCACCGCGCCCGGGTACTGGCGGTGGTCCCGGTGATGATGCAGCGCATCCTCGCCCTGCCGGAGGAGGTGAAGCGCCGGTATGACCTCTCCTCACTCGAGGTGACCGCCGCGAGTGGGTCGGCGCTCCCCGGTGAGCTCGCCACGAAATGGATGGATGAGTTCGGCGACAACCTCTACAACCTCTACGGCTCCACCGAGGTCGCCTGGGCGACGGTCGCGACCCCGGAGGACATGCGAGCGGCGCCCGGCACGGCCGGCAGGCCCCCACGCGGCACGGTGATTCGCATCGTCGACGAGGACGGGAATGACGTCCCTGAGGGAGAGACCGGGCGGATCTTCATCGGCAACCAGATGGCCTTCGAGGGCTACACCGGCGGCGGCGACAAGGAGCACCTAGGCGACTTGCTCTCCTCAGGGGACGTCGGGCACTTCGACGAGGAGGGGCGCCTGTTCATCGACGGGCGGGACGACGAGATGATCGTCTCGGGCGGCGAGAACGTCTTCCCCCGGGAGGTCGAGGATCTGCTCTCGGATCATGACGGGGTGGTCGAGGCGGCCGCGATCGGCGTCGACGATGAGCAGTTCGGCCAGAGGCTGCGCGTCTTCGTCGTCAAGGAGGACGGGTCCGACCTCAGCGAGGAGGATCTGAAGGAACACGTCAAGGAGAATCTCGCCCGCTACAAGGTCCCGCGCGAGATCGTCTTCGTTGACGAGCTTCCGCGGAATGCGACGGGTAAGGTCCTGAAGCGCGAACTCGCTGAGCACCAGCCCGCCGACTGAGACGACTGGAAAGGTCCGAGCAGTTGTCCGACATTGAGAGCGTTGAGCCGATCGACGATGCCAGGCGAGATGACATCCCGCTTCCGATCGACGCGGACAAGATTCGGGCCGAGATCGAGCAGGCCCGGGCGGCGACCGACCGCTTTCGCGCAAAGGCGACCGAGCTGATCAAGGAGCTTCGCGACCGCGAGGCGCGGTCCCGGAACGACGCGATCACCGCACAGGCCGCGGCCGAGCGCGCGCGCCACGAGGCTCGGGAGGGTCGCGAGGCGGCGCAGGAGGCGATCGAGCACGCCAAGCGGATCGAGGCTCGCGCGACGGCGAAGGCGCGCGAGGCGATCCAGGAGGCCGCCAGGAGGGCGGGGGAGGTCGAGCGGCGCTCGACCGCCCTGGAGAGCGCCCTGGCCGACGCCCAGGAGGGCCGCCAGGAGGCCGAGCGACGAGCCGCCGGGTTTCAGAAGCAGGTCAGCACCGCCGAGGGCCGGATCCGGGCCCAGGTCGGCGAACTCGAGGAGAGGGCCAGGCAGGCCGAGGCTCGCGCGGCTGAAGCCGAGAAGGAGCGTGTCGCCGCACGCGAGCGGGCCGAGGAGGCGATCGCGCGTCTCAAGGAGGAGGCCCGCCAGCGCGTCGAGACCGCGATCAAGGAGGCCCGCGAGCGGGCCGAGGCGGGCGCCAAGGAGGCCGTGGAGCGCGGCGCCGGGGCCGAGCGGCGACTCGAGGAGCTGCGCTCGCGCCTGAACGAGGCGGAGCAGCGGGCGATCGCGGCTGAGGAGCGTGCCGAGGCCGCCGCCGAGGGCAAGAAGACGGAGGGCGACCGAGTGCGCCGGGAGATGGAGCGGAAGATTCGCGAGGCCGCCGACGAGGCCCGTCGCGAGTCCGAGGACAGGGTTCGCAGGCTCGCCGACCGGGTCGCGAATGAGGCCGAGGCGCGTGCCCGCGCCGAGGCCGAGGCGAC
>JAWVFG010000106.1:0-11175 GCA_033856335.1 Solirubrobacterales bacterium
CCCGGTTCGTCGCTCCACTTGCATGTGTTAAGCACGCCGCCAGCGTTCGTCCTGAGCCAGGATCAAACTCTCCATAAAAAGTGTGACGTGACTTGCGTCAGTCACAAGAGAGCTGTCATGTAGCTGACTTCCGCCGCCGCGTACACAATGCGGCGACCAACATGACGGAGTTATCAACCCCCGCCCGGTGCATGATGGGCGAGGGTCGGGCTCGAGTAACGAAGGACACTTGGTCCCTCGTCACGCGCTGCTCAGTTTTCAAAGACCACCTGGCGGGGTCGACGGGTCTCGTCGCCTCGTCTGCTCATGCTTCGTCCACAAAAAAAGCCCCTCGCCGAGGGGCCCGGTAACGCCCGGCCGAGATCTCGGCCGATTTGGGCTCCTCTTACGAGGCTGCTCCTTTCATGATCCGAAACAAGAGCGACCGGGGAGTATAGACCGCTAGGCGTGCCAGATCGAGGGACGGAGCAAAAAAACGGCGCGCCACGATTGGCCTGCATATCCGGCCATCAGGATGCCAGCAGGCGGACGAACCGCCGCTTCCCCACCTGTAGAACTCGGCCGCCGAGCTCACCGGCGGCCACGTCGAGGCTGTCCGGCGGGACGCTCTGGCCGTCGAGTTTGACTCCACCCTGGGCGATCAGGCGCCTCGCCTCGCTGCTCGAGATGTCGAATGCGCCCGCGATCAGCGCAGGCAGGTGCACCTCCCCGCCATTCGCCTGGATGCCGTCGGCGTCGGCGAGGGACATCTCCGGGATGTCCTCCGGGATCTCACGAT
Organism: Solirubrobacterales bacterium; assembly: GCA_033856335.1. GTDB lineage: Bacteria > Actinomycetota > Thermoleophilia > Solirubrobacterales > 70-9 > DASUPK01. The sequence continues at coordinate 779 of JAWVFG010000106.1, forward strand.
CGACGTGGACGGTGTCGAAGCGGGACTCGGCGGCCTCCGCGGCGGCGGCGTCGTGAAAGCGCTCCACGATCCGGCGTGCCAGCGCCCGCTTCGCGCCCATGGGATCGCCATCCGGGGCCCGTTCGGCAAGGAGCAGCTCGTAGTAGGTCCCCATCGCCTCGTCCGGGACCCGCATCAGCTTTCCGAACATCTCGTCCGGCGGGTCGGTGACGCCGACGTAGTTGCCGAGGGACTTGCTCATTCGCCTGACGCCGTCGATACCGGGCAGGATCGGCATTGTCATGATCGACTGCTCGGGAATGTCGTAGGCGCGCTGGATGTCTCGGGCGAAGAGTAGGTTGAACTTCTGGTCCGTCCCCCCCAGCTCGACGTCGGAGCGGATGGCGACGGAGTCGTACCCCTGGAGGATCGGATAGAGCAGCTCGAGCGAGGAGATGGGCTGATCGGCCTTCATCCGTCTCGTGAAGTCCTCCCTCTCGAGCAGCCTTGCGACGGTGACCTTCCCCATCAGCTCGAACAGCTGCTGCGCCGGCATGTCGAGCCATTCGCTGTTGAAGCGAACATCCGTCGCGTCGCGGTCGAGGACCTTGAAGGCCTGGTCCTGAAAGGTCTTGGCGTTCGCGTCGATCTGATCGGAGGTGAGGATGGGGCGCTGCGAGTCGCGCCCGCTCGGGTCGCCGACCCGCGCCGTGTAGTCCCCGATGATTAGGACGACGTTATGACCCTGCTGCTGGAATTGGGCCAGCTTGGTGAGCACGACGACATGCCCGAGATGGATGTCCGGGGCGGTGGGATCGATCCCCAGCTTGATCCTGAGGGGATCGCCCGCGGCGAGCTGCTCTTCCAGCCGGCCTGCGGGGAGGACCTCTTCCGCCCCGCGCTCGAGGATTTCGAGATCAGCCACGCCTGAGCATGCCTGGGCGGACGCCCGTTCTGACCCGGAATTCGCTCACAGGGCCAATGCTAGACTGCCGACTTCCGCCTGGCCGGGCACGGAGGTCCGTGTGTGCCCCTAGAGTCACGTTCAGGCGCAAATCTGGATCCGGGTGCGGGCCGGGCACACAGCGTCGCCTACGCGACATGACAGACGACTTCGATTTCGACTTCGATGTAGACCGGGGCAAATCGGCATCGCGGACTGAAGGCCGCGAGCCGGAGGAGGCTCCTGGGACCGGCAATGGGCCGGCTGAGGCGCCGCGCGCCAACGGCGGCGGGAACGGATCCCGCGGCAACGGCTCCCCTCGCAATGGCGGGCGCAACGGTTCGCGTGGCTACGCCTCTCGCGCCAAGGACCTGCTCAACCGTGGCTCCGATCTGATCTATCGCGACGAGGAGGATGCCCCGGCCGAAAGTCCCGCCGCGCCATCCTCACCCAACGAGGGCGACTGGCTCAGCCTCGGTGACGACGACTTCACGCCAGGCAGCCGGTCGCCGCTTCGCGAGCAGGACGATGGGCCGGCCGGCCCTCCGACCCCTGGCGAGGCGCGCAACTTCGCCAAGGAAGCCCGCCGCCGGGCATCGCGGCGCCCGAGCCCGATCCTGGACCTCGACATCGAGAGAGATGAGCCTGAGAGCGACGCCGGGGAAGACGTCGACTTCGAATCGGTGCTCGAGAGCCAGCCGCAGAAGGGCCGCGTGGCACGCAGGGGCTCGGCCGTCAGGAATGCCTTCCGCGGAAGCGTGGAGAGCCTGCGACGAGTGGGTGGCGAGAGGATCGCCGAGAGCCGCGACCGGGTGCAGGCCCTGCGCGAGCGAGTCCCAAGCGTCCCGCAGGCGCGGCCCGCGGGGGGCGACGGCAAGCCACCGCCACCTCGCCTCCCCCGCCGCATCAGCTCGCGCCGTCCGCGAAAGCCGAAGCCGGGTCGCGTCAAGAAGTTGCGCCTGCTGATCATCCTGGCCGGCCTCGGCCTGCTCGCGATCGTCTCGACCTTCTTCGGAATGATGATGGCGATCACCCAGGACCTGCCCCAGCTGGAGAACAAGAAGGAGTTCTCCGAGGCCAAGAACTCGGTCGTCCTTGATGACCAGGGCAACAAGATCGGCTCCCTGCTCAACAACAACCAGCGCATCCTGGTCGACTCAGGCCAGATCTCGCCCTATATGAAGCAGGCCGCAGTCGCGATCGAGGACAAGCGCTTCTACGAGCACAGCGGCGTCGACATCCGGGGCATGATCCGAGCCGGCCTGTCCGACGTCCTGCCCGGTGGGTCGACGCAGGGCGCCTCGACGATCACCGAGCAGTTCGTCAAGAACGCGCTCGAGGCGCAGGGCAGCCGAACCGTCTTCGAGAAGTTCCGCGAGGCCGCCCTCGCATACCAGCTGGAGCGCCACTGGGACAAGGACAAGATCCTCACCGAGTACCTGAACACGATCTACTTCGGCGAGGGCGCCTATGGCATCGAGGCCGCCGCGCAGACGTACTTCGGCAAGCAGATCGCCCAGGAAGGCCATCCCGGCTGCGGCACGAGCGGCCAGGATCCATGCGCCAAGTATCTGACGCCACCCGAGGCCGCGATGCTGGCGGGCATCATCGCCTCGCCCTCCGCGTTCTCGCCCAGGGTCAATCCGCAGGCGGCCACCGACCGCCGCAACCTGGTGCTGAAGGACATGCTCGACCAGGGGGACATCACGCAGCAGGAGTACGACGGGACCAACCCGCCGGAGGGCATCAACACGCCGGTCCCGGTGGCGTCGGATATCCAGCACCCGACCGACGACTCGCTGTCCCCTTACTTCACCTCATGGCTGCGCCAGCAGGTGGTCGACCTCTATGGGGCCGGTCGTGCCTTCGGCGGCGGCTACCAGATCCACAGCTCGCTCGACCTCGCCATGCAGAACTCGGCTCAGCAGATCGCCCAGAGCACCCTCGCGGGTGTCGCGCCGACCGCGTCGGTCGTCGTCATCGACAACTCCACGGGCGAGGTCAGGGCGATGGTCGGGGGCAACAACTTCCAGACCCATCCGTTCAACCTGGCGACCAACGGGCACCGGCAGCCGGGTTCCGCGTTCAAGCCGTTCACGCTCGCGACCGCGCTGAGCCAGGGGATCTCGCCCAACAGCTCGTACAACTCGAACGAGAAGATCTTCAAGGTTCCCCATGGAGGCAAGGAGGTCTTCGACGTCCACAACTACAGCAACGAGTACTACGGGACCTCCACTCTGTACAACGCGACGCTCCACTCGGACAACTCGGTCTATGCGGAGTTGGCACTCGGTCGCACCCTGAGGTGCCTCTCGGGGTGCGGCGGCAGCCCGGCGATCCGCGGCGGAACCAAGCGAATCGCCCACACCGCGCACGAGATGGGCATCGACACCGGCTTCTCGACCAACCCATCCATGGTCCTCGGGGCGATCGACCCGGGCGTGACGCCGATCGAGATGACGCACGCGTACGAGACCATCGCCACCGGCGGCGAGCGGGTCGGCGGCAATCTCGACAGCACGCCTGGACCGAACAACACGGCCACCGATCTCGGGCCGGTCGCCATCGACAAGGTCACCGCGCCCAACGGCGACACGGTGGCCGAGAACAAGCCCAAGATGACCCGGGTGCTCTCCTCGAGCGTCGCGAATGAGATGAAGAGCATCCTCCGGGCAAACGTCCTCGGCGGCACCGGTGTTCTCGCACAGTCGGCGGGGCACAACGCATGGGGCAAGACCGGGACGACCGAGAACAACGGCGACGCCTGGTTCTGCGGCGGCACGGACCACTTCACCGCCTGTGTCTGGGTCGGCCACGCCGACAGCACCCAGTCCATGTCGACCGACTACAACGGCGGGCCGGTGGACGGCGGCACCTATCCGGCGCTGATCTGGGGACGGATCATGTCCTCGGTCGAGCAGATCTACTCCGAGCACAAGGCGGCGGCCAACAACCGCAAGGGTGGTTCCAGCTCAACCAGCACGAGCTCCTCCAGCTCCTCCTCGTCCTCCATCTCCCCCTCGTCGGGCTCCTCTTCCTCCAGCAGCGGCACCGGTGGAGGTGGCGGTGGCGGCGGAGGAGGCGGTGGTGGAAACGCCACGGCGCCCGCCGCCGGTGGTGGCGGAGGTGGTGGTGGCGGTGGCGGTGCCACCGGTGGCACCGGCGGCACTGGTCTTTAGGCTCGCGGTAGCCGGCTTCGCCACATAGTCGCGATCACTAGCGCCCGCCCGCACCAGGCGCGGCGCTATCGCGCCGCTTCAAATGGCGCGGGCTGGTGATCGCTAGGCCACGGTCGCGAGACGTAGCGGCTGTCCCTGGCGCAGTAGCGCCAGGGAAGGTCCGCAGCCTTCGTGATCCCGATCCGCCGGTCCGTGACGATCTCGGCGCCATCCCAGACCCCGCCGCGGGCGTTGATCTGAAAGGGCCGCTCATTGAGGGGGGCGCCGTTCAGCGTGAGCCCGACACCCAGCGCCTCGGTCAGCTTGCCCGGGCCCGAACAGAGCTGGCCGATCTCATCCCGGGCGCGGCGCTCGCGCATCAGGTCGATGCCCTCGGTCGGCTCGAGTGCACGGATCAGCACCGCGGCTGCGCTTCCCTCCGGCTCGGCGACGGCGTTCAGCAGGCTGTGGATCCCGTAGGAGAGATAGACGTACGCGTTTCCGGGTGGGCCGAACAGCACCTCGTTGCGGGCGGTCCGGCCGATGTAGGCGTGACACGCAGGATCGGTCGCGTCGTAGGCCTCCGTCTCCACGATTACCCCGGCCGTCTCTCCGACCGCGAGCTCGCAGCCGATCAGCTCGCGCGCGACCTCGTGGACTGAGCGGTCGAAGAACTGTCGGTTCACGCGCGCAGAGCGGTGAGCGCCTCGCGCGCTCGCTCGAGTTGCTCGGTCAGCGGGCCCGAGGCGGTGCCTCCGGAAGAGACCTTCGATTCGATCGTCTGACCCGATTCGAGCGCGCGCCGGACGGCCTTCCGCGCGTTGTCGGGGACACCGTCGAGCTCCGAGTCGGTCAGCTCGGAGAGCTGCCTGCCCGACTCGACCGCCGCGCGCACCAGGCCACCGACGAGTCCGTGGGCCTCTCGGAACGGGACGCCCTTCTGCACCAGCGCGTCCGCGAGATCTGTGGCGGCGAGCATCTCGTCCTGGGCGGCGGACGCAAGCCGCTCACGATTGAAGCTGATGCCGGCCAGCATCCCGGTCGCGGCGGCCAGGCAGAGCTCCAGGTTGTCGATCGCATCGAAGAGCGGCTCCTTGTCCTCCTGGAGATCCTTGCTGTAGGCGAGAGGCAGGGCGTGCATCGTGCCGAGCAGGCTCGCCAGCGAAGACGCGATCCGAGGGGCTTTGCCGCGGAGCAGCTCCGCGGCATCGGGGTTCTTCTTCTGGGGCATGATGCTCGAGCCCGAGGAGAAGGAGTCGGAGAGCTCGCAGAAGCCGAACTCCTGGCTCGACCAGAGAACGATCTCGCCTCCCAGCCGGGAGAGGTGCATCGCGCATATGGACGCCGCCGACAGATAGTCGAGGGCGAAGTCGCGGTTGGATACCGCGTCGATGGAGTTCGGGTAGGGACGCTCGAAACCGAGGTCGGCGGCGAGCGCGTCCCGATCCAGGTCCCAGTTGAGCCCGGCGAGCGCGCCGGAGCCGGCCGGCATGTCGGTTGTCGCCTCGGCCGCGCGGAAGAAGCGGCGGGTGTCCCGCTGGAACATCCAGAAGTAGGCGAGCAGGTGATGGCCGAGGTAGACGGGCTGCGCTCTCTGCAAATGGGTGTAGGCGGGTGCCGGCCAGTCCCGGTGAGCCTCCGCCTGGGTGATGAGCGTCTCCATCAGGCTCTCGAGCAGGGCGATAGCGCGCGCGGCGTGCGCCCTGACCAGCAGCGACAGATCCGTGGCGACCTGGTCGTTCCGCGAGCGGGCCGTATGGAGCTTGCCTCCGAGAGGCCCGATCAGCTCGGTGAGCCGGCGCTCGATCGCCATGTGGATGTCCTCGTCGTCCTCGCGGAACTCGAAGGTCCCCTGGTCAAGCTCACCGCCGACCCGGTCGAGGCCCTCCGAGATCTTCGAGAGCTCGTCCTCGTCGAGCACCGCGAGCTTCGCCAGGGCGCGCGCGTGCGCCTTCGACTGCTCGATGTCGAAGGACGCCAGGCGCCAGTCGAAGGAGATCGAGGAGTTGATCCGCCTGAAGAGCGGGTCCTGGTCTTCGCCGAAGCGGGACATGACTCGGAGTCTAGGGTTGGATTCCGAGCGCTTCGCCGAGCGCCGTGCAGACCCGATCGACCTGTCCCTCGGTCATCGAGGTGAAGAACGGGAGCGCAAGCGAGCGTTCGGCGACACGCTCGGCGACGGGGAACTCGCCGCCCGTGTAGCCGAAGCGCTCGCGGTACGGGGGCAGCAGGTGGATGCAGGGCAGATAGGCCTTTGAGGCGATTCCGCTCGACGCCAGCGAGGAGATCACCGCATCTCGGTCGGTCCCGGCGGGCAGCTGGACGACGAAGACGAACCAGCTGCGCCGCTCATCCCCCTGGTTCTCGCAGGGCAGGACGAGATCGTCGTTGTCCTGCTCGCCGGCGGGCTCCGCGCCGAGTTGCGTGAGCCGCTCCCGGTAGTGAGCGGCGACGTCCTCGCGTGCGTTCAGCATCTCCCCGAAACGCTCGAGCTGCGCGATGCCGATCGCGGCGTGCAGGTCGCTGAGCCGGTAGTTGAAGCCGAGCCGGTCGTGCTCGACCTGCTCCATGTCTGGTGCGCGGCCCTGGTTGCGCTCGCTCCGGACGTTCTCGGCGACATCGCGGTCGGGAGTGACGAGCATCCCGCCCTCGCCGGTCGTCATCTGCTTGTTCGCATAGAAGGCGAAGGTGGCGATGTTGCCCGCCGTCCCGACCTTGCGCCCCACACGGTCGACGGCCCCGAGAGCCTGGCAGGCGTCCTCGAGCAGACCGATGCCGTGCTCCGAGGCGATCTTGGAGAATGCCGGAAGGTCGGCCGGGTAGCCGAAGATGTGGACCGGCAGGATTCCCGCCGTGCTCTCCCCCGCCGCCTCGGCGACCGGCTCGGGGTCGAGGTTCAGCGTGACCGGATCGATGTCGCAGAAGACCGGCTTGGCGCCCTCGTAGAGCAGGCAGTTCGTGGAGGCCACGAAACTCAAGGGGCTGCTGATGACCTCGTCGCCCTCTCCCCAGCCCATCGCCCTGACCCCGAGGTGCAGTGCCGCGGTACCGCTCGAGACGGCTACGGCGTAGCCACCTCCGAGCCAATCGGAGAAGTCGGTCTCGAATTGCTTGAGCTTCGGCCCCAGGGAGAGCGAGCCGGAGCGAACCACCTCCAGCAGCAGCTCCTCCTCGCGCGGGCCGAGCTCAGGTCGTGCGAGCGGGATCGGTTCGTTCACTCGGGGCGGTGCTCTCTTCGCGGGGCTGGAAGGCGTACTCGAGCGAGTCGACCAGCGCCTCCCACGAGGCCTCGATGATGTTCTCCGAGACCCCGATCGAACCCCATTCGCGGTCTCCGTCGGATGAGTCCAGCAGGACTCGCGTGACGGCGCCCGTCCCGTGGTGCTCGTCGAGGATCCGGACCTTGTAGTTGGTGAGCTCGATGTCCGCGAGATGCGGGTGGCGGTCGATGATCGCGCCGCGCAGGGCCTTGTCGAGTGCGTTCACCGGGCCGTTGCCCTCGGCGGTGCGCAGATAGCGCTCCCCCTCGACCCAGATCTTGATCGTCGCCTCGGTGACCACCTTGCCGTCCTCCCGCTTCTCGACCAGGACCCGGAACCCCTCGAGCCGGAACAGCGGTTCGTAGCCCTCAGCCTCCTTGCGAAGGAGCAGCTCGAAGGAGGCGTCGGCCGCCTCGTAGTGATAGCCGCGATGCTCGCGCTCCTTCAGGGTGCGAAGTGCCCGCGCGGCCTGCTCGTCGTCGAGCGCGATGCCCGAGCGCTCCGCCCGCGAGAGGACCGTTCCCTTTCCGGAGAGCTCCGAGACGACCATGTCCCGCTCGTTTCCGACCTCGGCCGGATCCATGTGCTCGAAGGTCCTGGAGTCGGCGCTGACGCCGGCGACGTGCATCCCGCCCTTGTGGGCGAAGGCGTTGCGCCCGACGAAGGGCTGGTCGGGGTCCGGCGTGATGTTGAGCAGCTCGTCCATGAAGTGGGCGATCCCGGTGAGCCGGGCGAGCTGGGCGTCCTCGACACAGCGGTAGCCCATCTTCAGCTGCAGGGCGGGGAGGATCGAGGTGAGGTTGGCGTTGCCCGTCCGCTCGCCGATGCCGTTCATCGTGCCCTGGATGAGGCTCGCACCTTCGTCGACGGCCGCCAGGGAGTTCGCGACCGCGCACTCCAGGTCGTTGTGGGTGTGTATGCCGACGGCGACATCGAGCTGGTCAACCGCAGTCTTTGTCGCATCGGCGACCTGGGCCGGCAGGCTCGAGCCGTTGGTGTCGCAGAGGGTGACGTTCTCAGCGCCGGCGTCGGCTGCGGCCCTCAGGCATTCGAGGGCGTACCCGGCGTCGTCCCGATAGCCGTCGAAGAAGTGCTCGGCGTCGTAGATCACGCGCTTGCCCGTTGCGGTCAGGTAGGCGACCGAGTCGCGGATCATCGCCAGGTTCTCCTCACGGCTCACCTTGGTGACCTTCTCGAGGTGCAGACCCCATGTCTTCCCGACCAGGGTCACGACCGGGGCGAAGCCGGTTGCGAGGAGCTGCAGCGCCTCGTCCTCGGACGCGTGGGTGTCACGGCGACGCGTCATGCCGAAGGCGCAGACCGCGGCCTGCTGCAGCTCGACCTCGGCCAGCATCTCGAAGAGCTCGAGCTCCTTGGGATTGGAGCCGGGGAACCCGGCCTCGATGAAATGGATCCCGAGCTCGTCGAGCTTGCGAACCACCCGGACCTTCTCCTGCGCGGACAGGGACATGCCCTGGCCCTGCATGCCGTCGCGCAAAGTCGTGTCGTAGAGGAGTACCTGTCGCATCGCTGCCTTTCTTCGTGGACGAATGGGGAACCCCTGAATGGGGCCGTGCGAGATCCGCTGGCCGCTAAGCGGCAGCGGTGCCCGTAATTCGCCCTGTGAAGCGGTGCAGCATCAGGAACCCAGGGTACCGGAGGCCGGTTCTCCGACCTCCTCGGCGTCGACTTCTGCAGCCGTCGGCTCAGGAGGGGCCGTGCCGGTGGGCTCGCCGACCGGGTCCAGCCACTCGCGGTACTCCTCGAGGCGCCCGTGGAGCGCGTCGTCGAACTTGCCCTGGATCACGCGCGTGATCTCTCCCGGCTCGCCGATCCCGTGATCGTCGATCTCGCGGACCGGGACCAGCTCGGCCGCCGTCCCGGTCAGGAAGACCTCCTCGGCCAGGTAGAGCTCGGCGCGCGCGACGTCGCGCTCGACCACCGTGTAGCCGAGGTCGCGGGCGATCTGGATCACGGACTTGCGATTGATCCCGTCGAGGATCGAGGAGGCATGACCCGGGGTGACGATCTCGCCGTCGCGGACCAGGTAGATGTTCTCGCCGGAGCCCTCGCAGACGAAGCCGCGCTCGTCGAGCAGGATCGCCTCGTCGTAGCCGGCGTTGGCGACCTCGGTCTTGGCGAGGATGGAGTTGAGGTACTGGCCGGAGGCCTTGGCGTGCGGGATCAGCCCGTTGGGCGAGATCCGGCGCCAGGAGGAGACCTTGGCGCGGATGCCGTTGTTCTTTCCCTCCTCGCCGAGATAGGCGCCCCACGGCCAGACGGCGATGATCACGTCGACCGGCGCGCTCTGTGCATAGAGCCCCATCTCCCCATAGCCGCGGAACGCGAGCGGGCGGATGTAGCAGCTGCGCAGCCCGTTGCGGCGGATCAGCTCCTTGGTCGCCTCGCGGATCTCCTCCAGCGGGTACTTCAGCGGGAGGTAATAGAGCTCGGCGGACTTGGCGAGGCGGTCCAGGTGGTCCTGGTGGCGGAAGATCGCCGGCCCGATTTCCGTGTCGTAGCAGCGGATTCCCTCGAAGACCCCGGTGCCGTAGTGCAGGCCGTGCGTGAGGACGTGCACGTTCGCCTCGTCCCAGGGGACGAATTCACCGTTCTTCCAGATGAGGTCGGCCTTCTCCACGAGTCGGTCAGTATGACCTATGGACGCGTCGCCCGGCAACGAATTCCTTGCCTACAGAGCCGCGAGCACGGCCTCGGTCATCTCGACGGTGCCGACCTCACGGGTGTCGCCGCCGCCCGCCAGGTCGGGGGTTCGCAGTCCCTGTCCGAGGGCGGTTTCGACCGCGCCGTCGAGGCGGTCAGCCTCCCCGTGCATCCCCAGGCTGTAGCGCAGCATCATTGCCACGGAGAGCAGCGTCGCAAGCGGATTCGCCTTCCCGGTGCCGGCGATGTCGGGGGCCGAGCCGTGGACCGGCTCATACAGGCCCGGGCCGCCCTCCCCGAGGCTCGCGGACGGAAGCATCCCGAGCGAGCCGGTGAGCATCGCAGCCTCGTCGCTGAGGATGTCGCCGAACAGGTTCTCGGTGACGATCACGT
>JAWVFG010000107.1:0-12047 GCA_033856335.1 Solirubrobacterales bacterium
AGGTCGTGCTGGTTACGGGCGCCGGCGGCTCGATCGGCTCGGAGCTGGTCCGCCAGATCGCCAGGGTCCGCCCGAAGCTCCTGGTCATCCTCGATCACGCCGAGGACAACCTCTTCCGGATCGACCGCGAGATGATCGAGGAGCGGCACTTCACCCGGGTCGAGTCGGTGCTCGCCGACTGCAAGGAGGGCGACCGGATGCTCGAGGTGATGCAGCGCTTCAAGCCGGAGATCGTCTTCCACGCTGCGGCCTACAAGCACGTGCCCCTGATGGAGGCGAACCCGCTGGAGGCGATCCGCAACAACGCGATGGCCACCAAGGTCACCGCCGAGACGGCCGTGGCTTCCGGGTGCGAGCGCTTCGTCCTGGTCTCGACCGACAAGGCCGTCAACCCCCGCACAGTGATGGGCGCATCGAAGGCGATGGCGGAGTGGATCGTCGAGGCGGCGGGGCGCAAGCATCCGCAGACGCGCTTCGTCACCGTTCGCTTCGGCAACGTCCTGGCGTCGTCGGGGAGCGTGGTGCCGATCTTCCGAGGCCAGATCGAGCGCGGCGGCCCCGTCACCGTGACCGACCCGGAGATGACCCGGTACTTCATGACCATCCCCGAGGCCGTCCAGCTCGTGATCCGCTCCGGCGACCTCGGCGGCACCAGCGGAGAGGTCTTCGTCCTCGAGATGGGCGAGCCCGTGAAGATCCTGGACCTGGCGCACAACATGATCCGGCTCGCCGGTTACGAGCCCGAGGTCGACATCCCGGTGCAAATCGTCGGCGCCCGGCCGGGCGAGAAGCTCGCCGAGGAGCTCTTCAACTCCGACGAGCGGCCGCAGCCCACCGCCGCGGACCGGATCGTTCGCGCGGTCCGCCACGCGCCGCTCGACCCCGAGTGGGTCAATGGCACGCTCACCCGCCTCGAGGCCCTGATCCGCGACGGCGACGAGGCGGACCTCGCCGAGCAGACCGTCAAGTTGGTCTCGGCCACCCGCGGGCCCGCGCTGCCCGTTGACGACCTGACCACGTAACAGCCGATACGGCTTCGCCATCAGGTCGCGGCCACAAGCGGCCGCCCCACATAACCGCTCGGGGCTTGCCCTCGCTCATAGCGGCGCGGCCTGGTGGCCGCTGGCCCCTTAACATCCCGCGCCGCGGCCATGAGCAGCCTTCTCAAGGATGTCGGTGCAATCGCGGGTCTCGCCTCGTTCCTGGGGCTGGCCCTGCTCGCGCTGCTCTATTTCGCGCAGGCTCGCGATGTGCGCCGCCTGCGAGACCAGGCCAGCTTCCTGGTCGAGGGAGGCTCCGCTGACGGTGAGTCCGTCGCCCCCGCCGAGCGCGCCGCGACGGCCGTCGCCTCGACCACCAAGGAGCCCGAGAAGGCCGCGGCCGCCGCGGCCGCAACCGCCCCCAACGAGGCGGAGGCGTTCAGACGGGCGGAGCTCGCCCGGCAGGCGGCGAAACGCCGCCAGCGCTTCGAGCAGCGACGACGCCGTCCGGGCAGCGGCAGAGAGCGCCCGGCATGGCTCACGGAGCCCGCCTCCCTCGCCGTGCTCGTGGTCGGCGCGATCCTCCTCCTCGCCGGCGTTGCCTTCGGCGTGACCCGCCTGACAGGCGGCGGATCCTCTTCGCCCACCGCTCAGCATCAGAAGAGCAAGGGGCCATGTCCCCCGGGTCAGACCAAGGTGGCGGTGCTGAACGGGACCGCAACGCCGGGCCTGGCAGCCCAGTCGGCCGGGCCGCTCAAGCAGAAGGGCTACAAGGTCGGTCCGGTGGGCAATACCTCGACCCCGTTCCCGACCAGCGTCGTCATGTTCGACCCGACGGACGGCCGCCAGTGTGCTCCGATCGTTGGCCAAGCAGTCGGGATCCAGAAGACGCAGCCGATGAACAATGAGGTCCGGCAATCCGCCGAGGGAGACCCCGTTGCCGTTGTCGTCGGTGATGACAAGGCCGGGGGATCGAGCACAACTGGGGCAAGCGCCACGACCGGCTCGGGTATCTGAGCCAACACAGAAGACGGCCGCCCTGTGAGCGAGCGCAGTCGACCGGCCGTCCTGATCCCCGCGCTGGTTGTGGCCGCCCTGTTGGTCGCCACGGCCGCCGCGATCGTCCTGACGCAGCACCTTCGCGACGAGGGCCCGGTCGCCAGCGCAGTCAAGTTGAAGCCGCGTCATGGCAGCGGGTACCGCGCCTGTTTCCGGTTGACGCGCGACGACACGGTCCAGGTGGCGATCATCGACGCCTCCGATCAGGTGGTCCGCGTCCTGGCGCAGGCGGCCCAGCTCACCGGTAGCGACAAGGCGCCCAGCACCGCCAAGTCAGGGGCGCACTGCTTCGACTGGGACGGGACCGATGCGTCAGGCCGGCCCGTGCCTCCGGGCGTCTATCGGATGCGCCTCGACCTGCGCCGGGCGGATCGAGTTGCGACTCCGGGTGAGCACGTGACCATTTCCGCCAACGGGACGGCATCGTGAGCAGCGAGACGCTCGAGGTCATCGGCTGCCTCGCCGCGGCGGGGGCGCTGTCGTTGTCGTTCCTCGCCTCCGACGCCCGCATCCGCGTCGCCGGGCTGGTCCTGGCGATAGGGCTTGCCACAGCGCTGATCGCCGGCCAGGGCTGGGACGAGCTGCGGAGCCTGCGCGAGCATCACCTGGAGTTCGCCGGGGTGATCGTGGGGTCGGCGCTCGCGCTGGCCATCGGCGCGGCGGCGATGCTCCGCTGGCCGATCCTGCTGCCCCTGCTGGTGATCGCCACGCTCCCATTCCGAGTGCGCCTGCACGTGGCAGGCGGGCAGGCCGTCAACCTGCTCATCCCGCTCTACGCGGTGATCGGCGCGGGGGTGCTGGCGACGGTGGTGGCGACGCTGCGCGGCGAGACGCGCCTCCGGCGGCTGCCCAAGCCGCTCGTGCTCGCTCTCGTCCTTGTGATCTGCCTGTACGCGCTGCAGACGATCTATTCGGAGGACGTCGCCTTCGCCGCCCGCAACGTGGGCTTCTTCCTGATCCCCTTCGCGATCCTCTTCTCCCTGCTGGCCGAGGCCACCTGGGACCGCCGTCTGCTCAAGCTCGCCCTCTTCGTCCTGATCGCCGAGGGGCTGATCCTGGCCCTGATCGGGATCGGCCAGTTCGCGGACCAGCACATCTTCTGGAACGGCAAGCTGGTGGCGTCCAACGACTTCCACTTCTATTTCCGGGTCAATTCGTTGTTCTGGGACCCGAACATCTTCGGCCGCTACCTGATGCTGCCGATCCTGCTCGCGACCACCGCTCTGCTCTGGTCGACCAGCCGGCGCCTCGTCCTCGCGCTGGTGGTGGCCGTAACGATCACCTTCGCCGGGCTGGTCTTCGCCTTCTCCCAGACGACTTTCATCGCCCTTCTCATCGGCTTGGCGGTGCTGGCCGGGCTGCGCTGGAGCGTTCGCTGGGCAATCGTCGGGACGCCGCTCGTCATGGCGGCGGTCGTGGCCGGCGTGCTCTTCCTCGCCGGTGGGTCCAACGAGTCCACGCGCACCGTGACCGAGGGCCACAGCAGCCTGGTCTCGGGCGGCCTGAAGCTCGCGGAGCACCGTCCGCTATACGGCTACGGCTCCGCCTCCTTCTCGAAGGCTTTCGCCAGCGCCGAGAACGTCAAGGCCGGTGACACGACGATCTCGCACACCGAGCCGGTCACCGTGGCGGCCGAGCAGGGAGTGATCGGGCTCGTGGGGTACTTGGCGCTCCTCGCGGCCGCCCTCTGGATGGTCTTCTCGGGAATGCGCTCCGTCGCCCCGGGCCTTGGTGCGCGCTTCCGCCCGCTCGGGGACGCGGAGCGGGCCGAGCTCACGCCCGCGCGGATCGGGATCGCGGCCGCGTTCTGCGCGCTCGTCGTCCATACGATCGGCTATGCGGCGTATCTGACCGACCCGCTCACCTGGGTGCTGCTCGCCGTCGGGGGCGTGCTGGCCGCCGAGGTGGGCGCGGGAGACTGGCCCGGGTCTGGGTCCGATGTGGCGTCTTCTGGCGCCGCCCCTCGTCAGTCTGCTGGGTAGCTCATGACCGGATATCTCCGCCGCCTGGCGACGACGGGAGCCGCGTATACGGCCTCGAGCGTGATCTCGAAGCTGATCGCGGTAGCGCTGCTGCCGCTCTACACGCGCTACCTGACGCCCGCCGACTACGGCGCGGCTGAGGTGCTGGTCACGGGCGTGATCGCCGCCAGCATCGTGATCCGGCTGGGGATCATCGAGGCCCTCCTGCGCTTCTACTACCAGTCCGCGGAGGTTCCGGCCGAGGTGGTGAAGACCGCGTTCGCGTCCCTGCTCTGGACCACGACGATCGGCCTGGCGCTCGCCCTTCCCTTCGCCGAGCCGCTCTCGCGCCTGCTGCTCGGGCACTCCGACGCCAGCCTGATGCGGATTGCGATCTTCGGGCTCTGGGTCTTCACGATGTTCGAGTTCCTGACCGCCCTCTTCCGGCTGGACGAGCGAGCCAAGGCCTACTTCGGGTTCACCGTCGCCAACGTGCTCGTGACCATCCCGGCCACGGTCTGGCTTGTGGTCGGCGAGGGGGATGGAGCGAGCGGCCTGCTGCTGGGCCAGTACGTGACGGGGGCCGTCTTCCTGGCCGGACTGGTGATCGCGCAGAGGCGCCGGCTGGCTGTCATGCCCGACTTCCCGCTCTGGCGCCGAATGCTCAGGTGGGGCCTGCCGACGATGCCCGCCGAGCTCTCGCTCTATTCCCTCAACTTCATCGACCGGGTGCTGATCGTCCGGCTCGTCGGCCTGGGGCCCGCTGGTCTCTACAGCCTCTCGGTCAAGTTCGCGCAGGCCGTGAACGTCCTGGTCAAGGGCTTCCAGCTCGCCTGGCCGCCGCTCGCGTACTCGATCCAGGACGACGACGAGGCCCGCAGGGCCTACGCCGTGATCGTCACCTGGTTCGTCTCGGTGACGACCTTCATGGTCGCCGGGTTATGGCTGCTCTCGCGCTGGATCGTGCGCGCCCTGGCGGCGCCCGCGTATTTCGACTCCTACAAGACGATCGGTCTCGTCTCCACCGGCGTGATGCTGTACGCCCTCTATCTCGTCCTGGTCATCGTGCTCGGCCGCACCGGCCGGACCGAATACAACTTCCCCGCCACCGCCGCTGGCACGGTGGTCAACATCGGGCTCAACCTGCTGCTGCTCCCCTCGATGGGGATCGTCGGCGCCGGCGTCGCGCTGGTCGCCTCCTACGCCGTCGTGCTCGTCCTCATGTACGTCTTCACCCAGCGGCTCTTCAAGGTCCCCTACGAATGGCTCCGGCTGGCCCAGGCTTTCGGACTGGCCGCGGTGCTCGTCGCCGCCGGGGAGCTGTTGCTGCCCACATCCGGCATCGCCGGCCTGGCGGGCCGGACCGTCCTCTGGCTCGCGTATCCGCTGCTCCTCTGGGCGACGGGCTTCCTGAACGACGAGGAGCGCGAGGCCGCCGGCCGGGTGCTGAGCCCGGCGTACGTCAAGGCCGCGTTGAGCAACCTCCGGGAGGCGCCGACCGAGAAGCCCACGGCCGAGCCGGAACCGGAGCACGGGCGGGGTCCGCGCATGACGCGGGAGGCCCTGGAGGCCGAGCAGCGAGACGAGGACGGGATCCGCTAGTTCAGTCCGGCGGCGCGCTGAAGCACCTCGACCATCCGGGCAGCCTGGCGCTTCACGTCGTGAGCCGCGGCCGCCTGACGCGCGGCGGGGTTCGGCGAGGACATACCCGCTGCGCTCTCCAGGGCACGAGCGAGAGCACCGGCGTCCTCCGGATCGACCAGGACGCCGGCCTCGGGGGTGACGAACTCGGGCGGCCCGCCGACGGTCGTCGCGACGACGCTCCGCTCCATGGCCATCGCCTCGAGTGTGGCCTGGCCGAACGGCTCGGTCAGGGAGGGCTGGCAGAGCACGTCGCTGGCGGCGACCCATTGGGGGACCTTCAACTGGGGGATGCGCCCGACGAGCGTTACATCGGCTCGTCCCTCGAGCGCGCCGCGCAGAGGCCCGTCCCCGACGAAGGCGAGCCGTCCCCGCCCGAGCGAGGCGAATGCGTCCGCGAGCCGCAGCACGTTCTTGCGCTCGATCAGCGAGCCGACGCAGAGGAACGCGGGGCCCTCGCCGTCCCAGCCGAGCTCTCTGCGGGCGTCGACGGCGGGCCGTGGGGAGAACGCGTCGAGGTCGACGCCGCAATCGGCGATCTCGATCTGCGGCTCGGCCGCCGGGATCCGCTCGATGAGGTGGTCGGCGAGCCAGTGCGAGTTGGCGATCACCGCCGAGGATCGGCGCAGGACCCACCGAGTGGCCGCCGTGACGCCCGGCAACCGCCCCAGGTTGGCGACGTCCTGCCCGTGGGCCATCACAACGAGCGGAGCGCCGGCTGCACGGGCAGCGAGCGCGCCCGCCGCGCCAGACGGGAACAGGAAATGCGCGAAGACGACATCCGGGCGAAAGCGACGTGCCGCCGCGCGGGACTCCCGGGCCAGACGCACGTACTTGGACCGCGAGCCGCCCCGCTGGCTGATCGAGGACACCTCGACCTCGTGGCCGAGCGCCTCGAGCTCGCGCGTCAGCGGCACCAGGAAGCTGCCCAGGTCCGGGTTCTCCGGGCTCGGCCACATCTGGGTCACCTCGAGGATCCGCATGGCTACGACCCTAAGGCCCGGTTGTGGGCCTCCGCCGCCTCGCGGATGCCCTCGCCTCGCCCCGGCAGGAGCGCCTGGCGCGTGTGGAGCCAGTACCGGTGCGGCGAGTGGCCTGGGAGGACCAGAGCCGCCGCCGAGCGCAGCAGATATGGCCAGGCGAGCAGAGGACGCAGCAGAAACGCCTCGACACGCCCGAGATGCTTACGGAGATAGCGGTCGCGATTGCGGTGGTACTCGACGATGCGCCGCTCCGCGCCAGGGGCGTCCTGCGCCATCTGGTCGTGATGAGTCGCCCTGGCCGAGGGGACGTAGAGGATCCGCCAGCCTGCGTCCCCCAGGCGCTTGCAGAAGTCGGTCTCGTCGGAGTAGACGAAGAAGTCCGGATCCAGGTAGTCGACCTCCTCGGCGGCGTCTCTGCGAACCATCATCGCGCTCGACTGAACCCAGCCGACGGGGCGGGTGCCAGTCCCGCCGCTCTCCACTGTTGCTCGGCGATGCAGGAAGAGTGCTCCGGCCAGCGCGCTCCCTGCGCTTGGCAATCGCCAGGCGCAGGGAACCTCGCGCCCGTCGGGGGTGAGCAGCTGCGCCCCGGCGGCCGCTGCCCGCCGATCCGACTGGAGCGCGCCCAGGAGTGCCGCCACCGACCCCGGATGCAGCTCTGAGTCCTCGTTGAGCAGCAGGCAATACTCGCCTCGCGCCTCCTCGAGCAGCCGACTGTCGTTCGCGGCCTTGCCCTGACGCCGGTCGAGTGCGATCAGCCTGATTTCGCGGCCCAGCCCGCGGACGGCCTGGGCGGATCCGTCGTCGGAGGCGTTGTCCAGCACGAGGACCTCGTGCTCGAGATCGGGCGGAGTCGCGCGCTCGATCGCGTCGAGGCAGGCGAGCAGAAGCTCGCGCCCGTTGGTG
The DNA here is from genome assembly GCA_033856335.1 of Solirubrobacterales bacterium. GTDB lineage: Bacteria > Actinomycetota > Thermoleophilia > Solirubrobacterales > 70-9 > DASUPK01. The sequence goes on from JAWVFG010000107.1 coordinate 7,531, forward strand.
TTGACCACGCAGTAGGAGACCAGCACGGCGACAATGCTCGCCCATGCGGGTTCAGATCGTCGATCCGGCCGCCTACACGCCACCGTACGACCACGCGCTGGCGGGCGCTCTCGCGCGCGCCGGCGCAGACGTGGAGCTGATCACCTGCCGATTCCCATACGGGCCGGTACCGCAGGAGGAAGGCTACGAAGTGCGTGAGCTCTTCTACCGCCGCTCCTCGCGGGCGGGGATCGGGCCCCGGCGTCGCCGCCTGCTGCGCGCCGCGGAGCACATTCCGGACATGCGGCGTTACCGGCGGATCGCCGAGCAGGCCGATCTCATCCACTACCAATGGCTTCCGATCCCGGGCCTCGATCGGCGCCTCCTCCCTCCAAGGCGCCCGCGCGTCTACACGATGCACTGGCGGCTCCCGGAGGCCGGGAGCCGGATCGGGCGCACGCTCACTCGGCTGCTCGCCGAGATGGACGCGGTCGTGGTCCATTCCGAGCACGGGCGGCGGCGCCTGGAGGCCGACTTCGGCGTCGCGACCGAGCGGCTGCGGGTGATCCCACACGGCGCCTTCGATTACCTCACCCGGCAGCCCGAGGAGGTTCCCCTGCCGGAGGAGCTGCGGGAGACCGAGGCCCCGGTCATCCTGGCGTTCGGCCTGATCCGACCCTACAAGGGGACCGATGTCCTGCTCGAGGCCTTCCGGCGGATCGAGGGCGCGGAGCTCTGGATCGCCGGTATGCCCCGGATGCCGATGGACGAGCTGCGCGATCTAGCGGCGCGCGCACCGGGCACAGTGCGCTTCGTGGATCGCTTCATCCCCGACGCTGAGATCCCCGCCTTCATGCGCCGCGCCGACCTCGCCGTCCTGCCCTACCGCAACATCGAGCAGTCGGGCGTCCTCTACACGGCGCTCGCCTTCGGCCGCCCGCTGGTGCTGAGCTCGGTGGGCGGGTTCCCCGAGATCGCCGCGCGGGGAGCTGCGCGGCTCGTCCCCCCGGACGACCCGGATGCGCTGGCGGAGACCATGCGCGAGCTCCTCGCCGACCCTGCCGCCACGGAGGCGCTCGGCGCCGCCGCCACACGGGAGGCCGCCACGACCTATTCATGGGACCGGATCGCCGATCAGACGATGGATCTCTACCGCGAGCTGCTCGGGGAGCCCCGATGATCCCGCTCCGCCGATAATCCCCCGCTAATGGCGCTCGAAATCGTCTTCTGGGTGGCCGCCGGCCTGATCGTCTACGCCCACCTGGGCTATCCGCTGCTGCTCGCGGCCCTGGTGGCGATCTTCGGCGAGCCGAGGGACGCCGCGGACCAGGAGGGCGAGCTGCCGCGGGTCACCCTGATCATCCCCGCCTACGACGAGGAGCAGGTGATCGAGCGCAAGATCGCCAACGCTCGTGCTCTCGACTATCCCGCCGATCGCCTCGAGATCGTCGTCGCCTCGGACGGCTCGAGCGATCGCACCGCGGAGCTGGCCCGTAGCGCCGGGGCGGACGACGTACTGGAGCTGCCGCGGGGTGGCAAGGTCGCCGCTCTCAACCAGGCCGTCCGCCGGGAGGGCGGCGAGATCCTGGCCTTCTCGGACGCCAACAGCTACTGGCACCCGGACGCGCTGCGCCGCCTGGTCGCCCGTTTCGCGGACGAGCGCGTGGGATACGCGTGTGGCCAGGTCCGCTTCGAGGGAGGCGAGGGAGGAAACCAGGAAGGCCTCTACTGGCGCTACGAAATGACGGTGCGCTCGATGGAGACCCGCCTCGCCGGCATCACCGCAGGCAACGGGGCGATCAACGCGGTCCGCCGGGAGGCGTACATCGAGCTCGACCCGAGCCGCGGCCAGGACATCGGCTTCCCGTTCGAGCTCACCAAGCGGGGCTGGCGCGCCGTCTACGAGCCGGCGGCGGTTGCCGAGGAGAAGATGGCGCCGACGGTCGAGGGGGAGTTCCGGCGCAAGCGCCGGATGATGTGGGGGCTCTGGGACGTGATGCTCAAGTGGGGGATGCTCGACCCGCGGGGCTATGGCCCCGCCTACGCGCTGGAGATCTACTCGCACCGCCTGCTGCGCTACCTGACGCCCTGGCTGCACCTGATCGTCCTCCCAGCCAACGTCGCGCTGCTCGGCCATGGCTGGGTCTACACGGCCACTCTTTCCCTCCAGCTGGCGATCCTGGTGGGAGCCCTGCTCGGGCGGTTCGTCCCCGCCCTTCCGTTCCGGATCGCCTACTACTACGTCACCGTGACCGCCTCGATCGCCGTCGGACTCTGGGACCGGCTCCGCGCCGGAACGGTGCCGATCGGCTGGGAGAAGGTGGAGGGCACCCGATGACCGAGACGAACGGACCACCGCCGGACGCCGCGCAGCAGCGCCTGGAGATGCCGGAACCGCTCACGCGGCCAAAGCGAGGCCTGCCGCGAGCCGCCGACCTGGCGATCGCAGTCGTCAGTCTCATCCTCCTCTCGCCGCTGTTTCTGATCGCGGCGATCGCGATCCGCCTGGAATCTCGGGGCCCGGTGTTCTACCGCCAACGCCGAGTGGGGAGGGACGGCGTGATCTTCGAGCTCTTCAAGCTGCGGACGATGCGCCAGGGCGCCGATCCGATCGGTGTCGGAACCGCCGTTACGGCCGAGGACCCTCGGGTGACTCGTGTCGGCAGGCTGCTGCGGCGTTTCTCGCTCGACGAGCTGCCGAACCTCTTCAACGTGCTGCGCGGCGAGATGCGGATCGTCGGACCGCGGGCGACCCTGCCGGCCCAGGTGGAGCTCTACACGCCTCGCCAGCTGCGTCGCCTCGATCTGCGTCCCGGCGTCACCGGCTGGGCCCAGATTCACGGACGAGCCGGGATCCCGTGGGAGGAGCGAATCGAGCTGGACGTCTGGTATGTCGAACATCGCTCGCTGCGGCTGGATCTGAGGATCCTGGCCCGCACGCCGGGCGCACTGCTCGGCGGCGTGGGCAGCGTGGCGGTCGACCCCTATGCCGGCTCTCCGCCGGACTCGCCGCTCAGAAAGGCCGCCGAGCGGGAGGAGGCCGGGGAGCGCTGATGGCCCGTGGCATCTCACTCAGGGACTTCAGGCCGGAGGACGCCGCCGCCGTCCACCGCTGGTTCAACTCCCCGGCCGCGACCGCCAACCTGCTCGAGCATCGCGAGCAGTTCGGCGAGGATGACGCCAGGCGCTGGGTCGAGCGGGCGATCGAGCAGTCCCATGACCCGGGCGCCGAGGATCGCAAGTGGGCGGTCGAGGTCGAGGGGATCGACGAGCCGGTCGGCTACACGGCTCTCTACGGGCTGAACCGCCAGACGGCCCCCGAGCTCGGGGCGATCATGGGAGACGAGCGGGTCCGCGGCAGGGGAGTCGGCAGGGAGGCCGAGCGCCTCACCAACCTGAAGGCGTTCGAGGAGTTCGGCGCCCACAAGGTCTACGGCCGCATCCCGGCGACCAACGAGGCGGCGAAGAAGGCGGTCATCTACAACGGCTGGCAGCAGGAGGGCGTGCTGCGCAAGCAGGTTCGCCACGGCGACGAGCTGATCGACGTGGAGCTCTGGGGCGGCTTTCGCGAGGACCTGCCAGAGCCACCCGAAGAGTGAAGGCCAGGCTGATCTCGGACGGCGGCGCGGCCGGCTCCGACGAGGGCAACTTCTTCCGATCGCCCCCGTTCCTCGAGGCCGAGGGGGTTACCCACACCATCGAGATTGACGGCGGAGCTCTGCGCCTGCCCGTGATCGTGCGGCCCATCGAGAGGAGTGAGCGCGTTGACGCGATCTCGCCCTACGGGTACCCGGGAGCGTCCGGCCGGCCGGGGAGCCCACTCGATCCGGGCGAGATCGACTGGTCGGAGACCGGCCTGGTCAGCGTCTTCGTCCGCGACCGGATCGGCGAGGAGTGTCTGGCGGGCGGCACCGTCCGCAACCACGTCCATATCGCCGACGGCGACGCCGGGATCCGCAAGCGCCTCAGAGAGCAGATCCGGCGCAACGAGCGCCACGGATGGTCAATGGAGGCCATCCCCGGCCCTGAGGCCGCCAGCGGCCAGAGGACGGCCTTTGAGCGTGCGTACGCGGAGACGATGGCGCGTACCGGGGCAGCGGAGCGGTACCTCTATCCGAGCGAGTACTTCGAGATCCTGCTCCGGAGTGAGCGGTCCTGGCTGATGGCCGGCAGCCGCGAGGGGTCGGGACTCGCGGGCGCGATCGCGGTCGCGAGCGACGGCTACCTGCACTACTACCTGGGCGGCACCGCCGACGAGGCTCTGGGTGACTCGCCGATGAAGAACCTGTTCGCGGCGATGATCTCGCTCGGCGAGGACCTCGGACTGCCGGTGAGCCTGGGCGGCGGCCTGGAGTCCGGGGATTCCCTGGACTCCTTCAAGCGGGGGTTCGCGACCGGCGAGGCGCCGTTCCGCACCCACGAGCTGGTCTGCGATCCAGACGCCTACGAGGAGCTCGCAGCGCGGTCGGTCCCGGCGCCCGAGGACTTCTTCCCGGCCTATAGGTCCTAGGTGCCCACGCCGCCGGCGTGTTGTTTCT
>JAWVFG010000108.1:0-3012 GCA_033856335.1 Solirubrobacterales bacterium
CGCGGATCACCGCCCGCCTGCTGGGTGAGAACTCCGGCATCTCGGCGGCCTCGAACCAGGGGCTGTCGCTCTGCCGCGGCGAGCTGGTGGCCTTTCTCGACCACGACGACGCGCTGACCACGGACGCGCTGCTGATGGTCGCGCGGGCCTTCTCGGAGAACGAGATCGACGTCGTCTACTCGGATCAGGACAAGCTCACGGCCGACGGGAAGATCACGGATCCGTTCCTGAAGCCGGACTGGTCGCCGGTGTACGCGCTCGGCGCGATGTACGTGGGGCACCTGCTCGTCGCGCGCCGCGAGCTGGTCTCGGAGGTCGGCGGCTTCGACTCCGACTTCGACACGATCCAGGACTTCGAGCTGCTGCTGCGGCTCTCCGAGAGGACCGGGCGAATCCATCACATCCCGCAGCGGCTCTATCACTGGCGGGCGATCCCGGGCAGCATCGCCCTCGGGGAGTCCGAGAAGGCCGGCGTCCCCGAGCTCCAGGCGCGTGCCGTCAACCAACACCTGAACCGCCGGGGGATCGCGGCGGAGGCCGTCCCGCACGAGACCATCCCCCACCGGGTCCGCCTGCGGCGTGCTCCCCCCGACGCCAAGCCAGCGGTCAGCGTCGTGATCCCCGGCCGGGACGGGCCCGAGCGAGCAGTCGCCGCCCTTCGCGACCGGACCGCATATCCGGAGCTCGAGGTGATCGTCGAGGAGCGCCGCGGATCCTTCCACCCGGCCAGGCTGGCGAACTTGGGCGCGCGCCGGGCGAAGGGCGAGTACCTGATCTTCCTGAGCGAGGACACCGAGGTGGTCGAACCGGACTGGATCGAGCAGCTCCTGCTCTACGCGGAGATGCCCGGCGTCGGCGCCGTGGGTCCCACCCTCACCCATCCGGACGGGCGGGTTGCGGCGGCCGGGATCGCGATCGGGCTCTACGACCCGGCCGTTCCGGCGATGCGCGGCTTCCCCGCTGATGGCGACGGCTACTACGGCTCCCTCTCCTGCGCACGCGAGGTCTCGGCCATCGGCATGGACTGCATGCTGCTGCGCCGCTCGCTCTTCGATCGGCTCGGCGGCTTCGAGCAGGCCTACAGCCGCCAGTTTCAGGACTTCGACCTCTGCCTCCGGCTGCGGCGAGAGGGGCTCTCGGTGGTCTGTGCGCCGGCCCCGCGGACCGTCAGCCACACGACGGAGGCACGCCGGCTCTCGGACTTCGACGTGATCGATCGCGCGCTCTTCGTGGACCGCTGGTACGAGCGCCTGGAGGCCGGCGACCCCTATTACAACCCCGGCTTCTTCCGGGAGGCGGCCGACTACACGATGCCGCCGTTCAGCGGTGATCCGCAGGCGATCGCGATGCTGGAGGCCGTCGGATGAGGGTCCTCTTCCTCCACTTCGGAAAGCTGCACGTCAACAGCGTCATCCAGGCGTTCCACCTCGGCGAGGAGATGACCGCGGAGGGGATCGAGGTCGTCCTCTGCGGGCAGGGCCGGACCGACAGGATCGCGACCGTCGGAGAGCCGAGCTTCGACTGCATCAACTACGACGCCCTCGAGCGCAAGCTCCGCGACTGGGCCCGCGATCCCGGCAAGACGATGATCTGCGCGTGGACGCCACGCGAGGTGGTTCGGAAGGCCACCGAGCGAGCCGCGGCGGTCCTCGGCGCGCCCTACGTCGTGCACCTCGAGGACAACGAGGAGCACCTGCTCTCCTCCGCGCTGAAGCTGCCCTACGAGCAACTTCGGAGCCTCCCGCGCGAGCGCCAGGACGAGCTCTGCACCGACGACTTCGTCCATCCCGCCCACTACCCGGGCCTGCTCGAGCGGGCCGCTGCGGTCACTGTGATCACCGAGGAGCTCAACGAGTTCAACTTCGCGAAGCGACCGCATCACCTGGCGCGCCCCGGCGTCGACCACGAGCGCTTTCGGCCCGACCTGCCTCCCGCGGTCTCCCGGAAGGAGCTCGGCCTGCGCCCCGACGACTTCGTGCTCGTCTACCACGGCATCGGGCACTGGGCCAACCTCCGCGAGCTGTTCAGCCTGTACCTCGCCGTGAAGCTGCTGCAGCGCCGGGGGCGCCGGGTCAAGCTGGTCCGGCTCGGGAGCACCAAGCTCGGCGGCGTAGATCCGCGCACGTTCCAGGCGCTGCGGGAGGGGGTGCCGGACCTCGGCGACGTCCCCTGGCGGGACATCCCGGGCTATCTCGCCCTTGCCGATGCCTATGTCCAACCCGGTGCGCCCGACGACTTCAACCGCTACCGGCTGCCCTCGAAGCTGCCGGAGTTCCTGGCGATGGGGCGTCCGGTGATCCTGCCCGCCTGCAACCTCGGCAACGACCTCACCGACGGGCAGGACGCGCTGTTGCTGCGCGACGGAACGGCGCTCGAGATCGCAGCGCGGCTCGAACAGCTCCTCGACGATCGTGACCTCGCCCAGCGGCTCGGCCGGCGGGCGCGCCAGTTCGCCCTGGACCGGCTGAGCTGGCCCGACAACACAGCCGCATTGGCGGAGTTCTACCGCCGCCAGCTCGCCGGCCGCCCCAGGCCGGTGCCTGCGTGAACCGCGCCTTTCCATCGGATCGGCTGTGGGAGCTCGAGGAGCTCTACCGCGGGCGGTTCGAGGTCGAGCCCCTCTCCTACGGCACCGTTCGCGACTTCGCCGACAGCGCCGATCATCTCGGCGGGCTGGCGCGCGCCAGCTCGGACATGAAGGACCTGCAGCGCTGCTGGATGGTCAAGGCGGTGCTCGGCAACGTCGAGCGCGGCGGAGGACTGGTCGAGATAGGGGCCGGCGAGCCGCTGGTCGCCGATCTCCTCACCCGCCTGGGTTACGGAGTGACGGTCGTTGACCCCTATGACGGGAGCGGCCACGGGCCCGAGCAGTTCGATGAGTTCCGCCGCGCATACCCGGACGTCGACTTCGTGCGAGAGCGCTTTCCCCCGAGCGATCGGCTTCCAGGTGATGTGGCGGGGATCTATTCGATCTCCGTCCTGGAGCACATCCCGGCCGAGGCGGTCGGCGAC